>CAYNDV010000050.1:0-30031 GCA_964396055.1 uncultured Vicinamibacterales bacterium | reverse complement strand
GGCAGGACCCGGGCTGGAGCGGGACCTTCTGCGCTATATTCGTGGGGCCGCCGGGTGGGCCGGCGGCCCCGCGGCGCGTACGGGGGGGCCATGCGATACGTCACGACCCAGGAGATCACCCGGCACCTGACGGTGCTGACCCGTGAGATCGGCGTGCGGCTGGCCGGCTCGGACGGCGAACGTCAGGCGGCGGACTACGTGGCCGCGCAGTTCCGCCGCCACGGCGCGGGCGTGGGGATCGAGACGTTTCCCGTCCGGGAACGCGCCGTGACGGACGAGTGGCTGGAGATCTGCCTCGGCGGCGCGTGGCAGCGGTTTCCCTGCTCGCTGCTGAGCAACGCGCCGGGCACCGACGGGCACGTCATCGAGGCGCGCCTGGCGCTCATCGATGCCGCCACCGGGTACCAGCGCGCGGACCTGTCGTACCTGACTGGGGCCGCCGTGCTGCACCTGGGCAGCCACATCGAGCAGCCCGATCACTACCGCCGGCTGATGGAGGCGCGGCCGGCGTGCCTGCTGTTCGTGGACGTGCGGTACCCCGGCGGCATCGTGACGACCGACGGCATGTTCCCCGCCTACGTGCATCAGTACGGCGCGGTGCCGACGGTGAGCGTCGCCTACCAGGACGCCTGGGCCTGGCAGGCCGGCGGGGCCACGGCCGCGCGCCTGTGCGTCACCGGGGGGATGCGCGCGAGCGCGTCGCAGAACGTCGTGGCAGAACTTCCCGGCAGCGATCCTTCGGCGGGCGTCCTGTACGTCGGGGCGCACCACGACACGCAGGCCGACTCGGTCGGCGCCGACGACAACGGAACCGGCGTGGCCGCCGTGATCGCGGTGGCGGGCCTGCTGGCTGGCGCGCCGCGCCGCCGGACCGTCAGGCTGATCAGTTTCGGCGCCGAGGAACAGCTCTCGGTGGGCAGCGCCGCCTACGTCCGGCGGCACCGACGCGAACTGGCAGCCGACGGGCGGTTCATGTTCAACTTCGACGCCTTCGGGTCGCTGCTGGGTTGGACCTACCTCGTGTGCAACGGCGCCGACGCCGTCGCGGCCCATTTCACCGGGCGTCTGGAGGCCGCCGGGCACTTTGCACGGATCGTCACCGACATCATTCCGTACTCCGATCACTTCCCGTTCGTGGCTGCCGGCGTGCCCGCCGCCTGGATCGGCCGCAACAACTGCGCGGCCGGGCGGTTCTTCCACCACCGGCCCGACGACACGCTCGTCCGCGTTTCGTGCCCGCTGGTGGCCGAGTTGAGCACCGCCGTCGGCGGTGCCCTCGCCGATCTTGCCTCCGCCGAGAGCCTGCCGTTCCCGGGCACGATCGATCCAGCCCTGCGCGCGTCCGTCGATGGCCTGTGGGAGGGCCTGTTCGGCGGATGGACCGGATTCGGGCCATGCTGAGCTTCCTCGCCAGGCGCGCCGCGTTCGCCGTGCTCCTCGTCTTCGTCGTGTCGTCGTCCGCGCTGGTCCTGACGCGGCTGGCGCCGGGCGATGCCACGTCCGAACTCGTGGGATCCGGCATCTCGGCCGAGACGATCGCGGCCGAACGCGCCCGGCTGGGTCTCGACCGGCCCCTGGTGGCCCAGTACGTCGACTGGCTGGGCCGGGTGGCACGGTTCGACTTCGGGACCTCGGTGATGTACGGACGCCCCGTGGGAGCGCTGGTGGCCGAGCGCGCCGGCCACACCGCGCTGCTCGCCGCGACCGCGCTCGTGGCGGCGACGCTCGTCGGCGTGCCGCTCGGGGTGGTGGCGGGCAGCCGTCGCGGGGCGGTGGCCCGTCTCATCCGCGGCCTGTCGGTCATCCTGTTGTCGTTGCCGTCGCTCGTCAGTTCGCTGCTGCTGGTCTTCGTGGCCGCCCGCACCGGCTGGTTGCCGACGGGCGGCATGTCGTCGCTCGACGCCACCGCCGCGGGCTGGGTCGCCGCCCTCGGCGATCTCGCCCGCCACCTCGTCGTGCCCGCCGCAGCCCTGGCCCTGCCGCTCATGGCCACGCTCGAACGGCTGCAGGCGCGCGCCACCGCCGACGTCCTGGGCGAACCGTACGTCATCGCCGCCAGGGCTCGCGGGGTGCCCGAACGCCGGATCATCTGGCGCAGCACCTTCAAGCCCGCGCTGCGGCCCGTGGTGTCGGTGTACGGCCTGATCGTCGGCAGCCTGCTGAGCGGGTCCTTCGTCGTGGAGATCGTGACGGCGTGGCCCGGCCTCGGGCGCCTGATGTACGACGCCCTGCGATCGCGCGACCTGTATCTCGTGGCGGGCTGTGCCGCCGCCGGCGGACTCTTCCTCGCGTTGGGGTCGCTTCTGTCCGACCTGCTGCTGGCCGCGCTCGACCCGCGGCTCCGCAGCCGCGTGGGAGGAGAGGCGTGAGCCGGGTCGGCGCGGGCCTGCTCGTGCTGATCGCGCTGGCTGCCGCGCTGGCGCCCGTGTTGACGCCGCACGATCCCGCGCAGCGGTTTCCGGATGCCGCCTACGCTCCGCCCATGACCCTCCACCTGGTCGATGACGAGGGGCGGTGGCACGCGCCGTTTGTCTATCCCGTCAGCCTCGTGGACCGCCTCGAACGCCGTTACGCGGAGGATCGCGGCCGGCGCGTGACCGTCGCCTGGTTCTCGGGCGGCGTGCTGGCCCGCGTGCCCGACGAGAGCGCCGGACCGTGGCTGCTGCTCGGCGGCGACAGCCTCGGCCGTGACGTCTTCGCGCGCCTCGTGCATGGCGCGCGGCTGTCGATGGCGGTGGCCCTGGCCGCCACGCTGGCCGCCCTGCTGCTCGGGGCGTGTCTCGGGGGCCTCGCCGGCGTGGCGCCGGGCCTGGCCGACGAGGCGCTGATGAGGATCACCGACTTCGTCATCGTCCTGCCGGCGATGTACGTCGTGCTGGCGTTGCGCGCATCGCTGCCCCTCGTGCTCTCGCCGGCGGCCGTCTTCGCGCTGGTGGCCGGGATCCTCGCGCTGGTGGGCTGGCCGATGACGGCCCGCGGCGTGCGGGCGATCGTGGCGGCCGAACGCGAGCGCGACTACGCGATGGCGGCCGTGGCGCTGGGGGCGGGCCGGTGGCGCCTGCTCGTGCGGCACCTGCTGCCGGCGGCACGCGGGTTCCTCGTGACCCAGGCCACGCTGCTGCTGCCGGCGTTCATCCTGGCGGAAGCCACGTTGTCGTACGTCGGCCTGGGTTTCCCCGAGCCGTCGGTCAGCTGGGGCGTGATGCTGCAGGAGGCCGCGAACGTGGCGGCGATCGCCGACGCGCCGTGGATGCTCAGCCCCGCGGCCGCGATCTTCGTCGTGGTCCTTGCCGTGAATCTCATGGTCGAGCGGGACCAGGTCCGACCGTAGCGCGGCTGGTGTGTCCGCGCCGATACTTGACCCGGCTGCCGTATCCCGCTACCTTTTCCCCACATCGTCTCGTCCCGCCAGGCCCCCGGTAGCTGCGCCTTGCTTCGCGCACGAAAGGGGGCCGTTATGCGTCGGCCGCGTTCCTTCTTCCTGCTGTTCGTTCTGGGTCTTGCGCTTGTCGTGCCATCGTCGCCGCTGGCGTCAGGACGCGAGCAGGGGCCAACGCCGCACGCGGCGGCCACAGGGGTCATCTCCGGCCAGGTGGTCGAAGCCGGCAGCGGGGCGCCGTTCAACTCCGGCACCGTACGGATCTGGTCGCTGGATCGTACGTGGTACCAGGATGCGACCATCGCGCAGGGGTACTACTCGGCCACCGTGAACGCCGGGCAGTACCTGGTCCAGACCCGCGTATCGGTGGGCACGCCGACCGGCTGGGTGGATCAGATCCACCGCGCCCACGGTAACGCGGACGCGCCGTCCTGGTACGGCGCCCAGGACCAGCCCGTCGGCACGCCGGTGACGGTGCTGCCCATCGGGGCGGCGCCAACCGTCGTGAACTTCGCCCTGGCGATGGGCCACACCGTCAGCGGCCGCGTGACGGATGCGGGGACATCGAGTCCGATCGCCAACGTGACCGTGCGGTTCCGGACGGCGAACGGGAGTTACCCGCCGTCGCCCAGCACCAACGCCGCGGGTGACTACACCATCATCGGTCTGCCGGCGGGCGTGTACGTGGCCGAGACCGTCAACACGCTGGGGTACATCAACGAGACCTGGGACAACATCACCTGTTATCTCTGCGCCGGGACCCCCATCGTGGTGCCGGCCGCCGGGTCCGCGGCGGTCACCGGCATCGACTTCGCGCTGACGCCCGGCGTGCGCGTCTCGGGCATGGTGACCGACGAGGTGACCGGCGACCCGCTGGACAACTACTCGGTCTACGTCTACGACCAGTTCGGACGGATGATGGCTGACGGGCGCACGGACGCCACCGGTGCCTACACCACCGGCCCCGGCGTCGTGGCGGGCAGTTACTACGTGCGGGCCACCGGTAACCAGGCCCACATCAGCGAGGTGTACCCGGATGTGCCCTGCCAGCCGGGCTGCGATTACTCACGGGGCACGCTGGTCAGTGCCGTGGCGGCGCCCGCGCGGGGCGGGCCGCGCCTCGTGACGGGCATCAACTTCGCGCTGGAGCCCGCCGGGCGCATCTCCGGCACGGTCACCCCGTTCGGGAGCGACGATCTGCGGGTCGAGGTGTATTCGGAGGGCGGTGCGCAGTTCGGGTCCCTGGCCGTGAACACGACGACCGGGGCGTACAGCGTCGGCGGGCTTGCCGAGGGGCGCTACTACGTCCTCGTTCACGGCAGCGGGCACGTGTCGACGTTGTACGGCAACGTCGCCTGCCCGGTCTGCTCGGCACGAATGGCCGGCTTCTGGCCGTTCATGCTGGCGGGCGAACTGGTCGAGGTCGAAGCGGGCCTCGAGACCTCCGGTGTCGACATCACGCTGACGTCGGCCGGCAATCTGGGCGGGGCCGTGACCGACGACGGCGGCCAGCCGATTCCGGGTGTCGTGGTGGCTGTGGTGAACGCCGACGGCCTGGACATCGCCAGGTGGGAGAGCGACGCGGCGGGCCTCTGGCAGACGCGCGATGATATTCCCGACGGCACGTACTACCTGCGGACGCGCAACGACCTCGGGTACATCGACAGGATCTACGGCGGCGGCGACTGTCTGGGTGCGTCGTGCGACCCCACCACCGGCACGCCCGTCACCGTGAGCGGCGGGACCGGTCCGGTCGTCAACTTCCAGTTGACGGCGGGCGGCCTCATTGCCGGCGCGGTCCGCGAAGCGGCCACCAACCACAAACTGCGCCTGGGGGCCACGTTCAGCGACACCTCGGGCACACAGGCGGCCGGCAGCCGGGCCAACTGGGTCGGGGACTATCTCACCACGACCGGCCTGCCCCCCGGCTCGTACTACGGGCGGTCGGCGGGCACCGCCGGGTACGGCGTGATTCTGTACGACGGCAGGCCCTGCCCGGGCTGGGCCTGTGACGTGACCGGCGGGGATCCGATCCTGGTGCCGGCCCCCGAGGCCTCGGTGACGGTGCCGGGCATCGACTTCACGGTGCCCGTGTGCAACCCGGCGCAGGTGTGGCCCAAGACGCTGCCGCAGCCGTACGTGGGCATTCCTTACAGCGTGGCGTTCACCGCGAGCGGCGGAACCGGCGCGTTCGTGTTCCGCGCTGGCGGCAACGCCGGACTGCCGCCGGGGCTGAGCCTGGCGACGGACGGGATGTTCGCCGGCACGCCGACGGCGACGGCGAGCAGGTTCTACGTCACAGTCTATGCCATCGATGACCCGGGGTGCCCGTCGCTCAGCGGGTTCTTCCCGTTGTCGGTGGTGACGCCGGGGGCGCCCACGTTCGGGTCCGTGAAGCCCAAGCTCGGCCTGGTCGCGGGCGGCTCCACGGTGACCATCCAGGGCACGTGGTTCCTGCCGGGCGTCCGCGTCTTCTTCGGCGCCGACGAAGCGGCATCGGTGACGGTGGTCTCGCAGACGCAACTGACCGTCGTGACGCCGGCGCATGCCGCCGGCCTGGTCGACGTGCGGATCGAAAACGCCGACGGCCAGTCGGTGACGCAACCCGACGCCTTCGAATATGTGTCGAGCCTGCCCGACCTCACCGTCACGACGCTGACCGGACCCGCCTCCGCCGGGCCGGGCCAGACCATCAGCGTCACGGACACCACGCGCAACATCGGGCCGGGCCACGCGCCGCTCACGGTCACGGTGTTCTACCTGTCCACCGACGCCACCTACGGGGCAGGCGACGCGCTGGTAGGCCGCCGGTCCGCGGGTGTCCTGGCGTCCGGGGAGAGTTCAACGGGCGCCGCGGACGTCACGATCCCCGCGGGCACGGCGGCGGGCAAGTACTTCCTGCTGGCGCGTGCCGACGGGCTGAGCGACGCGCCCGAGACCAGCGAGACGAACAACGTCCGCGCGCGCACACTGCGCGTGGCGGTCGACCTGACCGTCCTGGTGCTCACCGGACCCAAGGGGGCTGCGCCCGGCGACATCATCAAGGTCGGCGATACCATACGCAACGCCGGGCCCGGCGCGGCGCCGGCGTCCGTCACGCGGTACTACCTCTCGGATAACAACCGGCTCGAGGCGGCCGACGTCGTCCTGGGCGACCGCGCCGTGCCGGCGCTGGCCGCCGGCGCCAAGGACGGCGGCACGATGGACGTCACGATCCCGGCCGGCACCACGCCGGGAAACTACTACCTCATCGCCCGGGCTGACGGCGCGAAGGTGATCGGCGAAACCAGCGAGTTGAACAACACGCAACTCGTGCCGATCCGGATCGGCTGTGACCTCACGATCACGTTGCTGAAGGGCCCCCTGGCCGCAAGCCCGGGCTCGGTCGTCACGCTGCTGCAGACAATCAAGAACGCCGGGCCGGGCGCCGCGCCGGCGTCGACCACACGTTACTACCTGTCCCTGGACGCCATCCCTGGCGTCGGCGACGTGGAATTGACGACGAACGCCGAGCCGGGCCTGCCTGGATACGGCGTGGCCAACGCGACGGTGGACGTACCGATTCCCAAGGGGACCTCGATCGGGCGGTACCAGATCCTCGCGGTGGCGGATGCCGACCGCCTCGTGCCGGAACTCGACGAGCGGAACAACGTCCGGAAGAAGGCCATCCGGGTGACGCTGCTGCTGAAGTAGCGTCGGGCGTCGTCACCGGGCCTGTCGAGGGGGCGCGGCCGGAACCGGCCGCGCCCCTTCTTCGTCTCTCCGATCAGCCCCCTGCCCCGTGGTAGCATGGCCCCTCGTTCCCCCGGCGGCCTGGAGTCATTCATGTCACATGCCATCGAGCTTCGTGGTCTCACCAAGACCTTCGGTGAGACGGTCGCGGTGCAGAACCTCGACCTCGTCGTGCCGCAGGGCGCGCTGTACGGCGTCATCGGCCCGAACGGGGCCGGCAAGACCACGACCATCCGGATGATCCTGTCGATCCTCATGCCGGACGCCGGCAGCCTGTCGGTACTCGGGAGGCCCTCGGCGCTGGAGGCCAAGGACCGCATCGGGTACCTGCCCGAGGAACGCGGTCTCTACAAGAAGATGCGCGTCGGCCAGTTCCTGGCCTACATGGCGCGGCTGAAGAACGCCGACGGTCCGGACCTGCAGGCGCGTATCCGGCGGTGGCTCGAGCGCGTGGCTCTGGCGGACGTGGAGCAGAAACGCTGCGAGGAACTGTCGAAGGGCATGCAGCAGAAGGTGCAGTTCATCGCGGCGATCATCAACCGGCCCGACCTGATCATCCTCGACGAGCCGTTCAGCGGCCTCGATCCGGTGAACCAGCGGCTGTTGCGCGACCTGGTGCTCGAGGAGCACCGGCGCGGTGCCACGGTGCTGTTCTCGACGCACATCATGATCCACGCCGAGCAGCTCTGCGACCACGTGGTGATGATCCACCGGGGGCGCAAGGTGCTCGACGACACGATCGGCGACATCCGGGCGCGCTTCGATCCGCGCAGCCTCCTGTTCGAGCCCCTCGACCCCGACGCCGACGTGGGCGCGCTGGCCCGGGTGCCCGGCCTCCAGGCCGTGCGCAAGGACGGCAGCGCGTGGGACCTGGCCCTCGGACCGGGTACTGATCCCGCCGCGGCGATTCGGGCCGTGGTTGCGGCCGTGCCGCCGGCCCGTATCGAGGTGCGGCGTCCCTCGCTCGAGGACGTCTTCGTGGGGATCGTGACGGCCGACGCCGGCAGTCAGGAGGCGCTCGCCCTGCGGGCCGCCGTTCGTGACGAGGCCGAGTCGCGCGGGGAGGTGCGGCGATGAAGAAGATCCTGGCAGTCGCGGAGCGCGAGTTCCTGGCCACGGCCGGCACCCGCGCGTTCCTGTTCGCCGTCCTCATCACGCCCGCGATCATGGCCGTGCTCATCTTCCTGATGCCCCGGCTGATGACCCAGGGCCCGCCGAAGATCGAAGGGGAGGTGGCCATCGTCGATGCCACCGGCCAGGTCGCCGACGGCCTGCGGGCGTTCCTGCAGCCCGAGCAGATCGCCAAGCGGCGGGAGGAGAAGTACCGCCGGATGCAGGCGTCGATGCCGGCGGCCCTGCGCGCGGCCGGCGGTGAGCGCAGCAAGGACCAGATGGACCAGGCGTTCCGCAACGCCCTGGGTGAGGTGCCGCGCATCGACGTGACCGCGCTGGATCGCGGCACCGACGTGGAGGCCGCGAAGGAGCCCCTGAAGGCCGTGCCCGCCGAGGGCCGGGCGGCCGGCGCCCGGCTGGCGCTCATCGTGGTCCATCCGGACGCCGTGGTCATGGCCGACGGCAAGGCGAAGTTCGGCACCTACGATCTGTTCGTCAGGGGCAAGCTCGACGACCGGGTGATCGATGAGATCAACGACGGCATGCGGGATGCCATCGTCGGGGCCCGCATTGCCGCGTCGGGCCTGGATCGGTCGCGCATCGACACCCTGACCAAGGTCGACCGGGTGGACTCGCGTACCGTAACCGCGGCCGGCGAGGGCGCCACCAACGAAGTGCTGAACGCCGTCATGCCCGCCGCCTTCATGGCGCTGCTCCTGGTCTCGGTCCTCATGAGCGGCCAGTACCTGCTCACGACCACCGTGGAGGAGAAGTCCAACCGCGTGGTGGAGGTGCTGCTGTCGGCGTTGTCGCCCATGGAACTGATGACCGGCAAGATCCTCGGGCAGCTCGCGGTGGGCATGCTCGTGCTGGTCCTCTACATGGGCCTCGGGCTGATGGCCCTCATGACGTTCGCGTCGCTGGGCCTGCTCGACCCGCTGCTCATCGTCTTCCTGCTCGTCTTCTTCCTGCTGGCGTACGTGTCGGTGGGAGCGTTCATGGCGGCGATCGGGTCGGCCGTCAACGAAATGCGGGAAGCGCAGGGCCTGATGACGCCCGTCATGCTGTTCATCATGATTCCCTGGATCCTGTGGATGCCCATCAGCCGGGACCCGAACTCGGCCTTTGCCACGGTGCTCAGCTTCATCCCGCCGCTCAGCAATTTCGTGATGATGCTGCGCATGGCGTCCGCCACCCCGCCGCCGATCTGGCAGCCGCTCCTGGCCGTGGTGGTCGGGGCCGCCGGGGCGTGGGCGTCGCTCTGGTTCGCCGGGAAGATCTTCCGGATCGGCCTGCTGATGTTCGGCAAGCCGCCCGACTTCAAGACCCTCGTGCGGTGGGCGAGGATGGGGTAGGCCCCAAGCCCAGAAGTTGCCCCCAGCCCGCCCCGGTGGTATAACGGCGCCAATCTCCGTCCATCGTCCCGGGCCCCCACGGCCTCTTTCTCAGGAGGTGTTCCGTGCGGGCTCGTCTCCTCACCTTCGCCCTGTGCGCGTTGATGCTCGGGTGGGCGCTGGCCCTGGCAGGGGCTTCGGGACCGGCGGCCAGCCCCGTCGTGACCGGCTCCATCAGCGGTGCCATCAAGGACAACGACACCAGCAACCCGCTCTCCGGGATTCCGGTCTGGATCTACCGCAGCAACGGCACGCTGGCCGGGACGCCCACCACCGGGGCCGATGGGCTGTACGCCTTGACGGATCTGCCCGAGGGGACCTACTACGCCCGCACCTGGACCTACTCCGGCTACATCAACGAGGTGTGGAACGCCGGCAACGACAACCAGATCTGCTTCTACATGTGCGCCTACCAGACGCTGGGCACGCCCATCGTCGTCAGCGCCGTGTCCGCCCTCGATCACACCATCGACTTCGGCCTGACGATGGGCACCTTCCTCGATCTGGCCGTGATCGATGACACCACGGGCAATCCCATTCCAGGCATGGGTGTGGACCTGTGGGGGAGCGGCGGAAACTACCTGCGCAGCGCGTGGATGCAACCCGACGGCACCAACCTCATCGAGGGCGTCCCGCCGGGCACCTACTTCCTCAACACGAGTAACTTCCGCCTCGAGGCGGACGAGCGGTACGTCAGCGAGTTGTGGCAGGACCTGCCGTGTCCCCTCGGGTGCACGGCGACGGACGGCACGCCGGTCGTCATCACGCCGGGTCAGGCGAGGGCCGACGTGACGTTCGAGCTGCACCAGGCCGGGAAGATCTTCGGCCACGTGAATCACGCGCTGACGGGCGGGCCGCTGGCCAACGTCCGCGTGAACGTCTTTGACGAGTCCGGCGGCCGGCTGGGGTTCGTGACCACCGACGCGGATGGCAACTATACGGTTCCCGGTGTGCCCTACGGCACGTACTATCTCGCCACCGGCAGCACCAACGGCTACCTGGACGAGCTCTTCGACGGCCGTCCGTGTCCCCGCGGGACCTGCGTGGTGACGGCCGGCGACCCGGTCACGCTCACGTCGGGCGCGTGGAACCAATCGGCCAGCTTCTCGCTGGCGCCCTCGGCCAGCATCACCGGTACCGTCTGGGCGGCCGCCGGGCCCGTCCTGAGCGGCGTGGGCGTGAAGGCGTACGACGTGCTGGGCCGGCGCGTCGGCAGCGCGGTCACCAATGCCTCGGGCGTCTACACGATCAGCGGGTTGACGCCGGGCTGGTACCTGATCGCCACGAACAACACGTTCGGGTACATCGACGAGGTGAATCCCGATGTGGCGTGCCCCTTCGAGTCGTGCAACGTGCTCACGGGCCGGCCGGTACCGGTCACGTCAGGCACACCCCCGGTGGTCGACTTCTGGCTCGAGCACGGCGGGATGCTCGGCGGCAGTGTGACCGACGGGCTGGGTGTCCCGATTGCCGGGGCGCTGGTGCAGGTGTACGACAGCCACGGCGCCTTCGTCACCGACGTCGAGACCCCGGGCACCGGGCTCTACCTGGTCGACGGCCTGCCGGCCGGCACCTACTACGCGCGCACGTGGACGGGCTCGCGGTTCATCGACGAGATCTGGAACGACAAACCCTGCGCTGGCTGGTGCGTCCCCACGTCCGGTGACGGCATCGTCGTCAGCGCCGGGGCAGGCGGGGCCGCCGAGGCCAACTTCGTGCTCCAGCCTGGAGGGTCCATCAGCGGCGAAGTCATCGAGCAGGACTCCGGCGCGCCCATTGCCGGCCTGCGCGTCCTGGTCTACGACGACGCGGGTAACCTCGACGGGTACGTGGACACCAGTGCCGGCGGGAAGTACACCGTGGCGGGCCTGCCGGCGGGCACGTATCACGTCCGCACCACCGGCCGCACGTTCCTCAACCAGGTCTGGAAGGACCTGCCGTGCCTCGGCCTGTGCGGCGCCACGGCCGGCACACCCGTGACGGTTGGCACCGGCGAGACGCCGGGGATCGACTTCGTCCTGGCGAGGGGCGGGCGCATCCTGGGTGCGGTCCTGGAGGAGTCGACGGGCCTCCCGCTCAGCGGCGCCCTGGTGCAGGCGTTCGATGCCGGCGGCAACCTGCTCACGTCGGCCACGTCGAACGCGGCCGGGGCCTTCACCCTCGCCGGCCTGCCCACCGGCACGTTCTTCATCACCGCGTCAGGCCTGCCCGGCTACATCCCCGTGCTCTACGAAGGCGAGCCGTACTTCGTGCACTCGGACGTGACCGCCGGTACCGGCATCGACGTGACTGCCGGCGCCGACGTGACGGACCTCGTCGTCAAGATGGTGCGGGGTCACCTGATCACCGGCGACGTCACGCGGTCGGACGATGGGTCGAACGCTCCGGCGACGATCGAGGTCTACGACGATCTCGGGCGTCGCGCGCTGTCGTTCCAGGCCCTCGGGCACTACGAGTCGCCGGGCCTGCCCGACGGCACCTACTACGTGAAAGCCCTCGGGCAGGACGGCCTGCTGGGCATGCTGTTCAGCGCCCTCCCGTGCCCGCTCGGCCGATGCGACGCCTTGGATGGCTCCGCGGTGACCTTTGGCGCGGCGTCTGACCCGACGTCCGCCGGCGTCTCGGTCGCCACCGTCGACTTCATGCTGCAGTCCGGCGGACGGATCATGGGCCACCTCACGCCGGGGGGCCAGAACGGCCCGGTCAGCGTCGAGGTCTACGACGCCGCGGGTCTCGCGACGACGGCCGCCGAACAGCAGAGCACGTCCGCGTACATCACGCAGGCCGGGCTGCCGCCGGGCTCGTTCTTCGCCAAAGCGGTGAATCCCACCTACCAGGCTCGCGTCTGGGAGGGCGTGGCGTGCCCCGGCAACACGTGTTCGCCCCTCCTCATTGGCAACCCCATTCCCGTCGTCGCCAACGCAGTGACCGTGGCCGATTTCGTCTTCCCGGCCTGCCCGGCGATCACAGTCGATCCGGGCGTCGTGGCCGAGGCCCTGGCGGGACGCGCCTACTCGCAGTCGTTCACCGCCAGGGGCGGCACCGGCCCGTACGTCTTCTCGTCGATCGGCCGGCTGCCGGCGGGGCTGTTGATGTCCGAGACCGGCACGCTCGCCGGCACGGTCGCCTCGACGGGCGGCTGGTTCCGCGCCGTCATCCGGGCCGCGGACACGCGGGGCTGCCTCGGTGAGCGCAGCATCTACCTGCCCGTCGTCGATGCCGCGCCCCTGCCGCCACCGTCCGTCGCGTCCATCGACCCGTCCGAAGGACCCGAGGCGGGCGGCACGACGATCACGATCACCGGCGCCGACTTCCAGGACGGCGCCATCGTCACCGTGGGCGGCGAGCCGGCGACCGGCGTCGTGTTCGTGAGCGCGACCGTGCTCACGGCCGTGACGCCGCCGCTGGGCGGCGCCGCTCGTCCGCTGACCGGCACCGGGACCACGGTGGACGTCACCGTGATCAATCCGGACAAGCAGGAAGCGATGCTCGCCGACGCGTTCACGTACCTGGCGGTGCCGGCGCCAACCCTCATCAGCGTGACGCCGGCCAGCGGGCCGGCGTCGGGTGGCACGCACGTGACGCTGACGGGGACCGGTTTCGTGAGCGGCGCGACCGTCACCTTCGGGGGCGCACCCGCTTCGGGCGTGGTGGTGTTCGGCCCCACCATGCTGACGGCCGTGACGCCGCCGCTCGACGGGGGCGCGGGGCCGCTGACGGTGTCCGGCACGCCGGTGGACGTCGAGGTGGTCAATCCCGACCAGCAGTGCGCGCTGCTGCAGGGCGGGTTCACCTACGTCCTGCCGCCGGTCGTCGACAGCATCGATCCCGTCGTCGGGCCCACCGCCGGCGGGACGACGGTGACCATCTACGGGATGTCCTTCCAGGACGGCGCCACGGTGGCGTTCGGCGCGTTGCCTGCCGCGGGCGTCACCTGGCTGAGCGACACGACGCTCGAGGCCGTCACACCCGCCGCGCAGGCGGGGACGGTGGATGTGGTCGTGACGAACCCCGGCGGGCAGGCGTCCACGCTGGCTGCGGCGTTCACGTTCCTCAACCCGCCGACGCTGACCGGCATCACCCCGTCCGCGGGGCCGGCTGACGGCGGAACCCCCGTGACCCTCACCGGCACCGGGTTCCTCGATGGGGCCACGGTGGCCTTCGGCGGAGAGGAGGCGTACGACGTGGTGGTGGTCACCGCCACGCTCATCACGGCGACGACGCCTGGCGTCGCGGTGGGCGGCCCGGCGAAGATCCGGGTCTCCACGCAGGTGGACGTGGTGGTGACCAACCCGGACGGGCAGAGCGCGACGCTGACCAATGGGTTCACCTACGAAGGGCCGCCGACCGTGACGGCCGTGTCGCCGGATCACGGCCCCGCGGCGGGCAACACGCTCGTCACGATTACCGGCGCGGACTTCAAGGCCGGGGCGAACGTGTACTTCGACGGCGTCGAGGCGACCAGCGTGGCCGTGGTCAGCGCCACAGAGATCACGGCGCGGACGCCCGAAGGGTACGGGCTCGTGGAGGTGTCGGTCGAGAACCCTGACGGGCAGACGGGCACGCTGATCGAGGCGTTCACCTACCTCAGCCCGCCCGAGGTCTACGGCGTCGATCCGATGGAGGGCTTCCCGGCTGGCGGCCTCCCGGTGACGATCTATGGCGCGAACTTCGCGCCCGGCGCCGTCGTGCTGTTCGACGCGCTGCCGGCCGGCAGCGTCGTGGTGGTGGACGCCGAGACGATCACCGCGACCACGCCGGCGCACGCGCCCGGCGCCGTGGACGTACTCGTCCGCAACGCCGATGGGCAGGAAGGCCTGATGACCGAGGGCTTCACCTACCTTGAAGAGCCGCCGGACCTGCGGGTGTCGGCGTTCAGCGCGCCACCGGCGGCCGGGCCCGGCCAGACCATCACCGTACGCGATACCACGGCGAACGCCGGCCGGGGGACGGCCCCGTTCACCACGACGGCGTACTTCCTGTCCGAGGACAACGTGCTCGACGACTTCGATGAGTGGCTCGACGGGCGTGAGGTTCCGGAGCTGGCGCCGGGCCGCACCAGCACGGGGTCGCTGGCTGTGCTCATCCCGGACTACATGGCCGCGGGGACCTACTACCTGATCGCCCGGGCCGATGCGTACGAAGAGGCTGACGAGGCGTCAGAGACCAACAACACCTTCGCGCGATTGATCAGGATCGGAGCGGACCTGGTGGTGACGGCCCTGCACGCGCCGCCCGGAGGCTCGCCCGGCGACGTCGTCACCGTGAGTGACACGACGAAGAACCTCGGGCCGGGCACGGCTCCGGAGACCATCACGGCCTACTACCTGTCGAATGACGCGGTGTTCGGTCCCGACGACACGTACCTGAGTGAACGGGCCGTGCCGCCGATCAAGTCCGGGCAGGCGAAATCGGGATCGGTGGCGTTCGAGATCCCGCCCGTCGAGCCGGGCACGTACTACATTCTGGCGGTCGCCGACCATGGCGAGGCAGTACCCGAATCTCACGAAGACAACAACGTGTACAGCCGGGCGTTCCGGATCGGTCCGGATCTCGTGGTGAGCGGACTGGGCGGCCCGGCCGCAACCCGGCCAGGCGCGCCGATCAACGTGCGCGACACGACGAAGAACACCGGTGTCGGGACGGCGGCGGCGTCGACGACGACCATCTACTGGTCGACCGACGCGGTGTGGGATGCGGGCGACGTGGTGCTGGGGACCCGCGCGGTGCCGGCACTCGCGCCGGGGCGCTCGTCCGTGTTCGTCACGCCGGCGATCGTGCCGGCGGGGGCGACGCCGGGCATGACCTATTACCTGATTGCGCGCGCCGACAGCGACGAGGCGGTTGCGGAGTTGTCAGAGGCGAACAACACGAAGACCAAAGCCATCCGGGTGAAGTGACGGCGACGTCATCGTCTTTTCGTTGAGGCGATCGGACCGACTCGCATAGACTGTCTCCCAACCGCGACAGCTCCCCCCGCGCCGTCGCTCCGGGGAGGTGTCCGTGCGGGGTCCCGTGCTGTCGTTCGTCGTCGGCGTGTCGCTCCTCTGCGCTGTCCAGTCATCCTCAGCCGGCTCCCGTTCGCCCGTCACCGGGACGATCAGCGGCCGCATCACCGGGGCCGATGGGTACGGTCTGCACCTGGTCGCGGTCCGCATCGCCGGGCTGGAAGGGTTCGTGCCGGAGGTGTGGACCGACATCAACGGCGACTACACGATGAACGGGCTGCCCGAAGGCGCGTACTACGTCCACACCGCGAACCAGCAGGGGTACATCAACGAGGTGTGGCATCAGGGCCAGCCGGATCGTTACTGCGCGTATGGATGCGATCCGGCAACCGCTGGCGCGCCTGTCGTGATCGACGATTCGACCCCCGTCCACACGAACGTCGACCTCGAACTCGAGCGGGGCGCGCGCTTCGAGTTCACGGCTCTCGACGCGGATACCCTCGAACGGATCGCGTACATGGGCGTCGATCTGTTCGACGATGCCGGCCGCCTGATCGCGAGCGGGTGGACGCTGGTGGACGCCTACACGGTGCCGCCGACCGACAAGGTGGCCGTGTTCGACGGCGTGCCGCCCGGACGCTACTACGCCGCCACGCACGACCGCGACGTGCAGGTGGCGGAGCCGTACCTCGCGGAACTGTGGGAGGGGCACGCCTGCCCCTTCTTCACCTGCGATCCCACGTCCGGCACGCCGATCGTCGTGTCCGGGACGGGTGCGGTGACGGAGGCGTTCGCCTTCGTGCTGGAGAAGGGCGGCCGGATCACCGGCGACCTGATCGACGCGGCCGGGCACACCCGGATCGCAGGCGGACGCGTGCAGATCTTCGACGCCGCCGGCACGGCGCTCGGATCCGTCGTGGCCAACAGCAGCGGCTGGTACGGCTTCCCTGGCATCCCGTTCGGCACCTACCGCCTTGCCACGGGCCCGACGTCCGGCCGCATGGACGAACTGTGGGACGATCACCTGTGCCCGGGAGGTGCCTGCGATGCGACCGGCGGTGACGCCGTTGTCGTGTCGGCGGACGCGCCCGCGGCGGTGGCCGATTTCGTGCTCGAAGGCGGGTCGAGCCTCGGCGGGACGGTCCGCGACGCCGTCGGCCGGGCGCCGTTGCCGGACGTCCAGGTCCGACTCTACGACGTGCTCGGGCGTCGCCTGCCCGGCGCTGCCGTCACCGATGCGTCGGGGGTCTACTCGTTCGGCGTGCTTCAGGCCGGCACGTACTACGCCGTGGCCGCCAGCGGCACCGGATACATCGACGAGGCCTGGGACGGCCTGTGGTGTCCCCATGAGTCCTGCGACATGCGGCAGGCCGCATCGATCACCATCGGGCCTGCCGCCGCCGCGACAGCTGACTTCGAACTCGACGCCGGCGGCGCGATCGCGGGCACGGTGCGCGACAGCGGCGGCGACCGGATCGCCGGCGCAATCGTCCAGGTCTACAACGGGCATGGTGGGCTAATCGCCGAGGCGGTGGCCGCCGGCACCGGTGACTACCGCGTGGACGGGCTGACGCCCGGCGCGTACTTTGCCCGCACGTTCACCGAATCCCGGTTCAGGGATGAGTTGTGGAATGGCGGGTTCTGCGCGGGCACCTGCGTGGTCACCGCCGGAACGCCGATCGCCGTGGAGTCCGGCATGACTGCCGGCGTGCCGTTCGTCCTCGAACGGGCCGGATCGATCGCGGGACGCGTCACGGAACACGGAACCGCGACCGGGTTGACGGGTATCCCCCTCGAGGTCTTCGACGGGAGTGGCGTGCGGCGCGGCGCGACGGCGACGGGCGTCGCGGGGTCCTACAGGGTGTCAGGCCTGTCCGCCGGGGCGTACCACGTGCGGACCAACACGGCGGCCGGCTACCTCAACGAGGTGTGGGACAACCGTCTGTGCGCCGGTCTCACCTGCGGTGCCACGTCCGGGACGCCTGTCGTGGTGGGGGCCGACGCCGAGACCGCGAATATCGACTTCTCGCTGGCCCCCGCGGGGCGCATTCAGGGCACGGTGGTCGACGGCAGTTCGGCCAGCCCGCTCGTTGGCGCCGTTGTCGAAGCGTTCGATGCTGGCGGCAACCTGATGCGGACGGTGACCGGGGGGGGCGATGGGGCCTTCACCATCGACGGGCTGCCGTCGGGGACCTTCTATCTTGCCGCCTCCGGCGTGCCGGGCTACGTGGCCGCCCTGCACGGCGGCACCCGCTACTTCGCGTACACGGATGTGACGACCGCCACGGGCGTCGAGGTGACGGCGGGGGCGATCGCCAGCGGCATCGAGATCGCCCTCGAGCGGGGCCGCGTGTTCGAGGGGCGCGTCGCGCGTGCGGCAGACGGGCTGCCGGCCCCGGCGCGCATCGAGGTCTTCGACCTCCTCGGACGGTTAGCGTTGTCGTTCCAGGCCATCGGTGAGTACCGCTCGCCGGGGCTGCCGGACGGGCAGTACCACCTGCTGGCCAACGGCCAGGATGGCTTGCTCAGCCAGTTGTCGGGCGGCGTGCCGTGTTCGCTCGGACGTTGCAGCGTCTCGAGCGGAACGCCGATCGTCCTGCCGACGGAGACTCCGGCGGACTTCGTCCTGCAGCGTGGCGGCCGGATCGCCGGCACGGTGAAGCCGGCGGGCGGCGATCGCCCGGCGCTGGTGGAGGTGTTCGACGGCGTGGGCCTGGCCACAGCGGTCACGGCCTCCGGGCGGCTCGCCTCCTACTTCACCGAGACCGGTCTGCCCGCCGGCGATTACGCCGCCAGGGCTGTCATTCCCGGACACGGGGCGCGGGTCTGGAGCAATGTGTCCTGCCCCGGCAACACCTGTGCGCCGTTTGCCATCGGGGACCCGATCGGTGTCGCCGTCGCCGTCACGGCCACCGCCAGCTTCGACGCGCCGGCGTGTCCGCTTGTCAGCGTCGCGCCCGGGGCGGTGCCGGAGGCCGTCACGGGGCAGGACTACCGCGTCGAGTTCACGGCCGACGGGGGGACCGCTCCCTACGCCTATTCCATCAGTGGTCGCCTGCCCGCCGGGCTGGGGCTGTCGGCGGCCGGCATCCTCGAGGGGACCGCGGAGGCGGCTGGCGGCTGGTTCCGCGCCACCGTCCGGGCGGCCGATGACAACGGCTGTTTCGGCGAGCGCGACATCTACCTCCCGGTTGTGCCCGAGGGGACGACGCCGGCGCCGACGCTGTCGTCGATCGACCCGGCCGAAGGGCCCGCAGCCGGCGGTACGACGGTGGCCGTGACCGGAACGGGATTCGTCGACGGCGCCACGGTCACGTTCGGCACGGCGGCGAGCGCGTCGGTGACCGTCGTCAGTGAGACGCAACTGACGGCCGTGACGCCGCCGCTGGGCGGCGGCCCGGGCATGCCCGCGCGCACCGCCGAGCGGACGACGGTCGATGTGACCGTGACCAACCCGGATGCCCGGAGCGCCTCGCTGCGGGCCGCATTCACCTACGTGGCCCCGGCCGCCGCGCCGGTGATCGATGCGGTTGAACCCGTGTCCGGTCCCGCAGGTGGCGGCACCGTCGTGACCCTGACTGGTTCGGGCTTCCAGGATGGCGCGACGGTCACCTTCGGCGGCACCGGCGCGGCAGTCGTGCAGTGGCTGAGCAGCACCACCCTCGAGGTGACGACGCCGGCCCATGACGCGGGCCCCGTCGATCTCGTCGTCACGAACCCGGACGGCCAGTGGGCCTCGGTGGCCGAGGCCTTCTCATTCGCGGCGCCGCCCGTCGTGACAGCCGTGCACCCGGACGCCGGACCCGTTTTCGGCGGCACCACGGTGACAATCACGGGCACGGGCTTCAGGGACGGCGCGACGGTCACGTTCGACGGCACGGAGGCCTGGGATCCGGTGGTGGTGAGTGCCACCGCGATCACCTGCATCACGCCGGGCCAGACTGTTGGGGCGGTGGTCCGGCCGCGCGCGGGGTCGGCGGTGGACGTCACGGTGACCAATCCGGACGGACAGGCCTCGACGCTGACCGGTGCGTTCACCTACCAGGGGCCGCCGGAGGTGACGGGTGTTTCGCCGGCCGAAGGGCCCGAATCGGGCGGCACCCTGATCACGATCACCGGAGCGGGTTTCGTGACCGGCGCGCTGGTACGGATGAGCGGCAACGATGCTGCCGACGTGCAGGTCGTCAGCGTGACGCAGATCACCGCCCGTACCCCCGCCGGATTTGCCGGGATCTCCGACGTGACCGTCGACAACCCGGACGGGCAGTCGGCCACGCTCGAGGGCGCCTTCACGTACGTGGCGTCGCCGGAGGTGTACTACGTCGATCCGTCGCAGGGCTCCCGCACCGGCGGGACCGCCGTGACGATTGTCGGCGCGAATTTCCAGGCCGGGGCGCAAGTCCGCTTCGACACGGTCTCTGCCACGAGCACCGTCGTCGTCGATGCGGGCACGATCACCGCCCGCACGCCCGTTCACGCGCCCGGGGTGGTGTCCGTCGTGGTGACGAACCCGGACGGGCAGGCCACGACGTTCGCTGACGGGTTCACCTATCTCGACTACCCGCCGGATCTGCGGGTGTCGTCCCTGGTGGTGCCGGCGGCGGCGGGACCCGGCCAGACGATCCTCGTGAAGGACACCACGATCAACAGCGGCCAGGGCGCGGCTCCGGTGACAACGACGGGGTTCGTCCTGTCAGAGGACGCGGTCCTCGACGAGGATGACGATCCGCTGGGCCTGCGGCTGGTTCCCGCCCTGTCGCCGTCGCAGGCGCACGCCGGCGCCGCGAGCCTCATGATTCCCGCGGACACCCCCTCGGGCACGTACTACATCATCGCCGTGGCGAACAGCTTCGGCGAGGCCGACGAAGCGTCGATCGCGAACAACACGTTCGCGCGGCCGATCCCGATCAGCGTCGACGTGCTGGTGACGGCGCTGACCGCACCGGCGGGGGCCTCGCCCGGCGATACGATCACGGTCGGGGATACCACGAAGAACGCCGGCAAGGGCGCCGCGCCCGGATCGGTGACCGCCTACTACCTGTCGTCGGACATGTCGCTGAGCGGCGACGACCGGCGGCTGGGCAGCCGGTCTGTGGCGCCCCTTGGCGCCGGCAAGCTGCACGCGGGATCGCTCGCCGTCACTGTGCCGGGTGTGGCCCCCGGGGCCTACTTCGTCCTGGCCGTCGCCGATGAGGGCGCGGTCCTGGGGGAGACGAACGAATCGAACAACGTGCGCAGCCGTGCGATCCGGATCGGTGCCGATCTCACGGCGGCGGCGCTGGCCGCGCCGGCTTCCGCCCGGCCCGCCGCGGCCATCGCCGTGCGTGACACGACGAAGAACGTCGGCGCCGGGCCCGCCCCGGCGTCGACGACGACGATCTACTGGTCGGCGGACAGTGTCTGGGATCCCGGCGACACCCCGCTGGCGTCCCGTGTCGTGTCGGCCCTGAACCCCCGGGGGGTGTCGGTCTGGTCACACGCCGTCACGGTGCCGGCGGACGCCACGCGCGGCGTCACCTACTACCTGATCGCGAAGACCGATGCAGACGACGCGGTGGCGGAATTGCTGGAGTCGAACAACCTCAGGGCCAGGGCGATCAGGGTGAAGTGACCCCGGCCGGCTTCGTGAAGGTGGCCGTCGCGGCCCCGGCTGCCTTCATCGGCACGGTGCACACCGGCCGCTTGTGCGTGCACGCCCCGGCCCATCCGGCAAACGCGGAGCCCGCCTGCGGCGTTGCGCGCAACTTCACCACGGTCGCGTTCACGTACTGCGCCGTGCAGACGTCCGTGGCCATTGCCGGGGCGTCGAACGAATCGGTCGCACAGTCGATGCCGGCCGGGGTGCTCGTGACGCGGCCCACCGCGCCGTTGACGGTCACCGCATCGACGGTCAGCGTCCACAGTCGCTCGAACTGCGCGGCCACGAAGCGCCCGTCACTGCTGATGGAGGGTGACAGGCTGCCATTGTCGGCGGCCGCGCCGCCGGTAGTGAGGCTCTCGATCGTGATCTGCGCGCCGCCAGGCAGCTGCGCCGAGACACACGGGGGCACGGTGCGATGCGGCCCTATTGTGCCAGATCCGGCCTGCGGCCCCTAGCCCCTGGCCCCTGAGCCCTGATATCCTGCCCCTGCCATGCTCAACTTCGCCGGAGTCTACCCGCCGGTTGCCACCCCCTTCACCGACGACCGGATCGACGAACAGGCCCTGCGCCACAACGTGAGCCGCTGGATGCGGACCGGGCTGCGCGGACTCCTGGTTCTGGGATCGAACGGGGAGGTGGCGTCGGTCGACGAGGACGAAGCCGAACGGATGGTCGCCGTTGTCCGCGAAGGGGTGCCCCGCGATCGGGTGCTGCTGGCCGGCACCGGCCGTCAGTCCACGCGGGCCACCGTCGCGGCCACGGCGCGCGCCGCCCGGGCCGGGGCCGACGCCGTGCTCGTGCTGACGCCGTTCTACTTCAAGTCCCAGATGACGCCCGACGCGCTGGCGGCGCACTACCGCGCGGTCGCCGACGCGTCGCCCGTGCCGGTGCTGCTCTACAACTTCACCGCGGTGACCGGGCTCAACATGCTCCCGGATACCGTGGCCGCCCTCTCCGAGCACCCGAATATCGTCGGCATCAAGGACTCGAACGGCGACATCGGCCAGATCGCCGCGATCGTCGGCCGGACGCGACCGGACTTCACGGTGCTGGTGGGATCGGCGCCGACGCTGTACCCGGCCATGACGGTGGGCGCCGCCGGCGGCATCGTGGCGGTGGCCAACGTCGTGCCCGAGGCGTGCGTGACGTTGTACGACCTGGTCCGCGCCGGCCGCCACGAGGAGGCGCGCCTCTGGCAGCGGCGCCTCACGCCCCTGGCCATCGCCGTCACGGGCGGCTACGGCGTCGGCGGCCTCAAGGCCGCGATGGACCTCAACGGCTATCGCGGATGCGACGTGCGGGCGCCGCTGCGCCCCGCGCCGGCCCAGGCGCGCGAGCACCTCCGCGCTTTGATCGATGAACTGCTGCAGGCCGGGGCCTGACGCTGATGGGGACGCACATGATGCCGCTGCCGCCTTCCGAACGCCTCCTGCTTGGTCCGGGTCCCAGCCTGGTGTCGCCGCGCGTCATGCGGGCCCTGGCCGCGCCCGTCCTGAGCCACCTCGATCCCGACCTCATGGCGATGATGGACGAGCTGCGCGGCCGACTCGCGGCCACGTTCCGCGCGCCGGATGGGGCTTTCTGCCTCGCCACCTCCGGTACCGGCACGTCGGCCATGGAAACGGCGGTCGCGAACCTGGTCGGCCCGGGCACCCGGGTGCTGTCGCTGGTCGGCGGGTACTTCGCGGACCGCATCGCCCAGATGGCCCAGCGCTACGGCGGCGCCGTCACGCGCGTCGACTACGAGTGGGGCAGGGCCGTGGATCCGGAGGCGGTGCGCCGGGCGCTGGCCGCCTCGCCCGCCGACGTCGTGACGGTGGTCCACGCGGAGACCTCCACCGGCGTCCTCAACCCCGTCGAGGATGTCGCCCGCGTCGCGCGGGACGCCGGCGCGCTCACTATCGTCGACGCCGTGACGTCGCTCGGGGGCCACCCCCTCGACATGGCCGGCTGGGGACTCGGCGCGGTCTACAGCTGCGCCCAGAAGTGCATCGGCGCCCCGTCCGGCGTGGCCCCGGTGGCGTTCTCACCCGAGGCGATGGCCCGCCGCACGGCGTGTCCCAGTTTCTACTTCGACATCAGCCTGCTCGAGGACTACTGGGTGCGCCGCAAGTACCACCACACGATCTGCGCGTCGCTGATCTACGCCCTGCGTGAAGCCCTGCTGATGATCGAGGAGGAGGGGCTCGACGCCCGGTGGGCCCGTCACCGCCGCCACCACCTGGCCCTGCGCGCCGGTCTCGAGGCCATGGGCCTCTCGCTGCTGCCGCCCGAGTCCGAGCGGCTGTGGACGCTCAATGCGGTCCGCGTGCCCGACGGCGTGGACGAACTCGCGGTCCGCAAGCGGCTGCTGGCGCAGTTCGACATCGAGGTGGGCGCCGGCCTCGGGCCCCTCGCCGGGAAGATCTGGCGCATCGGCCTGATGGGCGCCAGTTCGACGCCGACCGTCACCGTCGCCTTCCTCGGCGCGTTCGAGACCGTGCTCCGCGCACAGGGCGCGGGCGTGCCCCCGGGGGCCGGCACCGCCGCCGCGCTCGCCGCGCTCGCGGGCTGAACGCGGGCGGCGTCATGCGCCGGCTCATGGGAGGATGCCTGTTGGTGGTCCTGGGCGCGGCTGCGGCCGGCGGCCAGGACCCTGCCGCGGATCACCTGCGGCGGCAGCGGGAGGCGTTCGCCAATGGTTTCGATCTGCCCGGGGAGCACGCCCGGCTCGCGGGTTACCTCCGCCTGCTGTCACGGGCCCTCGGAGGGCCGGCCGCGTTTCGCGTGCCCACCGTCAGTTCGCTGCCCGTCAGCAGCACCGACCGCAACCGGGTGCTGCACGCCTCGGCGCAACTCGTCGCCGGGCGCTTCCGTTTCGACCCGGGCCGCGTGACGGCGCGCTTCGCGCGCCTGGCCCGGCCGTACGCCGGGCGCGTGGTCACGCGCGGCGACGCGCTCACCATCGACGTCAGCGACCGCCACCGTGACGATGACGACCGTCTGCTGGCGGTGATGGCGCACGAATTCGCCCACGCGGCACTCGACCGTGCGCTCACGGGGACGCCCGACGCCCGGATGGCGTCGGACGAGTCGCTCGTCGACGCGGCCGCCGTGATGGTGGGGCTGGGGCCGGTGATCCTGCGCGCGAGCTTCGACGAGGAATACAAGGGGTCCGGCCGCTCCGCGCGGTGGGAAGTGGTTCGCGTCGGCGAACTCGACCCGGTGGCGATTGCCTACCTGACGCTCGTGCAGGCGGAGCTGGCCGGCGTCGACGAGGACGGCCGGCAGACGATGATCGCGCGGTGGATGGAGCCGGCGTGGTCGTTCCGGCGAGGCCAGATGACGGGAGACGGTCGGGCGGGCCGCCAGCCCGGCCGCTGCCCGACGTGCGAGAGCGCCGTCGGGGCGGGCAGCGGGACCTGCGCGGTCTGCGGCTCGCGGCTGCCGGCCCGCCGGTAGCCAAGGCCAGATAAATCATTGCATATCAATTGTTTACGGCACAAGCGCGCGCCAGGCACCGCCGCGGCCGCGGCGTTCTCTGCCGTGCGGCGCTAAAGCCGGACACGCCGCCGGCCGACACTACGGGCGGCTCTGTTTCTCCGGTGATACTCCCACCGGGGTTGCCACGGACGGGCAGGGGCCGACAACCCAAGACGACGCCCCGCGATGCTCAACTACACCGATCGCGTCCGCCACCTGATGGAAGACATCGTCCGCCGCGTGCCGGCGCTGTCGTTCATCGACATGCGGGAAGTGCTGGTCTTCGCGCGGCTGGGGCGATCCGGCGCCCACGGCGCGTATGCCACGTGTCACAGCCTGACGATGCCCGACAGCGAGCCGGCGTACTACTACTGGCGCGACCGTCGGACGGGGCGCCTGACCCGGCGGTCGGAGTGGTTCGTGATGCGGTCGCCGCAGGTCCGTCTCGGCGCCACGCGGGTGTCGTACCTGATCTCCGTCACGCTGCCGCGGTTCGCCGACCAGACGTTGCGGGGCACCCGCAAGGAAGACGTCTACAAGGGGCTCGATCCCTGGGTGGCCAAGCTCGACACGATCGTGCACGAGCTCTATCACGTCGACCCGGCGGAATCGGGCATTCGCAAGAGCGTGCGCAACGACGGCCGCCCCGCGGCCGTGACGCACACGCCCCAGTTTTTCCGCGACGTGGCCGAGATGGTGCGCGTCTACCTGGCGTCGAAGCCCGAGCCGGACGTGACCGACTTCCTGCGGTACGACTTCGCCGAGTTGCAGCGGAAGTTCGGCCCCGTCGTGGGCACGACGTTCCGGTCGTATCCGTCGTTCCCGCAGCGGTATCGCCTCCGCCTGGCCGAGCAGCCGCGCGCGCCGAAGGTGCCGCACGTGGTGCCGATGGGCGACCCGCGTCATCCCGCACTGTTCACCGAGGCGGATCTGGAGTTGCGGGCGTTCACCGTCCGGTCCGCCACCCGCGTGGCGGCGGGTGAGCCCGGGCAACACCGCCTCCGGGGGGTCTTTCCGCGACAGGCTCCCAGCCTGGCCGCCCACCGTTCGCGTTGAGCGCCTACTTCGAGAAGTCCGGGTAGAGCTGGTCCATGCAGGCCGGGCAGATCCCGTGGCTGAACTTGGCGTCCGAGTGCTCGTGGAGGTAGGTCTCGAGCTGGTTCCAGAATCCCTGGTCGTCGCGGATGCGGTGGCAGTTCGCGCAGATGGGGACCAGGCCCTTGAGGGTCTTGACCTGGGCCAGCGTGTCCTGCAGTTCCTGAATCAGCGCCTCGCGATCCTGTTCGGCGCGTTCACGTTCACGGATCTCCTCACTGAGTCTGACCTTCTCCTTCCGCAGGTCCTGCTGCTCCTGGAGCATGGCGTCGCGGTACCGGCGTCGTGAGTACTCGAAGCCAGCGGTGATGCCCGAGATGACGCCGTACATGATGAGGAGGCGGATGCGGAAGGCCGCCGGATAGGGCTGCACGAGACCCTCGGGCAGCGGGGCCCACATCGTGACGCCGACGGCCAGCCCCAGGGCGACCGCCCAGAACGTGCCCTCCCGTTCGCCGAACAGGAAGAAGGCGATGGGCGGGTACGCCATGATCCACAGCGACTTCGATCCCCACTCGCCGCCGATCGAGACCATGTCGATGGCGAGGATGCCGAACACGAGGGCGTTCAGGCGGTAGACCGACGCGTCGTCGTGTCCCGCGCGCAGCCGCAGCCAGCCGAGGATGAGCCCGAGGCCCGACGCCAGCGCGAGTGCGCCCATGCGGGCGTGGCCGTCGCGCACGCCAAGGGCGCCGAAGATCAGCATGTTGGGGAGGCCGAGCGCGACAAACACCGTGTAGAAGCGGAAACGCAGGCGGGCCACGGCGCCCGGGGGACCCCAGGCGAGCAGCGAACGCACGGTGTCCAGGAAACGCATGGCGCGGACCTCGTCGGGAGCGGCCCGGGAGGGCCGCCCGTCCCGCCAGCATAGGCGAAGGCCGCGGCTGCGGCAACAGCGCGTCTCGTGTCCCGGGTCGTCCAGGCGCGGCGCCCGGGACGGCGCGCACGAGGCGAAGCGGCGCAGGCGGCCTAACTGTCCGTTTTCACACGCTTTACCGGGCGTGGCCGTTCCTTGACAGCGCCGGCGGCGGTCCTTCACAATGCGCGCATGGAGCAGACGCTCCTCCTCAACGCCTCGTACGAACCGCTCAAGGTCGTCCACTGGCGGAAGGCCGTGACCCTGCTGTGCCAGGGCAAGGTCGAGGTGATCTCGGTGTACGACCGGGACATCCGGGGCGTCACGCTGACGTTCAAGCTGCCGTCGGTCATCCGCCTGCTCCGCTACGTCCGCATCCGTCACCGCTTCGACTACGTGCCGTTCTCGCGGGCCAACATCTACGCCCGCGACGACCATACGTGCCAGTACTGCGGCGAGAAGACCGCGACCGCCGACCTGACGTTCGATCACGTGGTGCCGGTGGCGCAGGGCGGCCGCAAGGACTGGGAGAACATCGTCGCCTGCTGCATCACGTGTAACCGGCGGAAGGGCGGGCGCACCCCGGCCGAGGCCGGCATGCGGCTCATCCGCGTGCCGAGGCGTCCAGAGGCCGTCCCGGCGCTGCGCATCACCCTGGGACTCCGACGCGCGCCGGAGAGCTGGCGCGATTACCTCTACTGGAACGTCGAACTCGACGACGAATAGCCGAAAGGACCCGTGTCCCGCAGAGCGAAGCCGGTGCCGGAGTCTTCCTTCGTCTCCCCCGCGTGGGCGGTCGCCGGGGCGCGTGTCACGCTGCACGCCCCGTGCCTGCCCGCGGAGGGGGACCGGCTGCCGGCCGTGTCGGTCGGTGGCACGCCGGCGCGGGTCGTCACGGCGGCGTCGATGCGCGTGACGTTCATCGTCCCCGCCACGGTGCCGGGCGGCCGGCTGCCCGTCGAGGCCGACGGGCTCGACCAGCCGGTCACGCTCCACGTGGCGTCGGCGGTGGCGACGGGGATCCACCAGGTGGACAGCCCCGCCGTGGCTGCGTCGGGCGACGTGTTCCTGACCAACAGCGGCGCCCGGGGCCAGCGGGTCCCGGTGTCGCTCTATCGCGTGCCGCCGTCGGGCGGGCGCGAGGACTACCTCAGCGATCTCGTCAACGCCACGTCGCTGGCCTTCGGCGGCGACGGCGCGCTGCACGTGTCGAGCCGGTACGACGGGGTGGTGTATCGCGTCGGCGCCGATCGCTCGGTCGAAATCGTGGCGAGCGATCTGGGCGTGGCCTGCGGCATCGCCTTCGCCGACGACGGCACCCTGTTTGTGGGCGATCGCAGCGGCACGGTGTTTCGCGTCGGGCCCGCGCGGCACGTCACCCCCTTTGCCACCCTGCCGCCCAGCATGGCGGCGTTCCACCTGGCGGCGGGGCCCGACTCGGCGCTCTTCGTGGCCGCCCCGACCTTCGGCACGTACGACCACGTGTACCGGATCGACCGCTACGGCGCCGTCTCGGTGCTCTCGTCGGAGTTCGGCCGGCCGCAGGGCATGGCCGTCGACGAGCACGGCGACCTGCTGGTGGTGGACGCGGTGGCCGGCCGCGCGGGCCTCTACCGCGTGCGTCAGGGCCAGCCCCGCGAACTGCTGCTGGCCGCCCCGGCGCTGGTCGGGGTGGCGCTGGACCCCCGTGGCGGGCTGGTGGTATCGTCCAACGACACTGCCTACCGTCTGGACGTGCCCGTCAAGCCACTCCGCTCGTCGTGATCACCCGGACGGCACCCGGCGATGGGGCCAGGCCCCGACGTTCAGCTCGCGCCGCGCGAGCCAGGTGAACCATGTCGCACATGTTCCGCACGAAGACGGTCGCCAGCATTCTCGAGGCCAGCGATTCCGCCACCGGCCACCTCAAACGGACGCTGGGCCCGGTCCAGTTGACGGCGCTCGGCATCGGCGCCATTGTCGGGGCCGGGATCTTCTCCACCGTGGGTACCGCGTCGGCGGGGGGCGGGGGGCACATCGGCGCCGGGCCGGCCGTGTCGATCTCGTTCGTCCTGACGGCGCTGGCCTGCGCCTTCGCCGCCCTGTGTTACGCCGAATTCGCGTCGATGGTGCCGATCTCCGGATCGGCGTACACCTACGCGTATGCGACACTCGGCGAACTGGTGGCGTGGATTATCGGCTGGGATCTCATCCTCGAGTACGCCGTGGGCAATGTGGCGGTGGCCGTGTCCTGGTCGGGCTACTTCCAGGAACTGCTGGCCGGCATCGGGTTCGGCATCCCCCCGTGGCTCGGGACGGACTACCGGGCGGCCTCGCACGCCGCGAGCCAGGTGGCGGCGGCCCTCGCGTCCGGCATCGACCCCCTGACGCTGGCCGGGCCCGTGCGGGCGGCGGCGGAGGCCTGGAACACCGCGCCGCACCTGGCGGGCATCCCGATCATCTTCAACCTGCCCGCCTTCCTGATCGTTGCCCTGATCACCTGGATCCTCGTCATCGGCATCAAGGAGAGCGCGAACTTCACGTCGGCGATGGTCGTGCTGAACCTGTCGATCATCGCGTTCTTCATCCTGGTCGGCATGTTCTACGTCCGCACCGAGAACTGGGTGCCGTTCGCGCCCAACGGCTTCCGCGGCATCTCGAGCGCCGCCGCGATCATCTTCTTCGCCTACATTGGGTTCGACGCCGTCTCGACGGCGGCGGAAGAGACGCGCAACCCGCAGCGCGACATGCCCATCGCGATGATCGCCAGCCTGATCATCTGCACGGTCATCTACATCCTCGTGGCGATCGTCCTGACGGGCATGGTGCGCTACACGGACCTCGGCACGGCGCAGCCGCTGGCGACCGCGTTCTCCATGCGCGGCATGAGCTGGGCGGCGGGCATCGTCGCCCTCGGGGCGGTGTTCGCCACCACCGGCGTGCTGATCGTCTTCCAGTTGGGCCAGCCGCGGATCTTCTTCTCGATGGCGCGCGACGGCCTGCTGCCGACCTGGGCGGCGAAGGTGCACCCGAAGTACCAGACCCCGCACGTCACGACGATCCTCACGGGCGTGTTCGTCGCCGTCTTCTCGGCGGTCCTGAACATCAACGAGGTCGTCGAACTCACGAACATCGGCACCCTGTTCGCGTTCATCCTCGTGGCGATTGGCGTGATCGTGCTGCGGAAGACCGACCCCGACCGGCCCCGGCCGTTCCGGACGCCCTTCGTGCCATGGGTGCCGATGCTGGCCGTGCTGATGTGCGGGTACCTGATGATTGAACTGCCCTGGGTGACCTGGATCCGCTTCGGCATCTGGCTGGCCATCGGCATCGTGTTCTACTGGATGTACGGGTACCGGCACAGTGTGCTCAGGGGGAATAAGTAATCCGCAGAAGACAGAAGACAGAAGACAGAAGACAGAAGACAGAAGA
>CAYNDV010000049.1:15856-30121 GCA_964396055.1 uncultured Vicinamibacterales bacterium | reverse complement strand
TCCGGCTTGTCAGGTCCTTCCGCTGCAAGGACACGGAGGCCCTGTTCGACGACCTGCCGGTTCGTCGATTCCGAGCCATCGAGCGACCGGCGCGCCGCAAACTGATGTACCTGCACCGCGCGAGGCTGCTGGAAGACCTCAAGGCACCGCCGGGGAATGGCCTGGAGGCGTTGAAGGGCGACCGCCGGGGACAGCACAGCATTCGCGTGAACGACCAGTGGCGCATCTGCTTCGTCTGGACGGACGGCGACGCGCATCACGTCGAGATCGTCGACTACCACTGAGGAGCACGTATGGGAACCCGGCCACGTCTCGAACCCATCCCTCCCGGGGAGATCCTCCTCGAGGAGTTCATGCGTCCGCTGGGCCTGAGCATCAACGCATTGGCCCGTGCGCTGGCCGTCCCGCCCAACCGCATCAGTGCCATCGTCAATGGCACCCGCGCGGTGACCGCGGATACCGCGCTGCGGCTCGGCAAGTACTTCGGAACCTCACCGGAGATCTGGCTCGACCTTCAGTCCGATTACGCCCTGCGGGTCGCCCGCCGCACCACGTGGCCCTCGGTTGAACCGTCGGTACAGACACGGGTTGCCTGAGACGTGGCGCCACCCGACACGCAGCCCGGGCCGACCGTAGGGTGCAGCCAGACATCCCACGCGCCTGTGCGAAGGCTGTCTCGCCGAAGCCGCGGGAGGACCGTATCGCTCCCGGATCGCGGCGAAAGCAGGCCGCTGCGGAAGAAGGAGTTCGTGCCTGGGGGCGGATCGTCAGCCCTTGAAGGGGTTCCTGACCTTCACCGTGCCGTACCGCTGTCCATCTGACAGATCCTCGGAGTAGAGGACGTCGGCATCGCAGGCGTTCGCCGCCTGAATCACGAGCGCATCCCAGAACGACACCTGGTATCGCGTCTCGAAATCCAGCGCTTCGAGAATCGACTCCCCGTCGTTTACGACAACCCGCCACGCCAGATAGTCGGCGACGATCTCACGAGTCGTCCTGGCATCGAGGGGCGTCCTGGCCTTCCGACGCAGGTTGACCGCGAGTTCCTGGAGGACCTGGGTGCTGACCACCCCGGACCGCGTCTCCCACAGCCGTTCCACCAGCGCTTTCGCGCGCGCGTGTTTCTCGCCCGCGGTGCGGTCGTGCGCGTACATCAGGACGTTCGTGTCGACGAAGCACCTATCGCTCATGGAGCTCGTCGCGGGACGCGGGCGGCGTCCATTGCAGGTCCATCCCCGTGCGGAGCCTGGCCAGCGCGCGGCGGCGGGCTCTGTCGAAGGCCTTTCGTTCGCGGACCATCGCCTCGAGCCGATCCGTGAGGAGCGCGCTGATCGAGCGGCCCTCTTCCGCAGCCACCACACGCGTTTCGCGGAGCAGATCGGCGTCGAGCTTGAGCGTGACGTTGGTCTTCATGACGAATCTCATAATAGCACGTGAATCACGTGCAGCACGTGATCCTGTGCGACTCAGGGCTCACCCGAGTGCGGCGACACGGCGGGTCACGACCACGTCGACTGGTCCCGTTCTGCCAGGGGGCACCCGTCAGCGCAGGGTTCGCTCCCACGCGGCCAGGTCGATCAGCACGAGGCCGCGTCCCTGACCCGCGCCCATGCCGTGGATGCCGAGTTGCACGGCGGCCCATCGCCCGTCGGGGCTCACCACCGGGTTCGAGCCGTGGTAGGGCGTGTCCCCCGACTGGAAGAACGTCATCCGGTCGGCGCGGTTGCTGCCATCCAGGGCCAGGCGATAGACATCGATCTTCCACTGCCTGTTGGACCCGTGACGGTCGCTCTCGACCATCGTGTACCGGCCGTCGGGGAACACGCCCTCGGTCTCGTCGTACTGCTCGGGCGTCTTCGTGTAGTTGGTGACCGTGCCCCGTACGAGGTCGATGCCGCACACATCGGCAAAGTAGAACGGCTCCTCGACGGTGCCGCTGTAACAGACGAACAGCAGTTCCTTCTCGTCGGGTGGACGGAAGTCCTGCGTCTCCAGCCGCTCGTTGGTGGGCCGCCCCTCGTACGACAACACCAGCCGCTTCTGCGCCAGCGCGGGCACGCCGTTCGCGTAGACGATGTCCGCCTCGTACATCTCGCGCTGCCCCGGCGTCGTCCAGGCCACGTGCATCCGCGTGCGCGAGACCGCCGGTCCTTCGTCCAGCCGCTCGCCCAGCGGGACTGGCGGCTTCGTGAGGCTGCCATCGAGCACGAACATCTCGAACCCGGTGTGCCGTTGACTCCACGGGTCGTTGGGATCAACGGTCCTCGGCCCCGTGAGCAGGTAGTCGCCGTTGACCAGCGGCAGGACGCGGTCGAAGCCCTGGTTGTAGAAGTGCGCGGTCAGCGGCGTCACGCGACCGGTCTCGACCTCGAGGCGATACGCGTCGCCGAGTCCCCGTTCCATGAACAGCAATGACTTCCCGTCCAGGCTCCACTCGGGCCGGACGCCCCACTCCGTGAGCAGGCGCATGTACGGCGGCAGGTTCCTGAGGGGCGCCAGTGCCTGGCCGCCCACGGGCGACGGTGGCGTCCCGGCCAGTACGGTGAGGGCAATGGCCAGCGTCGTCATGGTTCGGGTCACGGGACACCTCCGGGGCGCATCCAGCGGCGCTCCCACTCAGGCCAGCCGCAGCAGGTACAACGCCAGCGCACCCGCCTTCACCGGACGCACCGCATCGAGGCAGAACCCGTTCGCCGCGGCGAACACCGGCAATCCGCCCGCCGCCATGAATTGCCGGAAGTGCCGGTAATGGTCGCGCCCGGCCAGGCGCTCGACGACGACGATGCCGGCGAAGACGAGCCGGCTGCGAAGCGTCGTGCGGGGCGCCGCCTGGTAGTCGAGCACCAGCAGCACGCCGTCGGGCCGCAGGACGCGGCGAATCTCCTTCAGCACGGCCTCACGCGTGTCGCCCGCCATCTCGTGCAGCGCCATCGAGCACAACACCAGGTGGACGCTCCCGTCCGCAAACGGCATCCGCGAGGCGTCGGCCAGGTGGATCTCGGCATCCCCGCCCAGCGCCTGGCGGGCCTGCGCCACCATCGCCGGCGAGGGGTCCACCCCGGCCAGCCGCCATCCGTTGCCCCGGTAGCGGGCCAGTTGCGCGCCGGTGCCGCACCCGACATCCACCACCAACGCGCCGGCCGGCGGCGTGTACCACGCGCGCCCGCGCGCCTTGGCCGACGCCAGCAGCGGCTCCAGCACCGCGTCGTAGACGCCGGCAATCCATCGGTAGGCTGTTGCGCCCATCGCGTCATCCTGCCGGCGTTACGAGGGTGAGACACCCGGCTGGACGCACGGGCCAGCGACTGCTGCATACGCCGGCAGGTGGATCCGGAACGTCGTGCCGGCACCGACGGCGCTCGAGACGGTGATGAAGCCGCGGTTCTGCTCCACGATGCCGTGCACCGTCGCCAGCCCCAGGCCCGTGCCGCGCCCCGCGTCTTTCGTCGTGAAGAACGGCTCGAAGATGTGCGCCCGCGTCCCCTCGTCCATGCCGCAGCCGTCGTCCGACACCGACAGGACGACGTAGTCGCCCGGCGCCGCCCCGGCAGGGCCATCGGTCCGCGTCCCGTCGACCGTCTCCATGTGCGTCCCGATGATGATCCGCCCGGCCCCGGTGCCGATGGCGTCCCTGGCGTTGACGCACAGGTTGGCCACGAGCTGATCGACCTGCGACGGATCGACCTTGACGGGCGTCAGGTCAGGGGCCGGCTGCCAGACCAGCGCCACGTTGGCGCCCATGAGCCGCCGGATCATCCGCAGCATGGCGGCCACGGTCTCGTTCAGGTCGACCACCTTCGGCTCGATCGATTGCTTGCGCGCGAACGCCAGCAGGTGACGCGTCAGCTCAGCCGAGCGTTCGGCTGCGCCCACGATCTCGCGGAGATTTTCGCGGAGCGGGCTGTCGGGCGGCAGGTCCTCGGCCATGAAGGACGCGTGGCCGAGGATCGCCTGAATCATGTTGTTGAAGTCGTGCGCCACGCCGCCCGCCAGGCGGCCGATCGATTCCATCTTGTCCGCCTGCGTCAGGCGGGCCTGCAGGGCGCGGCGATCCTCCTCGCTCTGCTTGCGCTCGGTGATGTCGCGCTCCATGCTGAACACCACCGGCGCGCCCTGGCCGGCCGTGACAAGGGTGGCGTTGACCTCGACCGGAAACGTCGTGCCGTCGCGGCGGCGATGCAGCGTCTCGAACCGCAGGGTCTCGCCGCGCGCCAGGCGTTCCATCATGGCCCGCACGGTGGACTCGTCAAGGCTGCCGGCCTCGAGGTCGAGGATCGAGCGCCCGAGCAGTTCCTCCCTCGCGAATCCGTGCGCCCGGCACGCAGCGTCGTTGGCATCCACGATGGTCGGGCCGCCGGCCGCAGTCGGGTCGAGCACCAGCAGGTAGTCGCCGGCCTGCTGGAAGAGGGCGCGGAACCGCTCTTCGCTCTCGCGCAGCGCGTCCTCGGTCCGCCGCCGCTCTTCGACTTCGGCCTCCAGCGCGACGGCCATGCGCCGCGTCGACTCGTACAGCCGCGCGTTCTCGATGGTCTGCGCCGCCTGGCCCGAGAACCCGTGGCACACCGAGATGTCATCGGCATCGAACGTGTGCAGCCGGTCCACGGATCCGAGGATGAGGATTCCGGTCGGCGCGGTGCCGACCAGCAGCGGCACGTACAGGATGGTGCGGAGCCTTCGCGCCTCCACCACTTCGCGCTCCGCCGGCGTGAGGGTCTCCGCGCGCGTGTCGGCCAGCACGAAGGTGCGCCCCTCCCGCAGCGCAGCCCCGATGTGCGGGTGGTCGCCGAGCCGCGCGCGGCGAAGGCCGTCGGGAAACCCGGGCGGCAGCGGCGGGCACGTGGCCACCAGGACCACGTCGTCGTCGTCGGTGAGATAGAGCGCCCCGGTGTCCAGCCCGAGCAGCTTCGTCGCGGTGTCGACGACCAGCTGGAGGATGGTGTCGAGGTGAAACGGCGCCGCCAGCGCCTGGCTCACCTCGAGCAGCGCGCGCAGGCGCGCCTCGGAGTTCTGCGCGGCGACGCGGGTCGGCACCTCGGTGCTCATCGCCCGTGATTATGCACAACCGTCAGGCCGCTGCCAACGTCACGCGTCGCACGTCGCACGTCGCACGTCGCGCGGTGTGCGGTGTGCGTGACGCGGACGCCGCGGGGCGGGCCTGGCAGGCCTCGGGCCGCTGACGACACCGCGCCGAAAAAGGGGCCAGGCCCCTTTTTCGTTACCGGCGGGTTGCGGCGCGGACCAACGCCACCACGTCCGCATCGCTCAACCGGCGCGGTTCGACACGGCCGGCCGGCGCGACGAACCCCGCGCCGGCGTGGTGGATGACGAGCCTGTCGGCGACAAGTGCCATCGCCGTGCGCAGGCCCCCGGCCCGCCGCAGGCCCGGCACGTAAAGCCGCGCGAGGTAGTCATCGTCGCGGGTGGCGTCGAAACCGCCCACATCCAGAATGGCCAGACGGGGCGGCGCGATGGCCGCGGCCAGCAGGCCAGCCAGCGCCTCGTCGCCGGTGGCGACGAGCACCGCGTCCGGCTGGGCGCGCAGCGCCGCCACGATGTCGGCCACACGCTGTGCCGCGCGGGTGCGGTTGTAGGTCTCGAAGTGACGGATCTCCGAGGCGGCCTTCTCGTCGAACGGCGCGAAGACCACGGGCCGGACGACGAAGCCGGCCCGCCTGAGCGCTGCGCCGGTCGTCCCGATGTCTCCGGCCGTGAGGACGACCCGCCGGCCGCTGGCCCGCGACACGGGCGCAGGTGATGCCGCGGGCGTGGGAACCTCCGCATGAAGACCCAGGGCATGCCGCAGTGCCGCAGCCCGCACCGCCAGCGGCGTCGTCGCGAGTTGCCGCGTCGCGGCGTCAACCCAGCCGGCGGCGAGCGCCTCGGGCGTGACGGACCAGTCCGGCAGCGGCCGGCCGTGGAACACCAGCAGGTCTGGCAGCGGATCGGGCGAGAACGCCGGCTCCGGGCGCGTCGCGGCGTCCGGCGCCTGCTGCAGCCACCGCGCCATCCAGGCGTACATCGCCTCGCGGCTGTCCCTGTTGTAGTTGTGTTCGGCCGTCATGCGCACGGCGCGCACGCGGTCTTCGGCGCCCATCAGCGCGTAGATCGACCGCACGGCGGGATACTCGGCCTCGAGCGTGTCCTTCGTCCAGTCGCCGGTGGCCGACACCATCAGCAGCGGCCGCGGGGCGATGAGCGCGGCAATCTCGACGTTGGTCGTCTCGAGCCGCAGCCCCGGCAGGTTCTCGCACAGGCACCCGCCCTGCATGTGCAGCGAGATCATGTTCACCGGCACGGCCACCGCCACGCGCGGATCGACCGCTGCGGCCAGGAACGTCTGCGTGCCGCCCCCCGACTCGCCCGTCATGCCGATCGCCCCCCGCCGCACGTACGGCAGCGACTCCAGGAAATCGAGGCTTCGGAGGCTGTTCCACAGCTGCAGGCCCGCCAGGGTCAGGCCCCACAGCCGCTCGCGGCGCCCGTCGAAGGTGTGCGGCAGCTCGCGGCTGTCGTTGTAGCCGATCATGTCGTAGGTGAAGACGACGATGCCCTGGCGCGCCAGGCTGATCGCCCGCCCGGGCCCAGACATCACCGGCGTGTTCTCGAGCCGCCCGTAGGTCCAGTGGCCGTGGGCCGACAGCACCGCCGGAAACGGGCCGTCGCCGTCGGGCCGGTACAGGTTCCCCGTGACGTGGAACCCAGGCAGGCTCTCGAAGTGCACCTTGGCGACGCGGTAGCCGCTGCGCCGGACCTCGTCGAAGACGACGGGCTTCAGCGGGTGTCGCTCGGGCAGGGGCAGCAGGCCCGCCGACGCGAGGATGTGCTCGCGCAGGACCGTGGCACGCGCGTCCCACGCCGCGCGCGACGGGAACGCCGGCGGTGCGAAACGGTCGTTGAGGGTGCGGTACTGCCCGGCCGCCGTGGCGGCCAGGCTGGCGATGATGGCAAGAACGATGAGCGGCGCGCGCATGCGCGCAGGGTAACACGAGGCCCGGGTGGTCCGCCCGGCGGCGGTGCGGAGCCACGTGGCCCGGCGGCAGCCGTCATCGCGGTGGCTTCGCCCGCAGCCGCTTCAACGCCTCGGTACCGGCGGCGTTGGCGGGATTCAGGCTCACCGACCGTTCGTAGGCGGCAATGGCCTCCGTGACTTTCCCGGCTTCTGCCAGGGCTTCGCCGAGGCTGTCGTACACGTTCCACGAGCCGGGGTGGTCGGCGACGTTCTGCTCGAAGACGGCCACGGCATCCGTCAGTTTCTTCTGCCGCAGCAGCGCGTAGCCCAGCGTGTTGACGAGATCCTCGCTCAGGGCCGGCGCAGCGGCGCCGCCGGTCCGGCTGGCACGATACCCTTCGATCGCCCGGGCGGCCCCCTCGTTGCGCAGCGTGCGGACGAATGCCGAGAAGACGGGCGACGGACGCTCGATCTTCAACCAGGCGAGCGACGGCCGCGGGGCCGGGCCCACCACCGCGCTCAGCAGATCCGGCACCACAGCCAGGCCGTTGTGGCCATCGAAGAACGCCACGACCGCCGTCTGCGTGCGCGGCACGCCATAGACGAAGGCCTTGGCCGGCCCGTTGTCGCCCCAGTGCCAGACCGCCCAGCCGTCGCCGTCCTGCTCGAGTCCCCAGCCGAGGCCCCAGGCCAGCCCGGCCGCCGGCGTGCCTGAGGGCGGCAACGTCGCTGTGTTGATGCCGCGCTCGTCGGGCCGGGTGTGCGGCCGACGCATCTCGGCGGCCAGCGCCGGCGGCAGGCCCTGGCCCAGCATGACGGCGGTCACGAATCGCGCGTAGTCGGTCGCCGTGGTATGCAGGCTGGCCGCGGCGTTCGGTCGCCAGGGCGTGTTGCGCCCGGCCACGGCCCCGATGAGGTCGTGGCCAAAGACCTTGGCGGTCTCGTACCGCGCCTGCCAGACGAGGCTGCTGGCGGTCATGCCCAGCGGCTCGAACACCAGGCGCCGCACGACCGCCTCGGTGGTCTCGCCCGTGATGCGCTCGACGACGGCCGCCAGGTAGACGAAGCCTTCGCCCGAATAGCTGAACCGATCGCCGGGCGTGAAGTGGATGGAGAGCGGCCGCCCGGCCGCGCGCCAGTTCGGGAACCCGGCGGAGTGACTGAGCACGTGGCGCGCGGTGACCTGTTTCAAACGCTCGCTCTCGCCCACATCGTACGGTCCGGGCAGCCAGGTCACGAGCGGCGTGTCGAGGTCGAGGCGACCGGCCGCCACCAGCTTGAGCACGGCGTAGGCAACGACCGGCTTGGTCAGCGAGGCGGCCTCGAACACCGAATCGTCGGTGACCGGCACCTTCGTGTCGGCGTTCGCGACGCCGAACGCCCCGCGCCAGGCGGTCTTGCCGCCCTGGACGAGCGCCACCTGCGCGCCGGGGACGATGGCGGCGTCCAGCCACGTCGGCAGGCCCGCCTGCAGGCGCGCCGCAGCATCCGACACCACGCCGGCGGACCGCGCCCCCGGCGCCTTCTGCCCGCCGGGTCCGGCCGCGAGCGGCGTCCCGAGCGTCAGCACCCCCAGAACCAGTGTGAGCGTGCGAAACGGCGCAGCGACCATGGCGTGTCCTCCGGATGACCGATGTCCATGTTAGACGTAACGCCGGGACGCCGCGTTGTGACCCCGCGGCACGCCGGCGGCCGCTTCTCCATCCGCGGCCGCTTGCCGTCCCCCGACAGTCTCTGCTAGTGTGCGGCTCGCTGGACACGCCGCCTGCACGACGCCCCCCGCCGGTGGTCCAGCGGGAGGCGGTGTGTGACGATCGCGCCCAGACTGCCCGCCGCGGCCCTGCTGGCCGTCCTGGCTGTCACCTCGCTGACGGCCGGCCCTTCAACCCATCCGACCCAGGATCGTGCGTCTGCCGCGCCGCCACGACCGGCCGCCGCGATCGATGCCGGCACGCTTGGCGTGTGCGAGCACATCTGGCCGGGCGACGTGCTGCTGGTCACCTCGCGACTGGGTGTCTCGTGGATCCGCATCGACGTCAACTGGCTGGATGTCCAGTTCGGGCCGACGACGTACTACTGGGACTGGGTGGATCGCGTCATCAACGAAGCCAACGCCCTGGGCCTGAACGTCTACGCCACCGTGGGGTACACGCCTGAGTGGGCATCGACAGGCAACCGGCTGGGAGACGGGTCGAACAACGACGTGCCGGAGGCCCAGTTGTACCGCGCCTTCGTGGAGACCGCCGCTGCCCGCTACGCCGACGGCCGGGTGAAGGTGTGGAGCCTGTGGAACGAGCCGGAATTCTCGTGGTTCTTCGAGGGGTCGGTCGACGAGTGGGTATCGAACGTCCTGGTGCCCGGGATCGACGGCGTCCAGGCCGGATGTCCTTCGTGCCTGATTGCGGCGCCCGACGGGTACGGCGCCTACGCCCATCTGGCCGCGGCGCTGGACGCGAGAGGCGTCGACATCGACATCATCTCGTGGCACGTGTATGACGAGATGGGTCCGCACGTGCTCGACCGTGTCCGTCAGGTGATCGTCGACAAGGGCTACGCGCAGCCGGTCTGGATGACGGAGACCGGGCGGCCGGGCGCCATCGACGACCCGGCCGGGCTCGAGTCCCAGCGCCAGTGGGTGCTCGCCGTGCTCGACGCGATGCCGCAGCGGCCGTGGTGGGAGCGCACGTTCTTCTACGAGATCGAAGACGTGGGCCTGTGGGCCCCGTACGGCCTGGCGCGCCGGAGGCAGCCGCCCCACCCGACGGCGTACGACAGCTTCATCGACAAGCCGGCGTATACCGCCCTGCGCGACACGCTGCCTGCGCGCCTGTCCGTGGCCAATACGACGCCGGAACAGGGCACGGTGCGCTCCAGTCCCGGCGGCATCGACTGCGGCAGCGCCTGCCAGGCGGTGTTCGATCGGGACGGCGTGGTGACGCTGGCCGCCCACCCGAAGCCGCGATCGGTCTTCCTGGGCTGGACCGGCGCCTGCGTCGGGCTGGGACCGTGCCAGTTGGCCATCGACGGGTCGCACGCGGTGGTGGCGGGTTTCGGCCGCGCCACCGACTGGCGGCGCCTGACCCTCGTCATCCGCGGCGGCGGTTCCGGCGTCCTCACCAGCAACCCGGAGGGCCTCCGCTGCCCGGGCCAGTGCGTCAAGTACTTCGCCCGCGGCAGCACGGTCACCGTGACACCCACGCCTGCGGACGGGTCGATGTTCCTCGGCTGGCAGGGCGCAGGGTGCGCCACGGGCACCGTGGTCGTGGGTGCCAACCGTACGTGCACGGCACGCTTCGAGATCGCGCGCACGCTCAACGTGACCGTCGCCAACGAGGGCGGCGCCACTGGCAGCGTCGTGAGCCGCCCGGCTGGCATCGACTGCGGCGGCGCGTGCTCCGGTCAGTTCCCGGACGGGCAATGGGTCACGCTGGTGGCCCGTCCCGGCGCCGGCGACCGCTTTGCCGGCTGGAGCGGTTCGTGTTCGGGCACCGGCCTGCGATGCCGGGTCCGGATGGAGGAGACGAGGGCGGTCACCGCCGGTTTCAGCCGGTAGGAGCCCTGGCGACGTACCAGCCGAAGTAACGGCACGCCGGGGATTCACGCGATGCCGCCGCTGGCGGCGGGGCGGCGACGCGCAGTGTACAATGCGCCCCGCCCGTGGCCACGCACTTCACCGCCCTCGACCTCGCCGTCCTCGCCGCCTACTTCGCGGCAACCATCCTCGCCGGGCTCTGGGTCTCGCGCCGCAGCCGCTCGGTCGAGGGCTACACGGCAGCCGACCGTGCCCTGCCCGGCTGGCTCACGGGCCTGTCGATCCTCGGCACGTATGTCAGCAGCATCACCTTTCTCGCCCTGCCGGCAAAGGCCTACGCATCGGACTGGAACCCCTTCGTGTTCAGCCTCACGCTCCCGCTGGCCACCTGGATCGCCGTGCGGTGGTTCCTGCCCTTCTACCGTCGGCACGGCCAGCTCTCGGCCTACACCCACCTCGAGGCGCGGTTCGGCCCCTGGGCGCGCGCGTACGCCAGCGCGTGTTACCTGCTCACGCAACTGGCGCGCATGGGCACCGTGCTCTACCTGATGGCCCTGCCGATGACCGCCCTGCTGGGCTGGGACCTGGCTACCGTGATCCTCGTCACGGGTGTCACCGTCACGCTCTATGCCCTGGTCGGCGGCTTCGTGGCCGTCATCTACACGGACGCCGTGCAGACGGTCGTGCTCGTGGGCGGCGCGATCGTGTGCGCCGTGGTCATGGTGGCGTCACTGCCGGGGGGCGTCGCGCAGGTCGCATCGCTGGCGTCGGCCCACGGCAAGTTCAGCCTCGGCACGCTCGCCACCGCTCCGGGCCTGCCGTCGGTCTGGGTGGTGTTCGCCTACGGCCTGATCATCAACCTGCAGAACTTCGGCATCGACCAGAACTTCGTGCAGCGGTACATCGCCGCGAAGTCCGACGCGGAGGCGCGCAAGAGCGTCTGGCTGGGCGGCCTGACGTACCTGCCGCTCTCCGCCGTGTTCCTCTTCATCGGCACGGCGCTCTTCGCCTACGTCACGTCGCACCCGGACGCCCTGCCGCCCGACCTGCGCGACCCGGCCCGGGCCGACTCCGTATTTCCGTGGTTCATCGTGGCGGTGCTGCCGCCCGGCGTCACGGGCCTGCTGGTGGCAGCCATCTTCGCGGCAGCCATGAGCACGGTCTCGACCAGCCTCAACTCGTCGGCGACGGTCATCCTGACCGACTACTACGCCCGCTACGTCAACCGTGACGCCAGCGAGGCGCAGTCGCTGCGCCTGCTGCGCGCCACCACGCTCGTCTGGGGTCTGGCGGGCACCGCGATGGCGCTGGCCATGATGTCGGTGAAGAGCGCGCTGGATGCCTGGTGGGCCCTCGCCGGCATCTTCGGCGGCGGGACGCTGGGGCTCTTCCTGCTGGGACTGCTGCCGCGCCGGCTCTCGAACCGCGGGGCCGCCGCCGGCGTGACCGCCGGCCTGGCCGTCATCGTGTGGATGACCGTCTCCCCGCGGTGGCCCGCCTGGCCGGCCGCCTGGCGCAGCCCGTTTCACGAGTTCCTGATCATCGTCTTCGGCACCGTGACGATCGTCGCCGTCGGGATGCTGGCGGGCCGCGCCACGGCCGCCACGAAGGAGAAGCCGCCGTCATGACGACCACACGTTCCGGCCTCCGGACCGCCTCGCGCCTCCGTCTGGCGTTCGCCATCGCCGCCTGCGCGCTGGCGTGCCTCGCGCCGTGGGGCGGCGCGGCCCAGTCCCCGGCCAAACTCGCCATCGTGAAGGCAGAGTTCGTCTACGAGAAGGCGCCGTACCCGCAGTGTCACGCGTCCACCATCGTCGAGGCGGCGCCCGGGCGCCTGGTGGCCGCGTGGTTCGGCGGCACGGAGGAACGCGCCCCGGACGTGGGCATCTGGGTGGCCCGCCACGAGGACGGGCGCTGGACCGACGCGGTGGAGGTGGCCAACGGGGCGCAGCCCGACGGCACGCGGCATCCGACGTGGAACCCCGTGCTCTTCAGGGCCCCTGACGGCCGGCTGTGGCTGTTCTACAAGGTGGGCCCCTCGCCGTCGACGTGGTGGGGCATGGTGCGGACCTCCGCCGACGGCGGTCGGACGTGGAGCGAGGCGCGCCGGCTGCCCGCGCCCCTGCTCGGCCCGATCAAGAACAAGCCGGTCGTGCTGCCCGACGGCGCCTGGCTCAGCGCTTCGAGCACCGAAGGCACGCCGACGGGCTGGCGCGCGCACTTCGAGATCAGCACCGATCAGGGAACCACCTGGCAGTTCGTCGGCCCCCTCGACAAAGGGCCGGCTGCGCTCGAGGCCATCCAGGGCAGCGTCCTGTTCCACAAGGACGGCCGCCTGCAGGCGTTGCTGCGCACCCGCAACGGCGGACTGGCCACCACCTGGTCATCCGACCGGGGACGAACATGGTCGGCCCTGGCGCCGAGCGGGACACCCAACCCGAACTCGGGCACCGACGCCATCACGCTGCAGGACGGCCGGCACCTGCTCGTGTACAACCCGACGGTCGTGCCGCCGGGCGCCTGGGGCGGGCCCCGCCACCCGCTCGTGGTGGCCGTCTCGGACGATGGCCTCACCTGGCGGACGGTGGCCACCCTGGACGACGAACCGCACCCGGCCGGCTACTCGTACCCGGCCGTAATCCAGGCCGCGGACGGCCTGGTGCACATCACCTACACCTGGAAACGCGAACGCATCAAGCACGTGGTGCTGGCGCTGCCGTAAGGCGCAAATCAATCCCGGATTGATTTATGCAATGTATAAATCAATCCGGGATTGATTTACGCCTGATCGCTTCGAGGACGAACGCGGCGCAGTACTCGCCGGCGATGCGCTGGAACCCGGTGGCGTGGAACTCGGTGTCCGAGATGATGCGCACGGCGAGAAACCGGGTGCCCAGCCCCATGGCGGCCCCGGCCGAGAACGCGCTCTCCATGTCCTCGGAGACGGCGCCGTAGGTCTGATGCACCCACACCAGCCGATCGATCTCGCGGTTGAACTCGAACGCCGAACCGATCACGCCCTTCACCACGCGTCCGCGCGGGTTCGGCGTTGCGAGCACCGCCTGCAGGGCCTCGCGATCGCCGGGGAACTGCCGGAACTCGACGCGGTCGTTGCCGTCCGGGCGCAGCCAGGTCGACATCGGCGTCCAGCGCGACTGGCTCACGCCTGCCCCGGCCGGGGCCGGGGCGGATCGGAACGCCCCGTAGTCGACGGTCGCCTCGCCGACGACGATGTCGTACAGCTTGAGCCCGGGCTCGAGGGCGCCTGCGGTGCCCTGGTTGATGATCAGCCGCGGCCGGAAGTGCGTCACGGCCAGCGTCGTCGCCACGGCCGCATTCATCGGCCCCACCTCGGTGCGCGACACCACGACGCGCCGCCCCGCCAGCAGCCCGCGCCAGAACGTCCATGCGCCAATCTGGATCCGTTCCGGTGACTCGAGCGCCGCCAGCAGCGGCTGCAACTCGCTGTCCACGGCGCCCTGCACGACGAGATCCACGGGCAGTCCCGCGTCACCCGGCGTGACCGCCGTCGCCGCAGTGGCAGCTGGCGATTGCGTGACGGCTGGCGTCGGCGAAACGGTCGCCGGCGTCTGCGCGATGGCGGCCCCCGCTGTCCACAGGCACACGGCCAACGCCGCCGCACCCGCCGCGGCCCTCACGAGTCGCTGTCCGATCATGTGCACGTGTTCGTCTCCTGTCTCTCGCGCGGCGCGTCGATGGCGGTAGGCCTGAAGGCCTGCACTACGTGCGTCCTTCGTGGCGTCCGGCTCTTCGTGGCGTCCGG
>CAYNDV010000049.1:0-15756 GCA_964396055.1 uncultured Vicinamibacterales bacterium | reverse complement strand
CTTCGTGGCGTCCGGATCTTCGTAGCGTCCGGATCTTCGTGGCGTCCGGCTTCAGCCGGACGCGTCCGTCGGGTTGAGCGTCAGCCGGTGCACGGCCGGCCCGGGCAGGAACGGCGTCGGCCGCCCCTGCTCCCACGCGTCGTGGCCGTTGCGATAGTACGGCGACAGCGGATGCCCCGACTGCCCCACCGGCATGTGGAAGAACCCGCGCTCCTCCTGTCCGGGCGAGACGACGAACCGCTGGGACGCCCCGAACGCGGGCGCCTGCACCCGCGGCATGTTGGCGTCACCGGGCAGCTGGCGCGGCGGCACATCGAGGAACCGTGCCAGCTGCGGCACGGCCCGGCTCAACGGGTGGCGCACCCGCACGGTGTTGCGCTCGCCCCAGGTGCGCCCGGCAAGGTCGGGGCCGGCTCGTTCCAGTTCCGCAATGACGGCGTCCACGGCCGCCAGCAGCAGGGCGTCCCAGCCGGCCAGTCCGGCCGGCACGACGTGCGGCGGCCGGGCCGTCACCAGCGCCCAGAGCGGCCCCTCGAACTGCGTGGTGGGCCCGATGACCGCCTCATCGGCGACGCCCGTCTGGCCCGTGGCGGCGTCCCACACGCGATCGGCCACCACGGCCCGGAACGCGCGGACGATCCGGTAGGCCACCGAGTCGATCGACGCGCGGCCCGTCCAGGTGGTCTCCGTGAGGCGCCGCAACGCCTGGCGTTTCGGGTCCGCGCCCACGGCCGACGGCGTGAGGACCTGCAGCAGCAGGGTCCGCCATCGTTCGAGGAACAGGGCGCGGTCATCGAGCTGGATGCGCAGCAGATCCTCCGGCGTCGCCTTGTCGAGCGCCAGCAGACCATCCCGGATCTGGCGCCCGCGCGCCCCGAGGGCGTACCCGCTGTCGCCCAGCCGCGCCAGCATGTCGCCGTCGACGAGGCGGTGGTTCGCCGTCCAGATGCGCCCCGACGGCGGATCGACGACGGCCGGCACCTCGTCGGGCGCCAGCCAGCCATCCCATCGGCGCGTGCCGTCGGCCCACGACACGGGCAGGCGGCCATCGAACCCCACGCGGCGTGGCATGACGCCGATGATCGTCCACGCGATGCGCCCCGACACGTCGGCCACCGTGAAGTTCTGCGCCGGCACGCCCGCGCGGTGCGCCTCCCGCAGCGCCTCGTCCAGCGTCGAGGCCGTCTGCAGCCCGAACAGCCCGCTGAAGGTCAGCGCGTCCGGGTGGTGGGCCACCCACGACACGGCCAGCTGGCGGCCGGCCGAGTCGGGTTCGACGAGCGGGCCCCACCGCGTCGTGCGGATGTCGAGCGTCTCGGCGGGCGCGCCCTTCACCGCGATCGTCTCGCGCACCGTGCCGAAGGGCTCGCTGCCGCCGGGCACGAGGTACCTCGACGCGTCGGCGGGATCGGGCTCGACGACCACGAGGTCGATCCAGTCACCCTGGCTGTTGGTGAAGGCCCACGCCACGTGGCCGTTGCTGCCGGCCACCACCGCGGGACCGCCGGGCAGGCTCACGCCGGTGATGTGGCGCCGCTGCCCGTCTGCCTGCCACTCCAGGCGCACGCGGTACCAGACGTTGGGCACCGACAGCCCCAGGTGCATGTCGTCGGCCACCAGCGCCCGGCCGTCGGCCGTGTGCGTGCCGGCCACGGCCCAGTTGTTGCTGCCGGCGACCTCCGGCGGCTCCGGTCCATCCCCCAGCCGCGCCACCCCGGCCTTCGCCGCCCGCCCGCGCAAGTCGATCACCTCCGGGCCCGGCACGGCTGGCTGGACGAACGGGCCGCCGACCAGCGGGGCATCCCATTCGGTGCCGGCGGGTGTCAGAAACGCGAACAGCTCCGGCGGCAGCCTGCGCTGAAGTTCGGAGAGGTGACGTTCGTAGCGGCCGGTGCCACCCTGCAGGTCGAAGAACATCGCCAGGACGACCAGCACCGAGTCTTCGGCTGTCCACGGCGCGGGCTCGGCGCGCAGGGCCAGGTACTCGACCGGCACGGCGCCCAGTGCCGCGAGACCGGCATTGACGCCCGCCGCGTAAGCGTCGAGACGCGCGCGGTCGGCCCCGGCGGCCTGGGCCAGCACACGACGCGAGAGGTCGCGGAAGCGGTGCAGCCGATGCTCGCGGTCCATGCCGACGACTGGAGGGCCGATGAGCGCGGCGAGTTCTCCGGCGGCCTGCCGCCGCAGCAGGTCCATCTGGAAGAAGCGGTCCTGCGCGTGCACGAAGCCGAGCGCGCGCATGGTGTCGAGCTGCGTCGCCCCGGCGATCGTGGGCACGCCGAGGGCATCGCGCGTCACCTCCACGCGCGCGCTGAGCCCGGCGAGCCGCCGCTCGCCGTCGAGGACGGGCAGGCTGGCGCGCAGTTCGACATACAGCCAGCCGCCGCCTGCGGCCAGGGCCACCGCCAGCGCCAGCAGCAGCCACGCCGTCCCCCGCGCGACGCGGCGCAACGGCCCGCGCCGGCGAACGGCGGGCGCCTGGTTGGGGTGATCCGCAGCGGTCATTGACCCGTCAGTCATCACGTCCTCCCCCTCTGGTCTCGCGCCTGCGTCTGCTATGCTAGCGGAACATCCTCCCTATGGCACCGAGATCAACGGCAGCGCTGGTGTGGCTCATCGTGTCGCAACTCGGCTATGCGGCCTCGCTCGTCCCGTGGCTGGCGATGGCCGGGCTGTCGGTCATGGCCTTCGACGCCCCGGGGTCCACCGAGCAGACCGCCGCGTGGGTCTTCGTGGGTGTGATCTGGTCGTACCCGCTGCTCCCGCTCGTCTGCGGGATCGCGGCATGGCTGTTCTACGCGAAACGGCGGACGCGGGCGGCCGTCGTGGCGACGACGCTGCCGATCGTGGTGGTGGGCGGGCTGATCCTGACGTTGTGGGCGATCGGGTGATGACGGGCGGCCGGGCCCGGGCCCGGGCCACGGGCGACGGGCCAGGTCCGGAGGCCTGACACCCGACGCCCGCAGCCCGTGGCCGGCGTGTCCTACAGCCCCAGCTTCTTGCGCGCCAGGGGCCTGGCGAAGGCGTTGTTGGGATTGTGCGACGTGATCGCCATCACCTTCTTGTAGTAGTCCATGGCCGCCGCCTGGTCGCCCAGCTTCTCGTGGCTCTGGGCGATGAGCGCCAGCACGAACGCGTCGTTCTGGTTGCCCTTCATGAACTCGGCCAGGGCGGCCTTGTAGTCGCCGCCGTAGAAGGCGACGTACCCGACGAGGTACGGGTAGAACGGCGCCTGATCCGGGTTCGTACCCGTGTCGAGCGCCGCCTTGGCGGCCGCCACCTGCTTCGCCGCTTCCGCCTGGTTGCCGCGCCGGGCCGCCAGGCGCGCCTGCGCATGGTGCCAGCGGAACTGCCACAGGTCCTTGCGGGCAGCCGAGAGGTTCGGCTCCTGCAGGCCCGCGTCGTAGCCCTTCTTGTACCAGGCCGCGGCCGTATCGTAGTCGCCGGACTCCAGGCAGACGCGGGCCAGCTCGTTAGCGATCTCGCCGGCCATGTAGAAGTCCTTGTCCTTCGTCAGGTAGCGCTCGTACAGCCGGCTTTCGTACGGGATCGCTTCCTTGCAGTTGCCCTCGAACGCCCACGCCATGGCCATGGCGCGCAGGGCCTGGGCCTCGAAGGCCGGCGTCAGGCCCGGCATCGCGAGCGCCTTGGTGAAGTGCGTACGGGCCTCGGCGTAGCGGCCCATGAGATCGAGCTGGATGCCCACGCGGATGCGGGCGGGGACGGACGCCGGAAACGTCTCGGTGGCTTTCAGGTATGCGGCAAGCGCGCCGTCCGCATTCCCGTCGCGCATGAGCTGCTGACCGGCCCGCAGCGCTTCGGCGGCGGGGTCAGGGGGCTGCTGGGTGGCCGGGGCCTGGGCCCCGAGCGCGCCCGCGAAGAGCACGAACAAGAGACACGTGGTCCCGAATCGGTGAATTGTCGGCATGACCCGATTATCGCACAGCGGCCGCCCGGCCCGCCGCCGTCCCGGCGCCGGTGCGGTTGACAGGCGTCACGCCGGTCCCTAGTATGCGAGCGACGTCCCGTCCCCCGGGCGTCGCCGTGTCGATCGACCCTCATGCAGGAGCCTTCTGTGAACCGTCGCGATTTCCTCACGCGCAGCCTGGCCTCGGCCGCCGCGGTCGCCGCCAGTCCGTTGACGGCCGGCGCGCAGGCACCAGCGCCCGCGCCGCCCACGGCCGCGCGCGCCCCGAAGCCCAGGTTCCGCCTCAACTACGCGCCCAGCTTCGGCCAGTTCAAGCACCACGCCGGCGCCGACCTGGTGGCGCAGATCCAGTTCGCCGCCGACGAAGGCTTCACGGCCATGTTCGACAACGGCCTGATGGGCCGGCCGCCCGAGCAGCAGGAGCTGATTGCCAACGAGCTGGCGAAGCGCAAGATGCTGCTCGGCCCCTTCGTCCTGTACGCCGACTTCGGCGCCAGGAGTCTGGTGCTCCGCGACGCGGACGCCCGCGCGATGATCCTGGGCAAGGTCCGCACCGGCATCGAGACGATGAAGCGGACCGGCAACAGGCTGGCGCTGCTCGTGCCGGGCCGGTTCGACGAGAGCCTGGCGTGGGACTACCAGACGGCCAACGTCGTCGACAACCTGCGGGCGTGCATGGAGTTGTGCCAGCCGGCGGGCCTCGTGCTGGTGCTCGAGCCCCTCAACCCCAAGAACCACCCGGGCCTCTTCCTCACGAAGATTCCCCAGGCCTACCAGATCTGCAAGGCGGTCAACAGCCCGTCCTGCAAGATCGTGAACGACATCTACCACCAGCAGATCACCGAGGGGAACATCATCCCCAACATCGAGGCCGGCTGGGACGAGATCGCGGCCTTTCACCTGGGCGACAACCCGGGCCGCAAGGAGCCCACCACCGGCGAGATCAACTTCCGCAACGTGTTCAAGTACATCCACGACAAGGGATACACGGGCGTGCTGTGCATGGAGCACGGCATCAGCAAGCCCGGCATCGAAGGTGAGCGCGCGGTCATCGACGCCTACCGCGCCTGCGATACGTTCTAGGAACGGCCTGACGGCCTCGCCGCCTCACGGCCCAACGGCCCAACGGCCTACAAGGAGCACTCATGAGCCAGAACCCCATGCCTTCCGTGACCCGGCGCGACTTCGTGCGGACGGCGGCGTCCGCCTCCCTGCTCGCGGCCTTCCCCTCATCGTTCAACGTCTTTGCCGCCGGCTCGGACATCATCAAGGTCGGCGTCATCGGCTGCGGCGGCCGCGGCACGGGCGCCGCCATCGACTGCCTGCGGGCCGACCCCGGCGTCGAGATCGTCGCCCTGGGCGACCTCGTGCCCGACCGCGTCGAGAGTTCGCTGGCGCGCCTCAACAAGGAGTTCGCGAGCCGGGTGAAAGTACCGGCCGATCGCCAGTTCGCCGGCTTCGACAACTACAAGAAAGTATGCGCCCTGCCGGACGTCAACCTGATCGTGACCGCCGCGCCACCGGGATTCCGGCCCATCCACCTCAAGGCCGCCGTCGAGGCCGGCAAGCACGTGTTCATGGAAAAGCCCGTCGCGGTGGACCCCGTGGGCATCCGCTCGGTCATCGCCTCGTCTGATCTCGCGAAGCAGAAGAACCTGGCCGTGGTCGCCGGCACCCAGCGCCGCCACCAGGCCCGTTACCTCGAGATGATGAAGCGCATCCAGGACGGGCAGATCGGCGAGATCGTGGCCGCCCAGTGTTACTGGAACCAGGGCGACCTGTGGGTGAAGGAGAAGACCCCCACGATGAGCGAGATGGAGTGGCAGTGCCGCAACTGGCTCTACTTCAGCTGGCTCTCGGGCGACCACATCGTCGAGCAGCACGTGCACAACATCGACGTCGTCAACTGGGCCATGGGTGTGATGCCGAAGAACGTCATGGGCATGGGCGGCCGCGAAGTGCGGAAGGCCCCGGAGTACGGGAACATCTTCGACCACTTCGCCGTGGAGTTCGAATACCCGAGCGGCGTGCGCGTGTCGAGCATGTGCCGGCAGACCAAGGGCTGCAACGACCGCGTCGAAGAGCGGATCGTCGGCACGAAGGGCGTGGCGTGGAGTACGTCGAACGCGACGCGGATCACGGGCGCCAACCCCTGGACGTTCGAGGCCCAGGAGACGAACCCCTACGTGCAGGAACACATCGACCTGATCGCGTCGATCCGCGCCGGCAAGCCGCTCAACGAGGGCCGGCAGATCGCCGAGAGCACGCTGTGCGCGATCATGGGCCGCATGAGCGCCTACACGGGCCGCGCGATGTCGTGGGACTGGGCGATGACGACGTCGAAGCTCGACCTGTCGCCGGCGAAGTACGAGTTCGGCCCCAACCCGGTCGATCCGGTGGCGGTGCCGGGCACGACGCCGCTGATCTAGGGACAGGGCTCGGAACACTGGGGCAGGGCTGACGTCCTGCACTGCGGCAGTCCAGCGTCCCTCGTGGCGTCCGGCTTCAGCCGGACGTGTCGTGCCGCGCTCGGCGTCTGGGAGGATGCGCATGAAGATGATCGACAGACGGGCATTCCTGAAGGCGGCCGCCGCCGCGCCGGCGCTCGCGGCCGCACCGTGGGGCGCGGTGACGGCCGGCGCCCAGGCCCCGGCCTCCACGCCCGCCGCCGGTGGGCTGCGCAAGGCCGTGTACGTCGGCATGCTGCCGAAGGAACTCAGCTACCGCGACAAGTTCCAACTGGCCCGTGAGGTGGGCTTCGACGGCGTGGAAATCGGCACGATCGCCGATCAGGCCGTCGCCGCCGAGATCAAGACCGCCGCCGAGGCGACGGGCCTCAAGATCCACGGCGTCATGAACGCCGACCACTGGCGGTTCCCGCTGTCGAGCAGCGACCCCGCCATCGTCACGCAGAGCGTGCAGGGGATGGAAACGTCCCTGCGCAACGCGAAGCTGTGGGGCGCCGACTGCGTGCTGCTCGTGCCGGCGGTCGTCAACCCGCAGACCGGCTACACGGACGCGTGGACCCGGTCCCAGGCGGTGATCCGACAGCGGCTCCTGCCCCTCGCGCAGGAACTGAAGGTCGTGATTGGCATCGAGAACGTGTGGAACAAGTTCCTGCTCAGCCCGCTCGAACTCGGGCAGTACGTCGACGAGTTCAAGTCGCCCTGGGTGAAGGCTTACGTCGATGTCGGCAACATGCTCTTCTACGGGTATCCGCAGGACTGGATCCGGACGCTCGGCCCGAAGATCGTGCGCGTGCACATCAAGGACTTCGCCCTGGACCGCCGCGCCAGCACCTACGCCTGGAAGAACATCGGCGAAGGGGACGTCGACTGGGTAGACGTGCGCAAGGCGCTGACCGACGTCAACTACCAGGGATGGATCACCACCGAGATTGCCGCCGGGGATGCGGCCTACCTCAAGGACGTGGTCGCCCGATTCGACCGCTTCCTCGCCGGCCAGAAACCCGTCGCCTGAAAAGGGGCCAGGCCCCTTTTGCGTTCGACCTAAAACGGAAGAATCGTGCCAAGATCGCGAGAGCCGGAGGCCGGGGTCACCGGGACCCCGGCCCGCAACCCGGGCGTCACAGGATCATGACGATGACGCTGACCCGGTTCCTGACGGCCTACGCCATCACGCTGCCGATCTTCTTCGCGATCGACCTGGTCTGGCTCGGCCTGGTCGCCAGAGAGTTCTACCGGAAGCACCTCGGCTACATCATGGCCCCCGAGGTGAACTGGGTCCCTGCCATTCTGTTCTATCTCATCTTCATCGCCGGGATCGTCTTCTTCGCGGTGAAGCCGGCGCTCGAGACCCAAAGCGCCGGCCGCGCCCTGCTCTACGGCGCCTTGTTCGGCCTGGTCACCTACGCCACCTACGACCTCACCAACCACGCCACTGTGCGCGACTGGCCGCTCATCGTGACCCTGGTGGACCTGGCCTGGGGCACCACCCTTTCCGCGTCAGTTGCCTGGCTGAGTTTCCAGTCGGCCACCCGCCTGCTCCGCTGAGGCTGTGGCAGAGCCCCCTTCGGCCATCACTGAAAAAGGGGCCTGGCCCCTTTTCCGAGGCGGAGGAGGGTGAGCAGGCCGACGCGGGCGCACCAGCCCATGTTGGACGGCTCCTTGTCGGTAGTGTTGGCGGGGGTGTCGCCCGCAGAGTGGTAGAACGCGTCGCCGTCGACGGTCACCATGCCGGGCTTCTCGTCCGGGTACCAGTTGAGCGGCGGGAAGCCCTCGGTCACCGGCAACTGGCGTTCGCGGTCCCAGGCCGACGTATAGAGGGTCATCGACGGATATGCCGTGCCGCCCTGGCGCGGCTGGAACACGTATGAATCCGTGCCACCCTGCGTGCGCACCGACGCCGCCCGGGCCGGGAATCCGTCGGCGCCCAGATGGTCCTGCATCACGCCGCGCACCAGACGCATCAGCGCCGTGTTCACCGGCACATCGTCGGGCTCGACATAGAGCGCGTCCTTCGACGACCCGAAGCCGGACTGGTCGTAGTTGATGACCGCGACCAGAGCCGACGGGTCAGCTGCCAGGCTCGCCAGGTACTCGCGCGTGGAGGATATCTCGCCGCCCCACACCGCAAACCGGATGTCGACGGCCGGCTGCGGGATCCGCTTCGCCCTGATGCCACCCGCCATGGCTCGGGCCATCTCCAGGACGATCGCCACACCGGATGCGTTGTCGTTCGCGCCCGGCCCGCCCGAATCGGAATCCCCGTGCGCGCACACGAGCACGTGTTTCGCCCGGTCCCGGCCCGGCAGGGTCGCCACCACCGTCGCGGCGCCGCCGTTGCCCCGACTCGCCTCCACGGCAAACGCCACGCGCACCGACTCGCCCGCCGCCAGACGGGCTCGCAGCGGTGCGGTCTCCTTCGGCGACACGTTGAGCACCGGCACCTGCCAGGCCCCGCGCAGCCGGCTCACGATCGGCCACGAGGAGGCGGACGGCCGGCCGTCGAACAGGACCGCCGCACAGCCCGTCGTGGACTCCGGCGTGGGATTCTGGGACACCAGGCACACGGCCCCTGCGGTGGCCGCCAGCGCCAGCGGCCCCTCCCCCCTGCCCGATGGCGATCCGGTGCCGGGCCACGTCGTCGTCAGCGACACAGGCGACGAGGCCGGGGCACCTGCGACGGATACGCTCCAGGACACCGGCTCGTACCAGTCACGGGGCGCGTCGCTGCGGATCGTCACCTCGAGGCCGGCCTCACGAAACGCGGCGGCCGCCCAGGCTGCCGCCGCGTGATTCGACGGCGTGCCGTACTGCCGCGTGCCGAAGGCCACCAGGCGCCGGACCGATTCCACCATGCGGCGCTCCGAGATCGACGCCGCGATCGCGCGCTCCTCTGCCAACGCCGCTGCCGGCACTGCCCGGGCTGGGCCCGCCGCCGGCGGACCTGCCGTCTGTGCCGCCGCATCGCCGACGCTGACGAGCCCCCACGCCAGGATCACCGCCATCACACCGCCGGACATCCGCATCACGCCACCTCGTCGCAGGGTGTCAGGACCGGGCCGCGCGGTGCAGCCGCAGCGCGTGCGGCCACAATCGCGCGAAGTACCCCGGACCCGGATCGAGATCCCAGTTCGTATCGTCGTGCAGCCGCTGGGCGAAGTCGACCATCGCCCGCGCCGCGTCGTGCCGCAGCCACTCGGGTCGCAGGTCGCCCAGCCTGACGCGGTCGAGCCCGTCGGCGTCCTTCAGGAGCGCCGCCAGGCGGAAGTCCGGTCGGCCGCGATCCGGTTCCCCGGCGCAATGCGTGCGCACCGCATAGGCGATCGCGGGCTCGTCTGCCGCCCGCACGCCGCCCCGCGTGAACAGCGCACGCACGTCCGGGAGATCGGCCAGCCGATCCCACGCATCGGCGCCGTGCGTGCGGCAGCGCCCATCGTGCCGGCGGGCGATGTCGTGCAGGAACACCGCGGCCCACAACCGCGCCACCTCGTCGAGGGCCCCGGTCACCGCCGCCAGCCGCAGGGCATGGACGAGCACGCGCGCCACGTGCGCCTGTCCGTGGATCCGGCTGTCGTGCCAGAAGAGCGACGGCAACGGCACCAGATCGTCCTCCGGCACCGTCACGAGCGCCCGGGCCGCTTCGAGGTCGCTCACCATGGACAGCGATTATCGCCCGCCGTCCCGGTGCCTGAAAAGACGCGTCGGCACAACACGTACTTGACAGCAATTACTGTAATGATTACATTATTACTGTGACCCCCGGCCTGCCGCCGCTCACCTCGTTTCGGGACACCCGGTTCTTCCTCGACGACCTCGTGGACACCGCCTCCCGCTACCTGCGGCACGGCGCCTTCGACGTGGCCGACGGCCGTGTGGCCGTGTCGCTCGAAGCCCGTAACGTCCGTTTCTACCAGACCGCCGGGCTGCTCGATGCGCCCCGGCGGTACGACGGCCGCCGGGCCGTCTACACGTACCGGCACCTGCTGCAGGTGCTGGCGATCCGGCATCTCCAGGCCGAGGGTCATGCGCTTGCCGCCATCCAGGCCAGCCTGCCGGCGCGAACGACCGACGAACTCGAAGCCGCGCTCCTGGCGTCACTCGGCGCCGCCCCGGCGCCGCGTGCGTCCCAACCGCCACCCTCGCCGCGCCGGCTGGTCACCGCTGAAGTGGCCCCCGGCATCACCGTCACCATCGACCCTGCACAGGTGCACGACGCCGACGCCTGGCTCGCGCGCCTGACCCGTTTCATCGCCAGCCGCCCGGAGGACACCTGATGAACCCCGCCGCCGCCGTGCCCGTCACGCTCCTGCCCGACCTCGCCGTCCCCGAGTCGTCGCGCGATCTCGGAGGCCTGCTCGGGATCTCACGCCAGGCTGCCGTGCCCTTTCCCCTCGAGCGCGTGACCGTACGGGCATCGGTGGCGGGCCACTTCTGCCGGACGGTTGTCGAGCAGGTGTTCGCGAACCCCCACCCGCACAGCCTCGAGGCCGTGCACATCTTCCCCCTGGCGCCCGACGCCGCCGTCACCGAGATGGAACTCCGGGCAGGCGACGTCGTCGTCCGGGCCGAGTGCCGCGAACGCGGCGAGGCGGAGCGCGCCTTCCGCGACGCCCGCACATCCGGGCATCGGGCCGGGCTGCTCACGGCCGAGCGGGCCGACGTGCACACGCTGCGGGTCACCAACATCCCAGCCGGCGCGCGCGTCTCGGTCCGGTTCGTCACCATCGAGCGGCTCGACGAGGGCGACGGCGCGCTCACGTGGCGCTTCCCCACGGTCATCGCGCCCCGTTACACGCCGGGCACGCCAGTCGGCCATGAGGGCGACGGCGCGACACCCGACACCACCCGGGTGCCGGACGCCTCGCGCCTCCAGCCGCCGCTTCGCCTGGCTGGCGGCACCACGCTCGACCTCGACGTCGCGTTCGAAGGCGCGCCTGGTACGATCGAGTGCTCGCAGCACGCCACGCGCACCTCGCTGGGGACGCCGGTGCATCTCGCGCCCGCCGCGGGGGCCACTCTCGACCGCGATTTCGTGGTGCGCTTCAGCTGGCAGGACGAGGCGGCGTCGCCGGTGCGCGCCTACACCGACGGTGCCTATACGCTGGCCGTCGTGACGCCGCCTGCCGCCACGCAGGCCGCGGTGGTGCCGCGCGACGCCGTCTTCGTGCTGGACATCTCCGGATCGATGGAAGGCCCGAAGCTGGACGCCGGCAAGCGTGCGCTGAAGGCGGCTCTGCGGGGCCTGGGCGCCGGCGATCGGTTCCGCCTCATCGCCTTCGACGACACCCGCGAGTTCTTCCTGACGGACTTCTCGGCGTTCGATCGGCACTCGCTGGCTGCCGCTGACGAGTGGATCGGGGCGCTGCAGGCGCGCGGCGGCACCGAGATGCTGCCGGCCCTGCTCGAGGCGTTTGCGGGCACCACCCCGCCCGATCGGGTCAGGACCGTGCTCTTCATCACCGACGGCCAGGCCTCGAACGAGCCCGAGCTGGCGTCGGCCGTGGCCAGCCACCGGGGCGGCGCGCTGCTGTTCACGGTGGGCATCGATACGGCCGTCAACGAGTCGCTGCTGAAGCGCCTGGCCCGCCTCGGAGGGGGCACGTGCGAGTTGCTGTCGCCATCGGACGACATCGAGGATCGCCTGGCGGGCCTCGAGGCGCGGCTCGCCCGCCCGGTGATCTGGGACGGCACCTTCGACGGCGGGACCGCGGCCCGGCCCGGCGCGATCGTGCTCTTCCACGGCCGTGGCGCGTGCCACCTGGCCGAGGGAGCGCCCGCCGCCATCCGGTTCACGGGCCAGACCGCCGCCGGCCCCGTAGCCTTCGACGCGACGCCCGCGCGGATCGACTGGCCGCTCGGGGCGCTGTGGGCGCGCGAACGCGTGGCGTGGCTCGAGGACCAGGCAGCCGTCGACCCCGCCCGCGAACGCAGCGTGCAGGCCGACGTGATCGCGCTGGCCACGGCGCACGGCATCGCCAGTCGTTTCACCGCCTTCGTGGCCGTGGAGCAGAGCGTCCGCGTGGACGGCACACCGGTGACGGTCGTCCAGCCGGTGGAACTGCCCGACGCCTGGGACATGGACGAGGCGGCCTGCGTGCCCGCCTCCATGGCCATGCCCGCTCATCGCGGGCCGAGGGTCTTCTCCCGGAGGCCCACGGCCCTGTATTGCCGCAGCGAGGTCGCGGACGAACCTGCCTTCGACGCGGCGGTCGAGTCGGAGAACTGCGTTGCGTTCATGCGGGCGCCGGCTCCACCGGCCGCCCGGCCGCGCGCAGACGCGGGCGACGTGGCGGACGCCGTTCGGCATCTCGTCCTGCTCCAGGACGCCGACGGCAGCTTCGGTGGCAACGCCGAACGGACGGCCGCCGCACTGCTGGCGCTGCTGATGATGGGGCACACGACGCGCCGCGGCACCCGGCGCCGGGTGGTGGAGAAGGCGGCCGACTGGCTGCGGGGGCAAGGCCCGACGGGCCCGGCCGCCCACGCACTGCGCCTGCTCGAACGCGCCGACGCCGGCGGCCCGCCGCCGGACTGCGACGAGGCCCGGCCGCTGTTCGGGGCGGGCGCCGAAGGCGCCATTCTCCGCCTCGTGGCGGAGCACGCCGGACGCTGACCTCAGGAGGACGTGCCGGCGGGGGCGGCTTTGCGTCCCCGCCGGCGCGGCGCCTGCCGGAACCGTTCCTTCCACAGGTGCACGATCGCCAGCCAGGGATGCCGCCACAGCATCCGGGGGCCCGCAAACCGCATCACGCCCCGCATCGCCTCACGCTCGGCCGGCCGGTAGCAGTGAATCGGACAGGCCTTGCACGTGGGCTTGTCGGCGCCGTACGGACACGCATCGAGTCGCGCATGGGAGTACGTCAGCAGCGTGCCGCACGCACGGCACAGGCCGCGCTCGTCTGGGTGATGGTCGGCGCAGTAGATGCGCACCATCGCCTCGACGGTTTGCTTCTCCGTCGCGATGGCGCGCGGCACGGGGCGTGTCGGGTCGGTCATGTCGGGGCGGTCCCTGCGTCTATTCTGCCACGCCCGGCGGACTGGACACCGCCGCCCCGGCTGTATCAGACTCGGACCATCCCATGGAACCGACACGCATTCCCATCACCCGACTTCGGCCTGACGCGCACCTGCCCGCCTACCAGTCGGCCCACGCCGCGGGCATGGATCTGGCCGCCTGCCTGGACGAGCCGCTGGACCTGCCGCCGGGCGCGTACATGCTGGTGCCCTGCGGCATCGCCGTGGCGATCCCCGACGGCTTCGAAGGCCAGGTGCGGCCCCGGTCGGGGCTCGCGGCCAAGCACGGCGTGACCGTCCTCAACAGCCCGGGCACGATCGACAGCGACTACCGCGGCGAGGTCAAGGTGGTGCTCATCAACCACGGCCGCGATGTGTTCCGGATCGACCCGGGCATGCGTATCGCCCAGCTCCTCATCGCGCCGGTGACGCGCGCGGCGTGGGCCGAAACCGAGACCCTGCCCGACACCACGCGCGGCGCCGGCGGCTTCGGGCACACGGGGCTCGGGGCTCGGGATTCGCGACTCGGGATTCGCGACTCGTAGTGCAGGGCTTCAGCCCTGCCGTGTTCGGTCTTCCGCCCTCCGCTTTCCGTCTTCTGTCTTCTGTCTTCTGTCTTCTGTCTTCTTCCCCCTGTGTCACACTATTGCGGTTGGTCCAAGGAGAACCCCTCATGAAAGTATCCCGCGTCTTTCTCCTCTCGTTTCTCGTCCTGCTCTCGGTCGGCGTGGCCGCCGAAGAGGGCATGTGGATGCCGCAGCAGATCCCGGCCCTGGCCGCGAAGCTGCGATCCCTGGGCTTTGCCGGCGACCCCGCATCGTTCGGCGATCTCACCGGCCATCCGATGGGCGCCATCGTGTCGCTCGGCGGATGCACCGCGTCGTTCGTCTCTCCCGACGGCCTCATCGTCACCAACCACCACTGCGTGACGGGCGGGCTGCAGTTCAACTCGACCCCCGACCGCAACCTGCTGCTGGAGGGCTACCTCGCGCCCACGCTGGCCGATGAACTCTCCAACGGCCCCGGGTCGCGCGTCTTCGTCACCACCTCGGTGCTGGAAGTGACCGGCGACATCACCGGCAGCATCGCGGCCGGCGCCACCGATCGCGAGCGCTACGACACCATCGACCGGCGCGTGAAGGAACGCGTGGCGGCCTGCGAGAAGGACGGTTCCCGCTGCACCGTAGCTTCGTTTTTCGAGGGCCTCAAGTACTTCGAGATCAAGCAGCTCGAGATCAAGGACGTGCGGCTGGTGTACTCGCCGCACGACGGCATCGGCGTCTTCGGCGGCGAGACCGACAACTGGCGCTGGCCGCGCCACACGGGCGACTGGAGCTTCCTGCGCGCGTACGTGGGCAAGGACGGCAAGCCGGCGCCGTTCTCGAAGGACAACGTGCCCTATAAGCCGAAACACTGGCTGCGCATCGCGAAGGGCGGCGTCAAGCCAGACGACCTCGTGTTCGTGGTGGGCTACCCGGGCCGCACGCAGCGCCACCAGACCTACGCCGAAGTGAAAGAAACGGTCGAGTGGACCCTGCCGCGTTCGATCAAGCTGGCCGAGGAACAGCTGGCGCTCATCGACGCCTTCACCAAGGACAAGCCGGCGCTGGCCCTCAAGGTGGCCGGCCGCGTCCAGGGCCTCAACAACGGCCTCACCAACTCGAAGGGCGTGCTCGAAGGCATGGTCAAGGGTGGCGCCCTGGCGCAGAAGCAGGCGCGTGAGCAGGAGCTGGTGACGTGGATCGCCGCCAGCCCGGCGCGCCAGATGAAGTACGGCGAGGCCCTCAAGGCCATGCAGGGCCTGCAGGCGCAGGGCGAATCCACGCGCGAGCGCAACGCGACTTTCAACCTGCTGTCGTCGGCCTCGTCCTACCTGGCGTCGGCCCAGACGCTGTACCGCCTGTCGGTTCAGCGGCCGAAGCCGGACGTGCAGCGCGACCCGGGTTTCCAGGAACGCGACTGGTCGCGGATCCGCGAGGCCCAGGAGCGGCTCCAGCGCACCATCGACCCGGCGGTGGATCGGGCGCTCTTCACGTGGGCGCTCGGCAAGGCCGCGGCCCTGCCCGGCAGTCAGCGTCTCGACGCGATCGACAAGGCCGCCGGCCTGACCCCGGGCATGGACAAGGCCGCGGCCGACGCCGCCATCGCCACGTTCCTCGACGCCCTCTACGCCGGCACGAAGCTGGCCGACCGCGACGTCCGGATGGGCCTGATCGAGAAGAGCACCGCCGACCTGGCGGCCACTGGCGACACCTTCATCGCCCTGGCGGCGGCCCTCGAGCCGCTGGCCGAGGCCAACCGTGAAGCGGCCAAGAACCGGGCCGGCGCGTACGCACGCCTGCGGCCCGT
>CAYNDV010000048.1:0-30388 GCA_964396055.1 uncultured Vicinamibacterales bacterium | reverse complement strand
AGAAGACAGAAGACAGAAGACAGAAGACAGAAGCAAGAAGCAAGAAGCAAGAATGGATACGATGCCGAGCCCGCAGCTCGACAAGCGCGATCCCTTCTTGCTTCTTGCTTCTGACGAGCCTCTAGCCTCTAGCCTCTAGCCTCTAGCCCCTGGCGTTGTCCAGGAACTGCTCGCGAAGCGCGTCCCACTGCTCGTCGGTGAGCATGGTCGGCGGAGGCATCACGAATTCGCCGCCGTCGGCGGCCGCCGCACCCAGCTGCAGCTCGAAGAAACGGGACAGCCGGTTGCCCTCGCTGCGCAGCCACGTTCGGGCGGCTTCACCGCGCGGCAGTTTCTCGAAGTCGTCACTGGACGGCGTGACGGCCACGAGCCAGCCTCGGGCGTACGGATCGCGATGCAGCAGCGACGGGTCGCTGACCACGGCGCGGTTGACCGCGGTCACCACGCCGTCCACCGGGGAGGCCAGGACGGCGCGCCGGCCCATGGTCCGCACCTCGGCCAGCGGCTGCCTGGCGTGCACCACGGTGCCCGGCTCGGGCAGGCGCAGCCCGGTGGGCGTCGGGAACAGGCGCTGGGCCAGGTCGTCGACGCCCACCTGCACCCGGCTGCGCCCCGTGCGGCGCACCCAGGTGTGCCCCGGGGCGTAGAACGCCTGGTCGCTCCAGGAGAACCCGCCGAGTCGCATGACGCCGAGCAGGCGGCGCCGCACGGCGTCCACCCCGCGCATGCCGGTGAGCACCAGCATCACCGGAATCGACAACACGGCGAGCACCAGGAGCAGGAGAGCGGCCCTGACCGCCAGGCCGGCTGCCAGTACCGCGATCGACTCGATGCCAGACATCAACGCGTCCATGATGACCCTCGTTTCGTAACCAACTCCGACCGACCTGGCGCCGCGACGAGGCGGCGCCGTCTCTCCCGGCCCCGCGTCATTCGGCGCGGTGGCACATCGTGCAGTCGTCGAACCCGAACGCCGTCTTGCCGTGGCAGGCGCCGCAGCCCTGCCCCTTGGTCATGCCGTCGTGCGTCGCGGCCTTCTTGTCGGGGACCGCGCCCTTCTTCAGGATGCTGAACACCTTCGGGTGGCACGACGTGCAATTCGGCGCCGCCGGGTCCACGTGCGACTCGTGGTTGAAGGCCACCTTGCCCGGGCTGTCGGCCCCCTGGGGCAGCGTGATCGCCGCGGGCAGGTTGGGCATCCGGTTCTGGGCGGCCGCCGCACCGGCCAGCGTGAAGGCCAGCGCGAGGACCACCAGCGTGACGGTGCGGGTCGTCGGGCTACACATGAGCGTCCTCCTCGCCGGTCAGCAGGAACGACGCGGCGACCTCGTCCCAGCGGTCGGCGTCGAGGTGGCGGGCGAAGCCGGGCACCGGCGCGCCGCCGTCCTGGGCCAGGGCCCCCAGTCCGGGCGCGAGCTGGGCCTGCAGGCCCGCGGCGATCTCACGCATCCACGTCTTGGCCGCCCGGCCGGACAGGAGATTGGTGCCGTTGGCCCGGAGGCGGCTCGGGCGCACCTTCATCAGCCAGCCCGCGCCGTAGGGATCGGTCACAGCCAGGCTCGGGTCGGCGGCCAGGGCCGGATTGACCTCGGTCACGGTGCCGTCGACGGGCGACAGCATGGCCACCGAGCGGCCGTCGTCGGCCACGAGACGCCAGGCCCGCTCGCCCTGGCCGACCTCCGCCCCGGGGGCGGGCATGGCCAGCCGGGACACGGGGCCCACGAGGCCGGCGGCGAAGTCGCTCAGACCCACCGTCACGACGCCGGAACCGTCCGGCTGCGCCCAGGCGTGGCCGCGGTGGAACAGGCGGTCGCCGGGCAGGGAGAACCAGTCGGCCAGCGTCGTGGCCGGGACAGGCGCGGCGGCGCGGGCCGTAGCCGGCACGCGGGCCGACGTGCCCTGGACGAAGCGCCAGAACGGGATGAAGAGCAGCAGGAAGAGGACGGCGATGCCGTACTCGACCATCTTCGCGGTGTAGAGCGTCAGGATGTCATGCGGAATCATGTCGGGCCTCCCTCTGGCGAACCTCAGGACTCGTGATACGCGGGGTCTTCCCGCAGCACGGGCATGCGGTTCACGATCCACCGGAAGACCTGCACGCCAATCGTGACAAGGGTGATCGACACCATGATTTCGATCCAGTGCGGCACATACCGGTCCGGCACGTTCCAGTTGAACGCGATCACCGAAACGTTCAGCCGGTTGACGATGATGCCCAGCACGGTCCACGCCGCCGTCCAGCGGATCAACGTGGCGCTGCGGCGCCGCGCGCCGATGGCGAACAGCAGGCAGGGCAGCAGGATGAAGCCGAGCATCTCGAAGAGGAACCAGTAGCCGTAGCCGGTCAGCAGGAGGTCCCACCGCATGCTGTCGGCCGTGCCCTGCAGCTTCACGAAGAAGTAGGAGAACAGCACGATGGACGCGCCGCGGCCGAGGCCGACGACCAGCGCGTCGAGATCCACATGGTGGTCGACGCGGCTGGCGAACGCCCGGTGCGAGAGGGCGCTCTCGACAATGACCATGCTCAGGCCGGCGGCGATGCTCGAGATGAAGAAGTACGCCGGGATGAACGGCGAGTACCAGAGCGGGTGCAGCTTGGTGGGCGCCATGAGGAACAGCGCCCCCAGCGACGACTGGTGCAGCGTCGACAGCATCACGCCGAAGATCGTCAGGCCCACCGTGGCCTTGACGGCCAGGGTGCGCGCCCGATTCCACCCCAGCCACTCGAAGACCGGCGGCAGGAATTCCATCCCCAGTACCGTCAGGTAGAGGCAGACGCACCAGGCGATCTCGAACATGACCGACGGGCCGCCCCACGAGAAGAAGAGCGGCACCGGCAGGTTCCACGGCCGGCCGAGGTCGGCGCACAGGCCGAGCACGGCGAACAGATAGCCGAGAAAGCCGGTCAGCACCGCCGGCCGGACCACCGGGTGGTACTCCTTGAGGCCGAAGATGTAGACCGACGTGGCCAGCGTGTAGCCGCCCGCCGCGAGGGCCACGCCGCTCAGCATGTCGAAGCCGATCCAGATGCCCCAGGGGTTGGTCTGCGACAGGTTCGTCGTGGCGCCGAGGCCGGCCGCGAACCGGTAGGCGATGAGCGGCACGCCGACGGCCATGATGAGCCCGACCAGCAGGTTGCCCGGGGTGATCAGGCTCCGGACGTACGCCCCGAAGGACATCCCGAGAAACAGCTTGTCGGCCACCCAGGTGCGGGGCGTCGCGACCGATGTCGTGGCGCTACTCATGGCTGACCTCCTGCGCGTGCGCGTCGGCCCCGGCTTCCTGCCGGCGCTTGGAGAAGTTGTAGATGCCCATCAGCAGGGGCGGCCACAGCGTCAGGACGAAGGGCACCGCCGCCAGCGACGCCTGGGTGAGCGACGAATACGCGTAGTCGCCCAGTTCGGCGGGCAGGCCGAGCCGATCGAACGGGATGTCGGTGATGTACATCCAGCTCGTGCCGCCCACTTCGTGTTCGCCGAAGATGTGCCGGACATAGGTGCTGCCCGGGGCGTAGAGGCGTTCCTTGGCGGTCTCGATGAGCTGGTTGCGCAGGCCGAAGGTCAGCGCGCCCGTCGGGCAGACGCTGGTGCAGGCCGGGGCTTCGCCCTTGGCCTGACGGTCGGCGCAGAAGGTGCACTTCTGGACGTAGGGCAGCGGCGAATCGTATTCGTACTTCGGCACGCCGAAGGGGCACGCCACCATGCAGTAGCGGCACCCCAGGCAGCGGTCCTTGTGGTAGACGACAGGGCCGGTGGGCGTCTTGTCGAGGGCGCGCACCAGGCAGGCCGACGCGCACGCGGGTTCGACGCAGTGCATGCACTGGCGTTTGATGAACCGCTCCGGGGCGCCGGCGTCGGTTCTGGCGGCGTTGACCACCGTGTAAGTCCTGGTGTCGGTCAGGCGCGCCTGCTTGAAGATCGCGTCGTCGCCGGCCGAGGCCGGGCCGGGCAGGACATTGGCCTCGGCGCACGCGGCCTCGCAGGCCCGGCAGCCGATGCACTTGGTGGTGTCTACCAGCACGCCGCGCCGGGAGGCATCGACGTCAGAGGCGGCGGTGGACGCGTTTGCGCGGGCCGCCGGGGCGAGCACCGCGGCACTGGCGGCCGCGGTCTTCAGGAACAATCGTCGGTTCAGTTTCATGTTCGACTCTCGCGAAGAGGGCAGGGTCGAGCGTGTGTGTCAGCGGGCCCGGAGGTCCAGCACCGTCGACGTGCCAACCAGCAGCAGCCCGAGTGAGGCGAGCAGGATGACGATCATCGGAAGACCTCCTTCGATGCCTGGGGTACGTGGGGCCCGCCCGCCGCGGGCTGGGAGTGCGCCCGCATCCGGGCCAGCACGTCCTTGAACAAGGGGCACGACTCGAACTCGCGCCCGAGGCACGGTTCGGCGGAGGCGATCCGGTCGAGAGGAATGAGCTTCTTGACCGGATACGCCTGGCAGTAGAGCATCACGACTTCCTTGAGGTACGGACAGGACATCGTCGGCCCCTTCTCCTTCGCCCTCTCGTGGAGCAAGTCTCGCGCCAGCCTCGATCGGTTGCTGTTTGTATCCTGTAAGTCACTCATGAATAACGGTTTGCTGCCGATACAGGTCGATGTGCTGGAACGTGACATGAAGACGTGGTGTTGTGGAATTCAATACCTCGGCCACGCCAGTCGGGCCCGGAACTCAAATTCCGGCGGGAATTCAACGAGATCCACCAAGTTGTGTTCTTCAACGGTGATGTTGAGGGTTTCATCGGTGGCATCGGCCTGCTGGGAGCCGGCTGCACCGGGTGGTGAAAAGCGGTTATGATGCCGGCGATGCCCGAGACGCAGACCTATCCGTGCCCGCGATGCGCGGCCCCCGTGACCGCCCGTGAGACGACGTGCCCGCACTGCGGCGTCGACCTGGCGCTGGCGGCGGTGTTGATGGAGCGGCTGGCGTTGAGCGTGATACCCGCCGAGCCCGGCACGCCGTTTGTCGGCGACGCCATGCTGTCGAGGTTCGGCGAGTTCCTGATGAAGAAGGGGTACATCACGCAGGGGCAGCTCGACGAGGCGCTGGCCCGGCAGGGGGCCCTGTCACGCGACGGGCAGCGCCGGACGCTCGGGCAGGTGTTGCTCGAAATGCACATGCTGACGCGCGAGCAGCTCGAGCTGGCCAGCGTCGAGCAGGTGCAGGAGCTGCAGACGGCGCTGCGGCAGGTGAACGCGCAGCTGGAGCAGCGGGTTGCCGAGCGCACGCGGGAGCTGCAGCAGGCCTACCAGCGCCTGACGGAGCTCGACAAGCTCAAGGGCAACTTCATCTCGAACATCTCGCACGAGCTGCGGACGCCGCTCACCAAGATCAAGGGCTTCAACGCGCTGCTGGCGGCGGGGGACCTCGGGGCGCTTACCGAGGATCAGCAGCAGGCCGTGGCGGTGATGGGCCGGGGGATCGCGGAACTGGAACGGTTGATTGGCGACCTGATCCAGTTCGCGACCGGTGCCCGCGGCGAGATGACCCTGCGGCTGGCGCCGGTGGTGCCCGGCGCGATCATCGAGGCGGTGGTCGCCGGGGCCCGGGACCGGGCGTCGCGACGGGGGGTGGGGCTGGAGGCGTTCGTCGCCGACGGCACGCCGGCCATGCAGGCCGACGAGGAGCGCCTGCGCTGGGTCCTGAACCAGCTCGTGGACAACGCCATCAAGTTCACGCCGGCCGGCGGGCTGGTGACCGTGTCGGCGGGGCGCGTGGGCGGCGTCGTGCGGCTCTCGGTGGCCGACACGGGGCCCGGGATCCCGCCCGAGAAACTCGCGGAGCTGTTCGAGGCGTTCCACCAGCTCGACGGGTCGTCCACGCGCAAGCAGGGTGGCACGGGCATCGGCCTGGCGCTCGTCAAGATGATCGTGGAGGCCCACGACGCGCACGTCTCGCTGGAAACCGCGGTCGGCGAAGGCAGCCGCTTCTCGTTCGATCTGCCCGTCGTCCTGGCGTGAGGCCCGCCCGCGGTCCGGCGCCGGACTACCCCCGGTCGTCCTCGTCGTACCGCTTCAGCCCGTACTTCCTGATCTTGTTGTAGAGCGTCACGCGGTCGATGTCGAGGACGCGCGCCGCCTGGGTGACGTTGCCGGCGCACTGCTGGAGCACGGCGCCCACGTGGCGGCGTTCCACCTCCTCGAGCGTGAGGCTGGCGTCGATCGTGTCGGCGCGGGGCGTCCCGGCGGTGAGGCCCAGGTCGTCGGGCTGCAGGTGCGGGCTCTTGGCCACGACCATGGCACGCTCGAGCACGTTGCGCAGCTCGCGCACGTTGCCCGGCCAGTCGTGGCGCATGAGCTGGGTGAGCGCCTCGGGGCTCACGCCGTCCACGCGGCGGTTCATCTCGACGCTGAGGTGCTCGAGGAAGTGCTCGATGAGCAGGGGGATGTCTTCGCGGCGCTCGCGCAGCGGCGGCAGCGAAATCGGAATGACGTTGAGCCGGTAGAAGAGATCCTCGCGGAAGGCGCCGTCCGCCACCGCCTTCTTCAGGTCGCGGTTCGTGGCGGCCACCACCCGCACGTCCACGCTGACGGCTTCGTTGCCGCCCACGCGGAAGAAGCGCCGGTCTTCGAGCACGCGCAGCAGATCCACCTGCAGCTTCTGGCTGATGTCGCCGATCTCGTCGAGGAACAGCGTGCCGCCGTCGGCCGACTCGAACTTCCCGCGTCGCCGGGCCAGGGCGCCCGTAAAGGCCCCCTTCTCGTGGCCGAAGAGCTCCGACTCGAGCAGCGATTCGGTGAGCGCCGCGCAGGACACGGCCACGAACGGCGCCTCGTGGCGCGGGCTTTCGGCGTGGACGGCCCGGGCGAGCAGTTCCTTGCCCGTGCCGCTCTCGCCGAGCACGAGGATGGTGGACTGGCTGCGGGCGGCGCTGCGCGCCAGGTCGAACACCTTGTGCATCGCCGGGCTCTTGCTGATCAGGTCGCGGAACCGGTACTCCCGCTTGAGGACCTTGCGCAACAGCACGTTTTCGCGCACCAGCTGCTGCTGCGCGACGATCTTCACCATCATCAGGCTGAGCTCTTCGGGGTCGAAGGGCTTCACGAGGTAGTCGTACGCGCCGATCTTCATCGCCTCGACCGCGGTCTCCACGGTGGCGTAGGCCGTCATGATGACGACGGCGCAGTCCGGCTGGAGCTTGCGCGCGGCCTCGAGGACCTGCAGGCCGTCCATGCCCGGCATCTTGAGGTCGACCAGGACCACCGACCAGCGGTCCGCACGCATGCGGTCGAGGGCCGTCGGGCCATCCGGCGCGGTGTCGAGGGTGTAGCCGTCCTTGGCCAGCCAGCCCGACAGCGACTCGCGGACGATCTCCTCGTCGTCGACGATCAGCACGCGTGTCCGTTCCCTACTCATGATGCCCTTCCTTCCGGCGGAGTTCCCCGTAGAGCGCCTCGCACCCGCGGCAGAGGGTGGCGCCCTTGCGATCGACATCGACCAGGCTGACCGAGCGGCCCATGACACACTCCCGCGCGTCGCAGTGCAGCAGGCCGAAGGTGTGGCCCAGCTCGTGCACCGTCTCCTTCACGGCCCGCTCCGCCACCAGCTCCGGGTGGATCTGGGATTCGGGATCGAGCCCGAGGCGCGCCGTCGAGACGACGGCGCAGCGGCCCCCGAGCTGGGCCTCCCCGTAGACGTAGGTCAGCACGGGGATGAACAGATCCACGTCCGTGACGGCCAGGACCCGGCCCGCCGGCGCGGCGCGCTCGACGAGCCACTTGAGAATCTGCGTCGACGAGTGCTGGCCCCGCCGCGGATCGAACGCGTGCGTCGGCCGGTCCGCGTGATGGTAGTGGCGCGCCCGCAGGCCGAACGCGGTCTCCACCCGGCGCCGCAGGAGGTCCATGAGGGCCTCGTCCGGGGCGTCCGCGCCAATCCACCACAGGCTGACCTCGGCCGTCGTCATGGCGCGTCAGGCCCTCACCGCGTCCCCGGCGGGCGGCCCCGCCGCCTTCGACACCGGCAGGCGCAGCACGAACATCGTCCCGGCGCCCGGCTCGCTGTGCGCCGTGATCGTCCCCCCGTGCCGCTCGACGATGCCGTACACCACCGAGAGGCCCAGTCCCGTGCCCTTCTCCTTCGTCGTGAAGAACGGGTCGAAGATCTTCGCCAGCTTGTCGGGCGGAATGCCGCAGCCGGTGTCCTTGAAGACGAACTCCAGCGCCGACCGGTCCGCCGTGGGGTGGGCCTTGACCCACACCGTGCCCCCGCTCGTCATGGCCTCGCAGGCGTTGAGGATGATGTTGACGAACGCCTGCCGCAACTGCCCGTAATCGGCCTGGATGTGCGGCAGGGGCTCGACCTGGCGCTCGATGACCACGCCCTGCAGCTTGGCCTGGTGCCCCACCAGCGACAACGCCTCGTCGAGCACCGTGGCCGCATCGACGTCCTTCAGGGCGAGCGGGCGCTGCCGGGCGAACTCGAGCAGGTTGCGCACGATGGCCGTGCACCGTTCTGTCTCGCGCTGGACCAGCTTCAGGTTGCGGACGCAGGTGGCCCGCGTCTGGCCGTCCACGGGGTCGCTGTCCAGCAGCCGGATCATGAGCTTGGCGTAGGTCAGGATGCCGGCCAGGGGGTTGTTGATCTCGTGGGCCACCGACGCCGCCAGGCGCCCGAGCGACGAGAGCTTCTCGGTCTGCACCAGCTGATCCTGGGCGCGCCTGAGCGCGGCCGTGCGGTCGTCCACCTGCTGCTCGAGCGTATGCAGCAGGTGCAGGCGCTCGGCGCGGGCCTTGCCCAGCGCCGCCACCATCTCGTTGAACGACTCCTCCAGCACCCCCAGCTCGCCCGAGGTGCCGGTGTGCACCTCGTGCGTGAAGTCCCCGGCCGCCAGCTTCCGCGTGGCCACCGCCAGACCCCGCACCGGGCGCACCACGGCGCGGTGCGTAAAGAACGCGACAAAGCCGCCCACCAGCAGGAGCGACAGGGCCGCAGCCCACGCGCTCTGACGCATCACCCGCGCCGCGTCGGCGTCGATATCCTTCAGCGAGATGCCGACGTCGATGACGCCGAGCACCCGCTTGGTCGGCGGGTGCGCGTGACAGGCCGCATTCGAGCAGGCCGGCTCGTTGTAGATGGGGGTCACCATGGCCAGCACGCGGTGATCGCCCACCTGGTAGATGCGGTGCCGTTCGTCGCGGCCGAGCCGCTCGATGGGCCGGCCGGCCTCGTGGCACTGGTAGCAGGCCTCGGCCCGGGTGTCCACCGCGGCGCCGCGCTCCTTCGCGTCCGTGGAGAAGGTGATGCGGCCTTCCTTGTTGAAGATCCGGACCTTCTCCATGCCTGTCTGCTGGCTGACCGCCGACATCGTGGCGTAGGCGTTCTCGCGGCGGTCCGCCAGCATGTCGTGATATGTCGCGCTCTTGACCGTATCGCTGACCAGCAGGGCCCCGCGCAGGATCTCCGCCACGATCTGCTGCTGCTGCGACTGCAGGTAGAGGTACGTGGCGACGCCACCCACGGCCAGCGTCCCCCCGGCGACGGCCGCCGTCAGACGGACACTGAGCCGGTTCCACCACCGGACCGTGGACAGCGGCATGGCAGACCCCCACCCGGTGCGGCACCGGGACACAGGACGCCGACCCCCCCGGCGACTCGCGGCTTCCGGGGGTGACGCCGGCAGGAGGTGGGGGCGGGCAGGACGTCAGACTCTGCGCGTTCCGCCGGGTCAGAGTCTGTAGAGCAATTCAACTGCCATGTGGAAAGCCGTAATGTTGAAGCCTGAAACGGGGGCATGCGCCCCCGCCGAATCCTTCAACTTCCGGAAAACCGGCACTACTTCTTGCGGATCTCGCCACGCCGCAGTTGCCGGTACAGGGCGAGGGCCTCCTGGAGAATGCGGAGGGCGTCCTCGGGACCGATGAAATCCTCAACTTCCACCATCTTGTGTTCCAGGATCTTGTAGTCCTGGAAGAATCGCTGGATTTCCTTGGTCAGGAAGCCCGGGAGCTGCGTATGGCTGGAGTACTCGTTGACGGAGGGGTCCTTGACGCTGACGGCCAGGATCTTGTCGTCCAGGCCCTTCTCGTCGCGCATCCGCATGACGCCAATGGCGCGGGCCTCGACGATCGTCAGGGGCTGGACGGCCTCCTGACCCAGCACCAGCGCGTCGAGCGGGTCGCCGTCGTCGCAGAACGTGCGCGGGATGAACCCGTAGTTGGCGGGGTAGTGCACGGCGCCGTAGAGCACCCGGTCCAGGCGCAGCAGGCCGGTTTCCTTGTCCAGTTCATACTTGTTCTTGCTGCCCATCGGCACTTCGATGACGACGGGGAATTCGTGTTCGATGAGGTGATCGTCGACGTAGATGTCGTGCCACGGATGCATGGTCAGTCCTCGACCCGGATGATGCCCTGCCGGATGGCAAAGCGGATGAGCTCGGTGCGGCTGTGCAGGTCCAGCTTCTCCATGATGTGCTCGCGGTGCGACATCGCCGTCTTCACGCTGATGCCCAGGAGGTCCGCCACCTCCTTGTTCGAGCGGCCCTCGGCCACGAGCTTCAGCACCTGCTTTTCGCGATCCGTCAGCGTTTCGTAGGGATCCGCCTGTCGGCCGCCCGCCGGCGCCTCCTGGTCGCGCATCGCTTCGCGCGCCACGTCGGGGTCGAGCACCAGGCCGCCGCGGGCCGCGGCGCGAATGGCGGCGGCGAGGTCGCTGCCGGCGGACTTCTTCAGGACGTAGCCGGACACGCCGACCTTCAGGAACCGCCGGATGTACTCGCGGTCTTCGTACTGCGACAAGACCAGGACCTTCGTGCGCGGCTGCTGGCGCCGGATCTCCAGCGTGGCTTCCAGGCCGCCGAGGTCGGGCATGGCGATGTCCATCACCACCACGTCCGGCTCGAGGTCGCGGACGCGCGCGATGGCCTCGCGGCCGTCCGCCGCCTCGCCGACTACCTCGATGTCGTCGGCCAGGGCGAGCAGCGCCTTCACGCCGTCGCGGACAATCGCGTGGTCGTCGGCGATGACGACGCGGATCCTAGCCATGTGAGGGCTCCGTCGGCAGTGTCACGGTGGCCACCAGTCTGACGCCTTGACCGGGGGCGCTGTCAATGGTGACCGTGCCCCCCAGGGCCTCGACGCGTTCCGAGATGCCGAGCAGGCCCCAGCCGTGGCCGTCGGGCTGGGGCGCCCGTGCCTGCGCCGGATCGAACCCGCGCCCGTCGTCCTCGATCTCGATCGTGAGGCGGGTGCCGTCGATCGTCCCCTGGATGAGCACCTGCTCGGCCTCGGCGTGTTTGGCGATGTTGCTGATCGCTTCCTGCGAGACGCGGAACAGGGCGGTCTCGTAGAGCGCCGGCAGGCGGTGCTCGGTATCGGGGAATTCGCAGCGCACGGCCACGCCGCGGGGGCCGAGCTGGCGTTCGGCGTACCAGCGGATGGCGGACCAGAGCCCGAGATCGTCGAGGACCGAGGGCCGCAGATCGTAGATCAGCCGGTGCAGCTCATCGAGTGCCCTGACCGCCAGGTCGCGCGCCTCGGCCACGGCCGGCGGCGTGTCGGCGCCGAGGCGGCTGGCGGCGCCTCCCAGCTTCATGGCGAGGGCGCTGATGGTCTGGCACGTCTCGTCGTGCAGTTCGCGCGCCAGCCGCTTGCGTTCGTCCTCCTGCGCGGTGATGACCTGGCGCAGCAGCCGGGCCCGCGCCTCCTCCCGTTCGGCCAGCTGCCGCGAGATGGCCTGCAGCTGGGCCGTGCGCTCGTCGACGCGCCGTTCGAGCTGCGTGTTGTCGTCCTCGATGGTCTGAATCGACGACTTCAACGCCGCCCGCATCCGGTCGAGGGACCGGCCAAGTCGGCCCAGTTCGTCGCGCCCCACGGCCGGGATCGGTTGATCGAGGCTGCCGGCCGCGATGCGCTCCGAGGCCTCCGTCAGCACCCGCACCGGCCGCAGGACGCTCTGCGCGGCGCCGTACGCGAACAGCAGCCCGATGGCGAGCAGGGCCGGCGTCATCCACAGCAGCGTCCGGCGCAGCGCCTGCGTGCGCGCCAGGAGCGCGCCCTCCGGCGTTTCCACCAGCACGCCCCAGGGGACGTGCCGCAGCGGGACGAACGCCATGACGGTCGTCGTGCGCTCGACCCCCGCGTGACACTGGTGGCAGGTGCCCGCCACCGCCGTCCCCGCGCGGAGGTGCTGCCGGATGAGGCCCGTGTGGTCCTTGGCCGCGGAGAGCCGGGCCGGATCCGACGCGAGCACGACGGTGCCCCGATCGTCGAGGATCTCGACCGTGGTCCCCGGCGCCGCCGACGTATGGTCGCGCAGGATGGCGGCCACGCGGGGGCCCGTCGCGTTCACGAACCCCCCGGCGGCGCCAATCACCTGGCCCCGCCAGTCGCGCATGGGCACGAGCAGGTTGAAGCCGGCCGGCGTGCCCGCCGCCTCCGGCACCGAGACGCCCGGCCGTCCGGAGGCCATGACCGCCGCGACGCCGGGGATCGTGCGGCCGGGCCCCGTCGCCGGCGCCGGTTCTTCAGCCAGCACCCGGCCCGCGCCATCGGTCACGAAGGTGCCATCCATGATCTCCGCGCGGAAGTACGTGCCGCGCAGGACGTCGATGGCGGGCGCGCCGGCTGCCTCTTCGGGCGCGGCGGTTCCCGGGCGGGCCGACGCGATTTCCTGGAGACGGGCCCACTCACGGTTGATGACGTTTTCGAGGTGACGTGCGGCAAGCGCGGCGTCAGTCTGCCGGTGTTCCAGGGCATGGGCGGCCACCTCGTCGATGGCCCGCCAGGCGACCCAGCCGGGCGCGAGCACGGACACCAGGACGCCCGACGCCACCAGCACCATGACGCGCGCCTGGATGCTCCGTTTCGTGCCCCGCGACGGGAGGGAAGTCATGATGTCGGCCTCGGATGGTAGCTGGCGGCGATGCGCATCAGGTCGTCCAGGCTGCCGCGGTACCGCACGAGATGATACCGCGCGGCGGCGTGCCAGGCCGCCTGGTGCCAGATCGCACCCGAGGCGTCCTGGAGGCGCTGCACGCGGGCGGTGAGGTTGCCCAGCCGGGTCTCGGTGTCCTGCAGCACCGTGACGGCCGGTACCAGGCGGGCGGCGGCGAGGGTGGCCTCGGACGGTGCCGAGGCGATCGTGAGCCACGCGGCGCCCGTCGCCCCCTGCCGTGCCGTCAGGGCCCGGGCGTTCGGCCCGGCGCAGAGCAGGTCGCCTGGCGGCCATTCGAGATCGGACGGGTAGTACGTCGGCAACACCACGGGCCGATCCTGGGCGCGGGCGAGGTCGCCGAGCGACGCGGCCCGCGTGACGCCGCGCGGCAATCCCGTGAGCACCTGCGGGACAGCGTCGGCGACGCGCAGCACGACGGCCGAGGCGGCGACGACCAGGAGCAGGGCGGCGAGGTCCGTGATCGTGGCACGCATGCGGCTCACACCACGAAGAAGAGGACGATGGCGACTCCGGCCACGGCCAGCGCCACGCGGCGCGCGGTGCTGCCCGGGGCCGCCGGTGGCCCGCCGAGCAGGCGTTCGCAGCGGAGATCGGTGGCCCGGGCGGCGGCCCGCGTCGACCAGGCCCGCAGCCACGGTCGTGCGTCCGGAGCCCCGGCGAGATCCGTGTGGGGGTGTTCCAGGGCCGACAGGCGGGAGATGGCCCGGGCCAGAGCGCCGCCCAGACCCAGGCTCGCCGCGTGCCCATCGGACCGGTGCTCGACGTCCTGCACGATCTGCCGGCCGACGATCTGCGTCGCCGGATTGAACGCCTGCAGGCTGCGCACGAGCATGAGCACCCAGCCCAGCGCGGGATCGCGCCGCCGGAGGTGTTCGAGTTCGTGCGCCAGCGCCGCCCGCAGGGCGTCGTCATCGAGGCGGGCCAGCGCGCCGGTCGAGACGGTGATCACCGGCGTCCCGACGCCCGAGCAGAGCAGGACGGCATCGTCGCGCGAGAGAACCGTCACGAGCGGGGCCGCGGCGGGGACGGCGGGCAGTGCCGCGAGTGCCGCGGCGACGCGGTGTCGGGCCTCGTGATGCGGGCCCACCTCGGGTCCGTCATCGGCCGGGCGGATACGTTCGCTGAGGAACGGCAGGGCATCACGCAGGTAGAGCGCGAGGCCGACGAGGATCAGGACCGCCGTCGCCGCGTGCGACAACGGCCAGCCGCCGACGCGCAGGTTGTCCCAGTGGGCGCCGCCGAACCAGGACCAGTACAGCGCGAACGGGCCGGCGCCGCGCGACGGCGCCACGAGCGGCAGCAGCCAGGGCGAGACAAAGGGCGCGCCCAGCGCAACGCCGCGCAGCGCCAGGCGCTGGCCGGGGTCCTGCACGCGCCACGCCCGCAGCAGGCCCTCGACGACGGCCGCGGCGACGGAGGCGTGCAGGATGGCCAGGCCAGCCAGGGCCAGCACCGGTGCCCTTACTCCTTGATGTCCTGAACCTGCTTGAGGCGCTCGAGTTCGAGGGGATGCTCGTGCTGCATCCGCTCGAGGCTGATCTTGCCCGTGAAGATCGTCTTGTCGAACGGGAAGACGTCCGGGTTGAAGTGGGCGTTGTAGATGTGCCAGAGGATCACCACGAGGAAGGCCATGAGGCCCTCGTTGCTGTGGGCGACCTTGGCGGCCGGAATGAGCTCGCCGGGGAACAACCGCGTGAAGGCGATCGGGAAGTACAGGATGAGGCCGGTCACGATGACCACGGCGGCCCCGAGCACCAGGCCCCAGTACTCGAACTTCTGGCGGTAGTCGAACCGATCGAACCGCGCGGGCGCGTCGCCGCGGCCGATGTAGTAGTTCAGCGTCTGGATGGCGTCGGTGAAGTCCTTCTTGTTGGGGACGATGGACAGCGGTGAGCGGCCGGCGGCCACGCTGTAGATGGCCGACATCAGGTGGAACGCGGTCATGGCCGCGAACGACAGGCCCGCCACCCGGTGGAACCAGCGCACCCGGTCGATGCCGCCGACGGCGTTGATGAACCAGTGGGCCCAGCCCGTGTCGAAGTACTTCTGCGGCAGTCCCGTGACCGACAGGATGATGAACAGCGACATCACGCAGAAGTGCTCGATGCGCTGCCGGAGCGTGAAACGGGTGAGGTACGTCGTCATCGGTTGACCACCACGCGCCAGAAGTGCAGCAGGATCTGCAGCACGAGGCCGATCATCATGAAGGGAATGAGCACATCGTAGAACTTCTGCACGCCGTACACCATGGGCGCCTTCTCCCATGAGGGCTCGTAGTGGGACATCCAGGCGGCGGGGAAGTTCTCGCTGGCGCCCTCGTGGCAGCGGGCGCAGGTCTTGACGAGGTTGGCGCGCAGCACCTTCGAGCCGGGCTCGTCAACCTTGGTGATGTCGTGCACGCCGTGGCAGTCGGTGCACAGGGCCACGACGCTGGTCTGCGCCTGCCCGGCGTCCCTCTGGAGCGATGCCGTCATGCCGTGGAAGTCGGCCACGTAGGTCTGCGACACGGCCGCCGACAGGCCGTACTTCGCCATCAGTTCCTTGTTCGAATGGCAGGTGCTGCACAATTCCGGCACCGCGCGCTGCCAGTTGGCGGTGCTCGGGCCGGACACGTCGTGCGACTTGTGGCAGTCGGTGCACGCCGGCACGTCCGCGTTGGCCCCGGCGGCACGACCGTGCACGCTCTTCGCATAGACCAGCGACACGCCCTCGTGGCACCGGGCGCAGGACGACGACAGCACCGACCCCGGCTGGTTCACCGGCTTCACGTCGTGGGCGCCGTGGCAGTCCACGCAGACCGGCGCGGTCTTGTCGCCCCGCGCCAGGGCGGGGTAGTGCACGCTGTCGAGCGTCTTGGTGTAGTTCGCGAAGTGGCAGCGTTTGCACTGCTCGTAGTAGGCGACGGTGAACTCCCGCAGGCTGCGGAACGGGCGCGAGGCGTGCGGCACCTCGGTCATGTCCTGATGGCAGTCGACGCAACTGAGCTTGTTGCCGTGCACCGAGCCGCGGAACGTGTCGAGATCGACGAACAACGAACGGGTTTCCCCGCTCGGTAACGACACGGCCAGGGCCCGGTCCGCGTGGCAGCCGAGGCACGTGTCCACGTCGGGGCCCTGGGCGGCCGCCGGCGCGGCAAGACTCAGCAGGGCAGCGACGATCAGCATCGTCAGCATAAGGGCGACCTTCATGAGGTGTGCGGGCGATTGCAGGCGGGGGCCTGCGGGCCGACAGGCCCTCCGCCTTCCGGGCCGAGGGTTGCCTGTCTTCCCAGGGACTGGAGCAAGGCTGCTGCCACCCGGCGAGGGGCCGTAAACATGGGGAAAACAAGGCCGTCCCGGTGCGGCAGGCCCGCGGCTCAGACCCCGGTGCCGGTTTTCCGTCACCGGCGGGAACCCGCGGCCCGCTCCAGCCAGGCTGTCCAGGCCTCCAGCCCCTCACCGGTCTTCGCCGAGACGGGCAGGGCCAGCGGCGCCGGCATGACCCGCGCCAGCGCGTCGACGATGGCCTCCAGGTCGATGTCGAGGTGCGGCAGCAGATCGATCTTCGTGATGAGCACCAGGTCGGCGCGCCGGAACATCACGGGGTATTTCAGGGGCTTGTCCTCGCCCTCCGTCACCGCGAGCGCGACGACATTGAAGGCCTGGCCCAGGTCGTAGACGGCCGGGCAGACCAGGTTGCCGACGTTCTCGATGAACAGGACGTTGGTGTCGTGCACGTCCTGGTGATGCAGGGCGTGGTGCACCATCTCGGCGTCCAGATGGCAGGCGTTGCCCGTCGTGATGGCCCGCGCCGGGATGCCCGCCCGCTGCAGGCGCTCGGCGTCGCGGGTGGTCTCGAGGTCGCCCGCCAGGGCGGCCACGCGGTAGCGGCCCGCGAAGCGCTGCGACGTGGCTTCGAGGATGGCGGTCTTGCCGGAGCCGGGCGAGCCCATCAGGTTGATCGCCAGGACGCCGTGGGCGGTGAAGTGCTCCCGGTTGTGGGCCGCCTGGCGGTCGTTGACCGACAGGATCTTCTCCTGGACGTCCACGGGAACCAGGTGACGATCCCCGCACCCGCATGTCTCGCACACTACGGCACCTCCAGTTCGAGCTGGGCCAGGACGATCTCGTCCCCGCCGGCCAGGCGCGCCGGCACCAGGCAGGCCGCGCACGTGAGCACGCCGCCGGCTGCGATGGCGTCGCCGCAGGCGGGGCAGACCCACTGCGCGGGCACGCGCTCGATGTCGAGGCGCGCCCGCTCGCAGATCGTCCGCTCGCGCAGGATCTCGAACGCCGTGGCCAGCAGATCCGGCTCGACGCCCGACAGTTCCCCGATCTTCAGCCGGACGCGGTGGACCGCCGTCGCGCCTCGCGCGGCGGCCGCGGCCTCGATGCGTTCCATCAGCGCCTGTCCCACGGAGTACTCGTGCATGGCAGCAACCCAGCTGGTCAGCAGATCCGGGGCAGGAGTTCGCCGTCGGGTTCCGCCAGCATCCGGCGGCCGAGTCCGGTGTCCAGGATGACGGCGCCGGCGTATTGGGCGAGGCAGCGGCCCACGATGGCGGCGTCAGCGCCGAGTGAGTGCCGGCGCACCGCCGCCAGCACCGCCTCGGCATGAGACGCGCGCACGCCGATCAAGGCCTTGCCCTCGTTGGCCACCACCAGGGGATCGAGGCCGAGCAGATCCGATGCGGCCCGCACCTCGGGCCGCACCGGCACGGCCTGCTCGTCGAGCAGGATGCCGACGCGGCTCTTCGCGGCCATCTCGTGCAGCGCGCTCGACACGCCGCCCCGCGTCGGGTCCTTCATCGCCACGATATCCTCGCCACCGGCGTCGAGGGCCGCGCGCACCAGGCCGTTGAGCGGCGCGACGTCCGACCTGAGGTCGCCCTCCAGGGCGAGCTGGTGGCGGGCGGCCATGATGGCCAGGCCGTGATCGCCGATGGTGCCCGTCACGATGATCACGTCACCCGGCGCCAGGCCCGCATCCGGGACGACCCGATCGCAGAGGGCGACCCCGGTGGTGTTGAGGATGACCCCGTCCAGTTCCCCGCGGCCCATCACCTTCGTGTCGCCGGTGACCACGGGCGCGCCGGCCTCGTCACAAGCGGCGCGAATGGAGGCGTAGATGCGTTCCAGATCGGCCCGGGCGAAGCCCTCCTCGACGACCAGCGCGCAGGTGAGCGCGAGCGGGGTGGTGGCGCCCATCATGGCCAGATCGTTCACCGTGCCCGACACCGCCAGCCGGCCGATGTCGCCGCCGGGGAAGAAGATCGGATGCACCACGTGGGAGTCGGTCGTCACCACCAGCCAGCGGTCCCCCAGGCGGATGGCTGCGCCATCGTCGAGGGCGGCGAGGCCGATGCCGTCGATGCCGGGCGCGCCCAGTCCCGCGAGGCAGACCTGCTCGATGAGCGCACGCATGGCGCGCCCCCCGGCACCGTGTTTCATGCCGATCCGGTCGTCGAGCCTCGTCGTCACGCTCATGCCAGCGCTCCGAGATCCGGGTGCCCGCCGTACTGGTGCCAGATCCGGCAGGTGCCTTCGCTGCTCACCATGCAGGCGCCGACGGGACGGTCGGGCGTGCACGCGGTGCCGAACAAACTGCAGTCGCGGGGCGACCGCAGGCCCGACATGATGGCGCCGCAGAGGCAGGACTGCGCCAGCGCGGAGGGCGCGCCATCCGGGAGGGTCGTCAGGTCGATGGCGAAGCGGCGCCGGGCGTCCAGGTGCGCCCACTCGTCGCGCAGGCGGAGATTGCCACGCGGGACGCAGGCGATGCCGCGCCAGCGGCCGTCGACGGGCTCGAAGACCTGCCACAGCTGGTCCTGCGCCCGCCGGTTGCCCTCCCGCGTCACGCACCGCGGGAACATGTTGGCCACCTCCGGCCGCCCGTCCCGGATGAGTTCGAGCAACCGGACGAGGGCCGCCAGGATGTCGAGGGGTTCGAAGCCGGCCACGACGACGGGCCGGCGGTACCGCGCGGCGAAGGGTTCGAAGACCGCCGACCCGGTGATGACGGCCGCGTGGCCCGCGGCCAGGAACCCTTCGACACGGGTGTCGGGGATGCTGGCGACGACGTCCATCGCGGGCGGGACGTACTTGTGGGCGGAGAGGATCGAGAGGTTGTCGGGCACGCCGGAGAGGACGATGGCCGCCGTGGCGACGGCCGTGGTCTCGAATCCCGTGGCGAAGAACACCACCGGGTCGCTCACGCGCCGGGCCAGTTCGACCACCTGGTCGGTGCTGTAGACCACGTGGATGCGGGCGCCCTGCGCCCGGGCGTCGGCGAGCGACAGGGCCGTGCCGGGCACGCGCAGCATGTCGCCGTAGGTGGCGATGTGCACGCCCTGGCGGGCCAGCGCCACGCCTTCGTCCACTTCAGGCGTGTCCGTGATGCACACCGGGCAGCCGGGCCCCATGATGACATCGAGGGCAGGGGGAAACGAGCTGCGCAGCCCGTAGCGGGCGATCGCCTGCTCGTGGCTGCCGCAGACGTGCATCACCGACACGCGGGGCCGGCCGATGGCCGCCGTGACGCGGGCCAGCGCGTCCGTCATGGCGCGCGCGCGCGCCGGGTCGCGGAACTTCAGTTCGCGGAACGCCGCCTGCGGGTCAGCGGGTGTCATCGCCGGGCGCCCGTGCGGCGTCGATCTCGCCGCGCACGTCGGCGGCCATCAGATCGGACGGGCCGCCGTCCTGGAGCAGTTGTTCGTAGAGGGACAGCGTCTCGGCCACCTCATCGTCCGGGATGCGGCGGATGGCGAACCCGACGTGGATCAGGACGTAGTCGCCGGGCGCCACCGGGTCATCGACGACGTCGAGGCGCGCATCGCGGCGCACGCCCCAGAAATCCACGGTGGCCACGTTGCCGCGGACCTCGACTACCCGGCCGGGAACGCCGAGACACATAAACCCTCCGCCGTGGGGGGCGCCCCGGACCGGACCTGCGCATCCGCGACCACGGCCTGGCCCAGCGCCAGGCCGCCGTCCCCGGGAGGCACCGTGTGGTGCCGTATCACTTGTACTGCGGAACCGAGCCGCGCGACAATGCCTTCGGTGAGCCGGGCATTCTGGAAACAGCCGCCCGACAGCACCACGGGCGTCGGGCCGAGGCGCGCGAGCAGGCCGGCGACAACGGAGGTGGTGGCCTCGGCCAGGGTGTTGTGGAACCGCGCGGACACGACGCCGGCCGGCGTGTGCCCCAGCAGGTCGGTGGTGAGGGCGCGCACGGCGGGGCGCAGATCGATCTGGACGAGCCCTCGCTCGTCGGCCGTGGCGTACGGATAGGCGCCGCGCTCGGCCGGATCGGCGGCGAGGTTCCACTCGAGCGCCACCTGGCCCTCGTAACGCGCCACCGCGCGGCCCAGGCCGAGGGCGCCGACGGCGTCGAAGTACCGACCCACGCCGCGCGCGAGCGGCGAGTTGATGCGCGCCTCGAGCATCTGGGTCACGACGGTCCGCTCGTGTCGGGGGACACTGCACAGCAGGGGCAGGCGATCGACCGGCGCCTCGGGGCCGAATGCGTCGAGCAGCAGCGCCAGCGCCTGGCGCCAGACCTGCCTGATGGCCACGTCGCCCCCCGGCAGCGGCAACGGCCGGAACGTGGCGACCCGCGTGGCATGCCGGGCATCGCCGGCCAGGAATTCGCCCCCCCAGGCCGTCCCGTCGGTGCCGAATCCCGTGCCGTCGAACACGACGCCGAGGGCTGGCCCGGAGACGCCGTGTTCCGCCAGCGCCGACACCAGGTGCGCGTGGTGGTGCTGCACCCCGACGATGACGGGCGCGGCGTGGCGGCGCGCGTACCGGGTGGACAGGTAGTCGGGATGCAGATCGCACGCCACGACCTCGGGCGTCACGCCCACGAACTGGCAGAGCCGCCCGACCGCGTGTTCGAAGGCCTCGAACGTTTCGAGATTCTCCAGGTCGCCCGTGTGGGGACCGAGATACGCGGCATCGCCCACGCCCAGGCAGCAGGTGTTCTTGAGCAGCGCCCCGCAGGCGAGCGTTGGTCGCGCGAATGCCGTGGCGACGCGGATGGCCCGCGGGACGAAACCACGCGACCGGCGGAACACGGTGGGCTGCCCGGCGATGACGCGGGCCACCGAATCGTCGCAGCGCGTGTCGATCTCGCGATCGTGCAGGAGGAAGATGTCGACGTACTCCCCCAGTCGAGCCAACGCCTCGTCGTTGCGGAAGGCGATCGGCTCGTCCGAAAGGTTGCCCGACGTCATGACGAGCGGCCGGCCCGTACCCTCGATGAGCAGGTGGTGCAGCGGCGTGTAGGGGAGCATCAGGCCGACCGTCGGGTTGCCGGGCGCGACCCCCGCCGCCAGCGCGGTGTCCGGCCGCCCCTCGACGATGACGATGGGCCGTTCGGGGGACGCGAGCAGGCGCCGCTCGGCGTCTCCGAGCACGGCCAGGCGTTCCGCCTCGCCCAGCGACGCCACCATGACGGCGAGCGGCTTCTCCTCGCGGCGCTTGCGGCGCCGCAGTTCGGCGACCGCCGCGTCGTTCGTCGCGTCGCACGCCAGGTGGAAGCCGCCAAGGCCCTTCACGGCTACGATCGCGCCCTGGGCGAGCCGGGCGGCGGCGTCGGCCACCGGGTCCATGGCGGCCACCAGGGCGCCGCGGGCATCGCACAGCCACGCGCGTGGCCCGCAGTCCGGGCAGGCGTTGGGTTGCGCGTGGAAGCGCCGGTTCAGGGGATCGTCATACTCGGCCTGGCAGGTCGCGCACATCCGGAAGTCGGCCATCGTCGTGTGCGGGCGGTCGTAGGGCACCCGTTGCGCGATCGTGAACCGCGGGCCGCAGTTGGTGCAGTTGATGAAGGGATACCGGTACCGCCGATCGTGCGGGTCGCGCAGTTCCGTCAGGCACGCCTCGCAGGTCGGCAGATCCGGGGGGATCGATACCTGCCGATCGTCGGCCTCGGTCGAGGCCACGATGGTGAACGCGTCCACCGTCCGGGCGGGGATCAGCCGGCAGTCCAGCGTGTCGATGCGGGCCGCGGGCGGGGGCGACGTGGTGAGATCGCGCTGAAACGCCTCGAGGGACTCGGCCGGGCCGAAGACTTCGATCGTGACGCCGGCGGCGTCGTTGCGGACCCAGCCCGTCAGGCCGTGGGCAGCCGCCAGGCGAAAGACCCAGGGGCGGAAGCCCACGCCCTGGACCGTGCCGCGAATGTCGAGGTGATAGCCGTGCCCGGAGGCCGGGGGCGTCGGCTCGGCGGGTGGCCGGCTCATCGCCCCGTTTATAGCTGGTGGGCCGCGCGAAGTCCAGCGTCGCAGGCGCGGCGCGGGTTCTGCCCGAAGCCGTTACTGGCTGCAGCTCACGGTGATGTTCGCCTGCGCGGAATACGTCTCGTTGGGCGTCAGGATGCGGAGCCGCTGCCACGACGATCCGGACGTGGACACGTCCCACGCGTTGACGGCCGTCTGCGAACTCGCGCCGGCGAAAGTCATCGTCTCGGTGGGGGTGGCGGAGCCATCGCTGCGTTCCCACTTGTAGGTGACCGTGCCAGCCTCGCTCACGGTGATCGTGCCCGTGAACGTGAAGCGGCGTGGGCACGTGCCCGACTGCGACGAGGTGTCGACGCCCGCGATGACGTTGGTGACGCGGAAACCCGACGTGGTGTTGTTCGACTTGTTAGTGGAACTGCTCGGCGAGAACTGGTTCAGCAGGTCCTGCAGGCAGGCGGCGGATCCGACGCTCAGGAGCGCGACGAAGAGACCCGCGACGATGTGGCGAACGTGTCGACTCTGCATGGCCGTCCTCCGGGCAGGGTGGGGCAGACGCCCCCCCGCGTGGCACAATCAGCCCGTGTATCGGGTTGGGAGGGGGGGCGCGATAGGGGCCAGAGGCTAGAGGCTAGAGGCTAGAGGCTAGAGGCTAGAGGCTGGAGGCTTGAGGCTGGAGGCTGGGGGCCAGTAGAAGCTCATAGAGGCCAGGGGCCACAGGCTGGGGAGAGGTAGAGACGCGATGTACCGCAGATGGGTGGAAGGGGCGCTGATTGGCCTGGCCGGCGGGGCGCTTGTGACCACTGTGCCGCCCGGGCTGGTCGAGCGGGCGTTCAGCCGCGGCGTGTACCCCAGGCTGCAGCCGGGCCTCACGTGGATCTCGGACCTCACGCCGGTGGCCTGGCTCGACCTCCTTGCGGGCGGGGCCGTGGTCTGGCTGGTGTGGCGGGTCTGGCGATCGGTGCGGGCGCCACGAGGCCGGCGGCTCCGGGAGGCGGGGGTGACCCTGTGGCGAACCGCCGTGGCGGTGGCGGCCGGCTATCTCGCGTTCCTGGCCCTGTGGGGTCTCAACTACCAACGTGTGCCGCTGGAGGCGGCGATCGGATTCGACGCCGGCCGCGTCACCCCCGAGCGGGTGAACGCGCTGGCGGCTCATGCCGTCGAGCGGGCCAACGCCACGCGGGCCGGAGCCGGTGACCGGGCCACGCGGGAAGACGAGGCTGCTGCCACGGTGAGAGCGCTGCCGCCGGCGTTCCAGCAGACACTGGCCGACCTGGGATTCCCGCCCGCGAGGCCAGCCCGCCCCAAGACGCCGGTGCTCACGTTCTACTTCAACGCTACCGGTGTGAGCGGGATGACCAATCCCTTCGGGCTCGAAACGCTCGTGGCCGGCAACCTGCTGCCCTTCGAACGGCCGCTCGTCGTGGCCCACGAGTGGGCGCACCTGGCGGGGAGGGGCTCCGAGTCCGAGGCGGGCTTCATCGGGATCCTGACGTGCCTGCGCAGCGATGAACTGGCCCAGTACAGCGCCTGGCTGGACCTGGCGCTCCGGTCCGTGCGCGGGCTCGACCCCGCCGCGCGCCGCGACGTGCTGTCGCGGCTCTCGGCCGCCGTGCGGTCAGACGTACAGGCCATGGCGGCGCGCAGCGAGCGCGACGAGATCGACCTGGCCCGCCTCGTGGCCTGGCGCGTCTACGACTCCTACCTCACCACGCACGGCGTGCCCGGCGGCATCGCGAACTACGACGCGGTGATCACGCTGCTGCTCGGGTCGCGCGACGCGCCGCTGTGAAACAGGGGCGTTGCTGAAGCCCCGCACTACGGCAGTCCGACGTCCTCCGTGGCGTCCGGCTTCCCTCGACCTCGCTCGCGACAAGTCAGCCGGACGTGACCGGCGGGGCTGAAACCCCGCACTACGGCAGTCCAACGTCCTTCGTGGCGTCCGGCTTCAGCCGGACGTGACCGGCGGGGCTACCCGCCGCGCTTGTGCATCTCGAGGTGAGGATCCGCCCGCAGGACGACGAGGGGGAGGAACACCGAGCGATCGCGCAGTTCGTGGCGAATCTCCGCGCTGCGATCGCCGCGGGCCGTCCATCGCGCCTGGACGAGTGACATCAGGTCATCGAGGCTGGCGCCCTGCCGAAGCGGTTCGCGCAGCGACAGCCCATCGGTGGCGTAGAGGCACGTGTAGAAGACGCCGTCGGCGGTGAGCCGCGACCGATCGCAGGTGCGGCAGAACGGCTCGGTGGTGGACGAGATGATGCCGAAGACGCGACCGTCGGGGAGGCGGAACCGGTCGGCCGGCGCGGTGGATCCCGGCTCGTCCAGGGGCGTTATCGCGCCGAAGACCTGTCCGAGCCGCGCAATCATCTCGCGGCGCGGCACCACCAGGTCCTGCCGCCAGTGCGTGGCGCCGCCCACGTCCATGTACTCGATGAAGCGCACTTCGGCGCCGATCTGCGCGCCGTAGTCCAGCAGCGGCACCAGTTCATCGTCGTTGACGCCCCGCATGATCACGGCATCGAGTTTCGTGCCGGTGAACGTCCGGCACGCCGCCTCGATACCCTCGATCACCTGCGCGTGCGCGTCCTGGCGCGTGAGCGCGTGGAACCGGTCCGGCCGCAGCGTGTCGAGGCTGACGTTGACGCGGTGCAGGCCGGCGGCGCGGAGGGCCCCGGCCTGCTCGGCGAGCAGGACGCCGTTGGTCGTCAACGCCAGGTCGGCGATCGCCGGTTTCGCCGCGAGGCGGGCGACCAGGTCGGGCAGGTGGCGGCGCAGCAGCGGCTCGCCCCCGGTCAGGCGGATCTTGTCGATGCCGAGGGCGGTGAAGACGTCGGCCAGGCGTTCGATCTCATCGAAGCCGAGCAGATCCGATTTCGACAGCCACGCGTACTCCGCCTCCGGCATGCAGTACTCGCACCGGAGGTTGCAGCGATCGGTGACCGAAATGCGGAGGGCGCGGAGGGGCCGACCCAGCGTGTCGACGAGAGCCATCCCTCCCATTATGGCTGACGACGGGGAGGGGACGTCGACAGGGTTCGGGCGACGGCCGGACGGGTGCAGGCCGTGGGCCTGGGTGAGAGACGACGAGCGGTCAACTGCGGGCCTGGCTCCACCGGCCCGGGACCGGGCGCTGGCACTGCGGGCACGCGCCCTCGGCCGTGACGCGCATCGCGCCGAGTCGGTAGCCCGACCGTTCCACCAGCGTCAGGCCGCAGCCCGGGCACCGCGTGTCCTCGAGGCGTCCGACGTGGCCCGGCAGGTTGCCGGCGTACACGAACCGCAGCCCGTTCTCCCGGCCCAGCCCGGCAGCGCGGACGATGGCGGCAGGCGACGTGGCGGGCCGGTCGTCCATGTGGTAGTCGGCGTGGAACGCCGTCACGTGCCACGGGATGTCGGGCGAGACGTCCCTGACGAATCCGGTCAGCTGCCGCAACTCATCGTCGCTGTCGTTCAGCCCCGGCACGAGCAGCGTGACCACCTCGACCCAGATGCCGCGCGCGTGCAGCGCCGCGATGGTGTCGAGCACCGGTTGCAGGCGGCCGCCCAGCTTGCGGTACTGGCGCTCGTCGAAACTCTTCAGGTCCACCTTGAAGAGGTCGACGCGCGGCCCGAGGAAATCGAGCACCTGCGGTGTGGCGTGGCCGTTCGAGACCAGCCCGGTCATCAGCCCCTGAGCCCGGGCCGCGTCGAAGATGGCCGCGCCCCATTCGGCGGTGATGAGCGGCTCGTTGTAGGTGCTCACGACGGACGCCGAACCGGTGCGCAGGGCGGCCGCGACGAGATCGGCGGGGGCCACGCTGGTGACGCCCGCCCCGGCCAGCGGATCGCGCAGCGCCTGCGACGTGAGCCAGTTCTGGCAGAACGCGCAATGGAGGTCGCAGCCCAGCATCCCGAAACTGAAGGCGCGCGAGCCGGGAACGACGTGGAAGAACGGCTTCTTCTCGATCGGGTCGGCACACGCGCCCGACACGTAACCCCACGGTACCATCAGGTGCCCGCCGCGGTTGAAGCGCACCCTGCACACGCCGGCGGCCCCGTCGGCCACGGGGCACTCGTGGGCGCAGGCCACGCAGTGCAGGGCGCCACCGTCGCGCCGCTCCACGAGGGTGCCCTCGCGGGTGCGCGCGGCCAGGGTGTCGGCCAGGGTCGTCACGGCATTGTTGTAGCGCCGGGGGACGCCAAACGCAACGGCTCTTCCCCGGCGGCCGGAAACCGGGCAGAATCGGCGGGGCTGGAGGACGAGACCCGTGAAACCAACGACGCGCCTGATGTCCCTCGACGCCTTCCGCGGCCTGACGATGGCGGCGATGGTGGTGGTGAACAACCCCGGCGACTGGGGACACGTGTACGCGCCGCTGCTGCACGCGCCGTGGCACGGCTGGACCCCCACCGACACGATCTTCCCGTTCTTCCTGTTCATCGTGGGCGTGTCGATGACCCTTTCGCGGGGGACCATGGGCGACCCGTGGAAGATCGTGCGGCGCGGCTGCATCATCTTCGGCCTGGGACTGTTCCTCGCCGGGTTCCCGCGTTTCCCGCTGGAGACGTGGCGCATCCCGGGCGTGCTCCAGCGCATCGCGCTCTGTTACCTGGCCGCCGCGTGGATCTTCCGCTCGACGTCTCCGGCCGGCGATCCGGGCGATGCTCGGCTGTGGCGCCACGGCGTGCGGCTGATGGGGTGGGCGCTGGCGCTGACGGTGGGTTACTGGGCCGTGCTGATGCTGGTGCCGCCGCCGGGAGGCATGGCGGGCAACCTGCAACCCGGCCAGGATCTGGGCGCGTGGATCGACCGCACCGTCTTCGGCCGGCACGTGTGGTCGCAGTCGAAGACATGGGATCCGGAGGGCCTGCTGAGCACGATTCCCGCCATCGCCACCACGCTGCTCGGGCTCGTGACGGGTCTCTGGCTGGCGTCGTCGAAACCCGGCCACGTCAAGGCGGCAGGCATGGCAGCGGCCGGGGCCGCAGCCCTCATCGTCGGCTGGACGTGGGGCCTCGCGTTTCCGATCAACAAGAACCTGTGGACGAGTTCCTATGTGTGGTTCATGGGCGGCATGGGAGCCATGCTGCTGGCCCTGTGTTACTGGCTGATTGACGTGCGCGGCTGGAGGCGCTGGGCCTGGCCGTTCGTCGTCCTCGGGCTGAATGCGATCACGCTGTTCGTGGGGTCCGGCCTGCTGGTGAAGACGCTCGGCATCATCCGCGTGGGGCGGCCCGACGGCACGACCACCTCGTTGCGCAACGTCATCTACCAGGACTGGTTCGTGCCGCTCGGCGACCCGTACCACGCTTCCCTGTATTACGCGCTGGCGAACCTGGCGGTGATGTTCGCGATCCTGTATGTGATGTACCGGCGCCAGTGGTTCCTGAAGGTGTGATGCTGAAACGACCCAGGCTCCCGCGGCCGATCTGGCTGCTGTCGTGGACGAGTTTCTTCACGGACACGGCCAGCGAGGCGATCTACCCGCTGATGCCGCTCTTCCTGGCGCGCAGCATCGGCGCCAGCGCGCTGTCGATTGGCGTGATCGAAGGCGCGGCCGAGGCGCTCAACAGCCTGCTCAAGATCGTGTCGGGCCGCGTGTCGGACCGGTGGCGCTCGCGCAAGCCGTTCGTGCTGGCCGGTTACGGGCTGTCGTCGCTCGTGCGGCCGCTGGTGGGCCTGGCCACCTCCTGGCCGCAGGTGTTCGCGGTCCGGCTGACGGATCGGGTGGGAAAGGGCATCCGGGGCGCGCCCCGCGACGCGTTGCTCACCGCGTGGTCCGATCCGGCGCAGCGCGGGTTCGTCTTCGGCCTCCACCGCTCGATGGACCACGCGGGTGCCGTGGTGGGACCGTTGCTGGCCAGCGCGTTCCTGTGGTTCTCACCGGAGGACTACCGCACGCTGTTCCTGCTGACGCTGATTCCCGGCGCGATCGCCGTGGCCATGCTCATCGGCGTGAAGGAGCCGCCGGAGCCGGCCGCGCCCGCGGCGTCGAAGCCGCAGACGCCCGCTCCGCACGTCGCGCTTGGCCGGCCGTTCTTCGGCTACCTCGCGGTGCTCCTGGTCTTCGCGCTGGGAAACTCCACCGACGCCTTCCTGCTGCTCCGGCTGAGCGATGCCGGCGTGCCGGCGTGGGCGATACCGCTGCTGTGGTCGGCTCTGCACATGGTCAAGGCGGTGGCGTCGCCGTTCGGCGGGGCGCTGGCGGATCGATTCGATCGCCGCCGGGTGATCACGGCTGGCTGGCTGCTCTACGCCGGGGTGTACCTGGCGTTTGCGCGTGTGACGACGGTCAGCGGCCTGATCGCGGCGTTCCTCGCCTACGGGCTGTTCTACGCGCTCACCGAAGGCGGCGAGAAGGCGATCGTGGCCGACCTCGCGCCGGCCGGGGCTCGCGGCACCGCCTTCGGCTGGTACCACGCCGTCGTCGGCCTCGGCTCGCTCGCGGCCAGCCTGGTCTTCGGCTTCATCTGGAAGCTGTGGGGCGCGCCCGCCGCCTTCCGCACCGGCGCGCTGCTGGCGCTGGTGGCCGCGGTTGCGCTTTCGCGGATCCGGTTCCAGGTTCCAGGTTCCAGGTTCTAAGTTCGCGATTCAGCGGGACAGCGTGATCCCTTCTGGATTCTTGCTTCTTGCTTCTGACACGCCCAAGCGTCGTACCCCATGCCCCTATAATGGAGAAATGTCCCGTAAGCGAATCCTCGTGACGAATGACGATGGCGTGAGTGCCGAAGGTCTGGCCGTGCTGGCGGCGGCGCTGCGGAAACTCGGCGACGTCGTCGTGGTGGCGCCCGCGAAGGAGGCCAGCGCTGTCGGCCACGCACTTACGCTGCACTATCCGTTGCGCCTCGAGCAGCGCGATGCCCGCACCTATGCCGTGGACGGCACGCCGACCGACTGCGTGAACATCGCCGTCGCCGTCATCCTGAAGGGCCTGCCGGATCTGGTGGTGTCCGGGATCAACAACGGCTGGAACATTGGCGACGACGTCACGTATTCGGGGACCGTGTCGGGGGCGCTGGAGGGGGCTCTGATGGGCGTGCCGGGCATCGCCGTGTCGTTGCAGCGCACGCGCGAGGGCATGGACTTCCGGCCCGCGGCAAAGGCGGCCGTCACGGTGGCGAAGCAGGTGCTGGCGCAGGGCCTGCCGCCGCGCACGTTCCTGAACATCAACGTCCCGAAGGTGACCAACGGCCGGTTCCGGGTGACGGTGCAGGCCAAGCGCAACCACGTGACGCAGGTGGCCGAGCGCGTGGATCCGAAGCACCGGACGTACTACTGGATCGACGAGGCGATTGACGAGTGGGAACGCAACCCGGCGTCGGACTATTCGGCGGTGCGCGAGGGGTTCATTTCGGTGACGCCACTCCAGCCGGATCTGACGGCCCACGACGCGCTGACCGTCGTCGGGAAGCTCCTGCCGGGCGATGGCCGAACGGCGCGTGGCCGCGTCGTGACCCGGCGGCCGGTCCGGCGGTCGGCAAAGAAAAGCTTGGGAAGTCGGCGGCTGGTGAGGTAACATCGTAAGTCTGTCGGGGCGTGGCTCAGCCTGGTAGAGCACTCGGTTCGGGACCGAGGGGTCGGTGGTTCGAATCCACTCGCCCCGACCACAACCTTCCGGAGAAGAAACCCAGCGAACGCTGGGTTTTTTCGCGTACGGCTGTTTCCAACGTGGCTCCGGCTCAGACGCTGACCCCCCTCGACTGTCGCGTCCGGGCACGTGACGTCGCCTCTCTCCGGAGTTCCTGCGACCCCCGAACATTCTCTGTGCAACCTGCCTTGTAGGCGCAGGAGTTCTGTGCTGCAGTGCCGTGACGGTCGACGGTTCCCCCTCGGTCATCACTCACGAGATAGAGCCGTGCGCATGAGCACGGCGGTCGGCATCCATTGTGGAGGACGACAGATGCGCCCTTGGTGCACCCTTGCCGGGAGCCGGACGTGCAGGAGATTCGTGTTGACCGTGGTCGTGCTGTTCTGGGGCGGCGGCGTTCCTGCCGACGCCGGCCCTGCAAGGCACCCGATCATCCGCGAGGGCACCTACGCGGAGCGCGGGGCGTTCAGCCAGTTTCCCTGGGAGCACGTCGACACGTGCTCCGGCAACGTCGTGCTGACGTTCGAGGACCTGGTCATGCCGGGCAATGCCGGACTGGACGTGCGAATCATCCGGACCTACAACGCCAACACGCGGACCTGGAGATTGGGCCTCGGGTTCCCGCGCCACATTGCCGCGGACATGCGGGACGTCGGGACGGCGGCGTGGGGGCCGGCGACGCTGGCGTTGCCGACGGCGGCGGTGGCGC
>CAYNDV010000047.1:2756-30668 GCA_964396055.1 uncultured Vicinamibacterales bacterium | reverse complement strand
CCGCCGTCCGGCATCGCGTCACGCGCGTTGGTCGCGAGGTTGATCACCACCTGCTCGATCTGTCCCTGATCGGCCTTCACGGGCCACAGCCCCGGCGCGGTGTCGACGCGCACGGCAATCCGGTCGGTGACCAGCTGGCGCAGCAGAGGCTCGAGATCCGAGAGCGTCACGTTGAGGTCAAGGACCGTGCGCTGCACGGCCTGCTTCCGGCTGAACGCCAGGAGCTTCTTCGTCACCGCCGCGGCCCGGTCCACCGCCTGCTCGATGTAGCCCAGGTCCTCGGCCTCCGGCGTGCCCGGCGGAATGTCGCCGCGCAGCAGTTCGGTGTAGCCCCGGATGGCCGTGAGGACGTTGTTGAAGTCGTGCGCGAGGCCGCCGGCGAGGTGTCCCACCGCATCGAGCTTCTGCGCGTGGCGCAGCTGGCGCTCGAGGTCGTTGCGGTCGGTGACGTCACGGCCGTTCAGGACGATGCCCTGGACCGCCTCGTCGTGCCGCAGGTCGGTGGCCACCATCTCGATCTCGCGCCAGTCTCCGGCGGCGGTGCGCATCCGGCACGACGCGCGCAGGCCCTCGCCCAGGCCGGCCGCCGCCATCGGGGCGAACAGGCCCGCATCGTCCGCGTGGACGAGATCGACGAGCCGGCTGCCGGCCGCCAGCACGCCCTCGCCGAGCACCCGGACGGCCGCGGGGCTGGCGTATGTGACCGCGCCGTGGCGATCGAGCACCAGGATGAAGTCCGACGCGTGTTGCACGAGCGAGCGGAACCAGGCGTCCTGTTCGAGCTGCGCGGTGAAGAGCCGGCGGTTCTCCCGCAACTCAACCACCTGCCGCAGCACGAGCAGGCCCGCCATGACGGCCGACGACCACGACAGGAACCGGATCGATCCCAGATCCCCGGTCACGGCCTCCCGGACGAGCAGCACGAGGGCGGAGCCGACGATGAGGTACGGGAACGTCGCGCCGCCGGGCTCACCGAGACCGGGCGTGTCGGGGCGGGCGTCGCCTTGGTACCGCCGCCACGCCAGGCGGGTGCCGGACCACTTCAGCACCCACGCGAGGAACCACAGCAGGTCCACCGGATCGCCGGACTGGTAACCCGGATCGTGCGAGAAGATCCAGTTCCCGATGATCACCGAGACGTTGGCGCCGAGCAGGTAGGCCAGGGCGAGGCGCGTCGTGCGGTCACGCTTGTGGAGGATGCCGGCCGAGAGCGCCACGAACACGGCCCAGTTGAGCGAGGCCCGGACCACGAACGGGCTGATCAAGCCGCCGTGGCTGTCCGGCGCGGCAACCGTCATGCCGTACTGCACGGCCAGCACGAAGCCGGCGACGATGACGAGTGCGACGTCCAGGCCGAAGCGCGCTCGATCGCGACGCGGGAAGGGCCGGCCCGGGAAGGCGAGGCACGCCAGCAGGGTGACCAGCAACTGGGCGTACTCGAGCCAGTCGATCCACACCGGTGTGGCGTGCGGATCGACCAGCCGGACGTAGTACGTGAACGCCGATCCGCTGAACCAGAGTGAGAGAGAGGAGGCGGCCAGCAACGACCACGCGGCGCGCGTCCGCCGATCCAGCGAGGCGAGGCGGGCATTGCGCAATTGCGCCCACCCGACCACCAGCCCGAGGGGAAGGAACGACAGGTCCGCAATCGTGTCGTTCAGCGGCGTGCCGGGCTCGTGCAGGAGCATCCAGAGCGCGTACGCCGCCGCGTACGCTGCGGCGGCGGCGTCGGCCGGCTGGACGCGCCAGCGTGCGAGCAGCGCCCGGGTCACCGGATCCGCCCCGGCTGGAGGCCTGGCCGATACCGCTGTCCGCTCCTCCCGTGCGCCTGCTCAAGCCTCGTCATGGGTCGTCACCTTTCCCGCGCAGGCGGCAGAGGCCGCCTGCAGCAGCGCCTCCGCGTCGAAGGGTTTCGTCACGACGGCGGCGACGGCGGCGGCGCCGGCGCCCGGCGCTAGGTGCGCCGGCAACTGAGCAGCGTGCCCGGTGACGCAGACGATGGGCAGGCCCGGCCGCTCATCGCGCGCGCGCCCCATCAGTTCGCTCCCGTGCATGCCCGGCATCATGAGATCGGTCACGAGCAGGTCCACCCGCTCGCCTCGTTCGAGCATGGCGAGCGCGTCCGCCCCGCCTGCGGCTTCGAGGACGTCGTACCCGCCCCGCTCGAGGATCCGCCGCATGATCGTGCGCACGCCGAGTTCGTCGTCCACCAGGAGGACGCGGTGGTCCGATGTCCGGGGGGACGGCAGCGGCCGCGGTGCCGGGGCCGCCGCCTCGCGGGTCCTCGGCAGCAGCACCGTGAGGGTCGTCCCGCGACCCGGCGCGCTGTCGACCGCGATGTACCCGCCGGAGTTGGTGACGATGCCGTGCACCATGGCGAGCCCGAGCCCGATCCCCCGGTCCCGCGGTTTGGTGGAGAAGAACGGTTCGAAGATCCGCGCACGCACCTCGGGGCTCATGCCCACGCCCTGGTCGTTGACGACGAGAGCCACGTAGTCGCCCGGGGGCAGCCGGCCGGTATCCGGCGTCACGGCGTCGACCGTCCGGTTGGCCGTGGCGACCAGCAGAGGGCCGCCGTCCGGCATGGCGTCTCGCGCGTTGGTGACGAGGTTGACCACCACCTGCTCCATCTGGTCCGGGTCGGCCTTGATCCGCCAGAGGGCGGGATCGAGATCCAGCCGGACCTCGATGCGGTCGGTGAGCAACTGGCGCAGGAGCGGCTCGAGGTCGCGCAGCACGCCATTGAGGTCGAGCGCCGAGCGCTGGACGGCCTGCTTCCGGCTGAAGGCCAGCAGTTTGCGGGTGACCGCGGCGGCCCGGTCCACGGCCTGCTCGATGTTGGCGAGATCCTCCGCTGCCGGCGAGCCGGACGGGATCGCCTCGCGGAGCAGCTCGGTGTAGCCGCGGATGGCCGTCAGGACGTTGTTGAAGTCGTGGGCGAGCCCGCCGGCCAGGTGCCCGACGGCGTCGAGTTTCTGCGCGTGCCGCAGCTGCCGTTCGAGTTCGCTCCGGTCACTGACGTCGCGGCCGTTCAGGACGATCCCGCGCACGGCGGGATCGTGCCGGAGATCGGTGGCGACCAGTTCGACGTCACGCCACTCGCCGTGGGCCGTACCCATGCGGCACTCGGCGCGCCAGCCCGGCGCCGCGGCCGGATCGTCCAGCGGCGCAAGCACGCCGGCGTCCTCGGGATGCAGCAGGTCGACGAACCGGGTGCCGGCCCCCGCCCGGCCGTCGCCGAGCACGCGCGCCGTGGAGGGACTCGCGTAGCCGATGCGGCCGTCGGCGTCGATGACGAGAATCAGGTCGGAGGCATGCTGCACGAGGGACCGGAACCGGGCTTCCTGCGCGAAGCGGGCCGCAAACAGCTGCCGGTTCTCGCGCAGGCCCACCACCTGCCGGATGACGAGCAGCAGAGCCATGGCCGCGGCCGACGCCGCGAGCAGCTCGATGTACCGGCCATCGCCGGCGCCGGCCTGGCCGATCAGCAGGACGAACGAGCCGGCCACCAGCAGATAGGACAGGGCCCCGCCCTGGTAGCCGTCATGCGCCGGCGCCTCGGCCGAGGCCCCCAGTCGGCCGTGGTACCGATGCCAGGCCGTCCGGGCGGCAACCCACCGGCAGATCCACGCGGCGAACCACAGGCCGTCCACGGCGTCGCCGAGGCGGTACGTCGCCATGCTGGACAGACGATCGTTCGCGAGCAGGTACAGCACGCTCGCACCCAGCAGCCACCCGAGGGCGATGCGGGTGGTGCGATCGCGCTTGTGCATGATCCCGATTGCCGCCGTCGCGAACACCGCCCAGTCGAGCAACGCTTGTGCGACAGCCATCTCCACCGGGCCGGCCGCCGGCGTCCGGAACGAGACTCGGAGCCCGAAGTGGAAGGCCATCAGAAAGCCAGCCACCACGACGAGGCTGGCGTCGACCATGAACCGCGCGCGATCGCGGGCGGCGACCGGCCGCCCGGGAAACATGAAGAACGCCCCGATCAGGAGGATGTGCTGGACGATCTCGAGCACGCCGACCCACGCCGGGTAGGCGCCTGCGCCGAAGAACGTGACGAGGCGGGGCCAGGTGTTCCCGATGAGCCAGAGCACGAGGGCGCCGGATCCGAGGATGCCCCACGCCCATCGTGTCCGCAGATCGAGCGAAGCAAGACGCGCGTTGCGCAGGTACGCCAACCCGACGGCCACGCCGAGCGGGTAGAAGGAGACGTCACCGACCCACTGCGTCAGCGGCGTGCCGGGGGTGCGCGCCGCCAGCCAGACATAGTAGGCCACGACGTAGGCCAGGGCTACGTAGTCGGCGGCGTACGCTCGGCGCAGAACCCGTCTCATCGCACCACAGAGAATAATCGGCAGACGGGTGTGGCCGCACCAGCAATCCGATCCGGACTCCTCAGAACCAGGCCCGCGACAGGAACAGCGCGGGGAGGGCGGCCACGGCCCAGATGATCAGTGCCTGTGCGGCCTGAGCCGCCGGCCGGCGGCGGACGATCCTCCAGACTGCCCAGGGCAGGCCGCCCGCGACCAGCGGAGCGGCTGCCGGGTACCACGGCGGGCTCGAGACGATCCAGGCCAGCGCGATCACGACACCGCTGGCGGCCAGGGCCAGGAGCGTGGCGGTCCAGCGCCGACGGGTTCCCGCCAGGCGCGCCAGTGCGGCTCCGCAGGCCGTGGCCAGCAGGAGCGTGCCGACCAGACGCCAGACGTACGGGGAGAACACCGCCGACAGGCTCAGCGTCTCTTCCTCGCGGGCCGCCCGCTCGCGCAGGGCCGTCATCTCGGCGGACATGGCGGCGATGCGCGAGCGGACATCCGGCGACAGGCCCGGCAGCGCCGTGACGGCGTCCAGCCGGGCGTACGGCGTCCCCGCCAGCAGCCGATTCGCGTCGGCGGCCGTCACGCCGGGCACCGAGATCCAGTCGAGCCGCGTGGCCGCGTTGACGTCGAAGGTATGCGTCCGCGGCAGGGCGCGGTACTGGTCGAAGAGGCTGGTGCCGGTCTGCAGGCCGGGATTGGCCAGCCAGATCTCCGGCGCATCGGGCAGGTCCTGGCCGAGCAGCGCCTCACGCGTGACCCGTGCCACGTCCGCCGCGTCCTCCGGAAACACCCGCACCCACCCCCGGACCAGATCGGCCAGTGTGGACGGTTTCGTTTCGGCGAGCACGACGAAGAGTTTCAGGTACACGTTCTCCAGGGGCGTGACGCTGTCGACCGGAACGCCGAAGCGTCCGCAGGTTCCCGCGTCCAGGTACCGCCCGCCGAGGGCGGGGTCGGTGACCAGGCGCCAGACCAGGTGCGCCACGACGCCCTCCGTCGAGAGCATGACGGCTGCGCGCCTGGCCGGCCCGGAGGGGTCGCCCGGCATGACGTTGTGAAAGAGGTATGCGTCGTACTTGTCCGGGCGGGCGAGCAGCCCTGCTGGAATGGCCGCTTCGCGGGCGAAGCGGTTCGCCCGCACGGCGTGGTACCGCAGCACCTGCTCGCTCTGGCTGAACCACAACGGAAACCGCACCTGGGCTGGGCGCGCGAAGGGCCACCGGGCCGACAAGTCGCTGGCGTAGCGGGCGAACTCGCGATCCGCCCTCGCCAGCCGCTCGCCATCGTCGGCGAGCGCCCGGGTCTCCGCCACGGCCTCCTCGTCGTCCACGGCCATGATCTGCGCGTGCTCGGCAAAGCCCTCGCCGAACGCGTTGACCGGGTCGGTGCGCACGCCGACGGCATGCACCTGGTTGCCGCCGCTCTCGCGCGGATCACCGGCCAGTTGGCGCGCGATGACGTGCAGCAGTTCGTGGGGGAAGATCTGATCCATCGCGCCGAAGCGGCCGCTGACGGTGGAGCTGCGATGCAGGTCCACGTAGCCGACGTCTGCCTTGCGCTCACCGTCGAGGTAGAAGCCGAACTGCGGAAAGCCGCCCTGGCGTTCCGAGAGCAGGAGGTACGCCGGCTCCGGCGGCCGGCCCGTTTCGCGGGCCAGCCAGGCCTGCTCCATCGCATAGAGGCGCAGCAGCCGGCCCGAGAAGCCGCGCGTCAGCACACGGCCCGTGTCGGCGGCGTTCCCGTGGCGTGTGAGCACCGGCAGGCCGTCACGAACCTCTCCTGTCGGCGAGAGGATGACGAGTCGGGCGACCGGACCCGCGGGCGGGGCGGCCGATGCCGGGGCGGCGGCAGCCAGGAGCAGGACGAGCGCGGGCGTGCGGAGGTTCACAGAGGATCAGGACGCACGGCAGCCGTCGCCGGTTCACGGCCGGGCGGCGGGTTCCTCGTCAGGGCCGTGGTCGGGCTCCGTAATCTGCGTATGCTCGGCACGGTTCAGGTGCTGCATCATGGCCGTCCGGGCGGCGTCGGGGTCGTGATTGCGGATGGCCTGGTAGATGGCCCGGTGTTCGTCGGCGGCTACCTGGAGATCCTGGGCCCACCGGATCGTGCGATGGCGGACCTGCTGGAAGACGGACGACACCATCTCGACCATCGCGGAGAGCGCCGGGTTCTGGCTCGCGGCCGCCACGGCGCGATGGAACCTGATGTCGTGCGTCAGGAAGGTGTCCGGATCGTTGAGGGCCGCGAACATCGCCACCGTCTCATCCCCGATCGTCACCAGGTGATCGGCGGTGGCGCGCTCGGCCGCGAAGCACGCCACCGACACCTCGAGGGTGATGCGCGCCTCGAACAACTGCTTGCGCGAAATGCCATGGAGCGCCGCGAGGAAGCTGAGCGGCTCCGAGCCGAGTGCCGGCGGGCCGGCCGTGATGAACGTGCCCGCCCCGCGACGGATCTGCACGACGCCCATGCCGGCGAGCGTCTTCAGCGCCGAGCGGACCGACGGGCGGCTCACCCCGAACCGCGCGGCGAGTTCGCGCTCGGGCTCGAGCCTGTCGCCGGACTTCAGTTCCCCTGCCTCGATGGCGGTACGCAGGCGGGCGACGACGAGATCGGTGGCGGCGACTCTCTTCTGGTGTTCCACGTCAGTTCCGTGCGGTATGACCAATGACTATTGGGACGTCCCGAACGCTGGGCCATTCTACCGCGCTTTTGAACGAGAATCCGCCCGGTTGGACGGCAAGCTGGAAACGAGAGTGGTGTGACCGGTCAGGGGCCGTTCGGCCTCAAGGCCGGACCGTCCCTGACTACCTCGACAGCCAGTAGGTCACCTTTGCCGAAAGTGACCGGCTGCGGACCGTCGGCACCAACGGTCCGGCCGCCCCTGTGGTCCAGCCCTCGTTGTAGACCAGATAGAAGTCGCTGCCGGGTCGGTAGATGCTCCACAGCAGCAGGTTGAGGCTCGCCTGACGCCGCACGTCGTTGTACTGCGCGTAGGCCTTGACGAACAACGTGGGCGAGAACGAGTAACTCACGCGGGTGCTCAGGGTGTTGGTGATGTAGAGCGGGGCCTCGGGCAACGCGATGCGGTTCCTGGCATACGCCACCTCCACGAGCAGCGTGTCGCGCGGCAGCAGGTTGAGGCTGCCGCCGAACGTTCGTTTGTCGCCGTTGTAGTACGAGCCGATTTCGGCCGTCGCGCTGCCGGCGACCCGGCGGCGCGGGCTCGCCGCGTAGGTGACTCTGGCCGTCTCCCACGTGTACCCGCCGGGCGGGACGATGCCCGTGCCGAGCACGAACGGTGCGGTCAGCAGATCGTAGTCACGGGCCAGTTCCGCGCCGAACGTCGACGTGTCCGTGAAGGTCACGCCGAACCGCCCGGTGCTCGTGCGCGACTCGATGGCACCCCCGTGGGTGGCATACACGTCCACGACGCCGCCGACGTCGAGCTGCCGCACGCCGCGCCACCCGGGGCGCGGCGTCCACCCGGCCTTCACGCGCGGGTTGCGCGCGTCGACGCGCCGGATGTACCCCATTTCCGCGTTGAACAGGCGGCCCACGTCGAGGTACGTGAGGTCGTAGTAGTACCGATCCTTCAGGTACGAGAAGTCGAGGGCGCCGGCCCAGTCTTCCCGATCGACGCCAGGCGTGAAGGTCCTGGCCAGCAGTCCCGTCAGGCGCGCGTCCGGCCCGAAGGCGAGATTCACGTCGAGGCCCAGGGTGCGGTTGTACTCGAGGCCGGGCCCACCCTGGCGGTTCAGGACGATGCCGCCGACGCTCGACCGCGCGAACACGTCACGCTTCACGCGGACGACGGTGTAGTTGGCCGACGGGACCGCCACGGCGCCCGGACCGGATCCGAGCGTCTCCGCGCCGGTCTGGATGTTCATCGCGCCGACGCTGTACGGGCCCTGCTTGCCCGTCACGCGGCCGCCCGCCAGAATCGGGACTTCGCGGCCCTCGTACAGCCCGATGCGGCGGCTGTAGAAGAGCGGCAGGAGGCCGGGCCCGAAATCGCCCGTCTCGACGCCCGGCTTGCCGTAGTTGAACAGCCCGGCGCTCTCCGTGAAGAACGGCCGCTTCTCGGGGAAGAACAGGCTGAACCGCGTGACGTTCACCACTTCCTGATCCGCCTCCACCTGCGCGAAGTCCGTGCGGACGGTGAAGTCGGCCATCAGGGTGCTGGTCAGCCCGACGCGCGCGTCGAGCCCGTAGCCGTCCAGGTCGGTGGACGTCGACCGCGACACCTCGTCGCGCGCGACCGTTGGGGCCACAAACGGCACCAGTTCGAACCGCCGCGGCGCGCGCAGGTCGTGCAGGCCCTGGAGCAGCCCCGCGTTGGACAGGTACGCGAAGCCGTTCACGCCCTGCGCGCGCGGGTAGGGCACCCAGTAGGTCTCCTCGTTCTTCCGCACGATGGACCGCGCCACGTTCAGTCCCCACGTCGACTCGCCCAGCTGGCGCCTGAACCGCAGCTGGCTGAGCGGGATGGCGATCTCGGCGAACCACCCGCGCGCGTCGATCGTGGTCCGGCACTCCCAGACCGCGTTCCAGTCGTTGTTGCGCATCCGCGAGTTGTCGGTGTAGTGCGCATCCTTCTCCGCACCAAGCGGGTTGGTGGCGAAGTAGAAACCGTTGCGCCGGTCGTTGAACGTGTCGATGACGATGGCGATCCGGTCGCCCTTGTTGAGGCCCGAGTCGCGCTTCATCTCGCTGGCGATGATGCCGCCCGGGTCGGAGTCCCAGGCCCAGACGCCGAAGTAGATCTTCCGGTCGTCGTAGAGCACCCGGAACTCGGTGCGCTCGGTCGACGGGCGGCCGGGATCGGGTTCGCGCTGGATGAACGACCCGGTGGCCGGCGCCAGGCTCCATGCCTCATCGTCCAGGCGGCCGTCGATGGCCGGCGTGAGTCCCGGCGGCACCCGGGCCGCCAGCGACCGGAAGGACAGCGGATCGACGGTATTCAGATCGATGGCCGCCGTCGCCGGCGCCGCGGCCCCGGCGGCCGGCTGTGCCGGCACCTGCGCGGCGGCCGTGGAGATCCCGATCAGCAGCGCCAGTAGCGGGAAGGGGAGTCGGGCTCGCGCGTCGACCGGCATGGCGTCCCCTCCCTCAGCGGGCCCGTGACTCCAGGTCGACCCAACGCTCGTACGCGGCATGCAGCAGGCCGTCCACCTCCTGCTGGCGCGCGAGCGTGCGGCGGATCGCCTCGGCCCCCTCCTTGTAGAAGTCCGGGTGGGCCACCGCGTCCGCCAGTGCCCGCGCCTCGGCTTCGAGTTCTTCGATACGGGCAGGCAGCGCCGCGTACTCGCGCTGCTCGTTGAAGGTGAGCCGTTTGCGGGCGGGCGGCGGGGGCGTGTCGCGGCCGGGGCGGGCCTGCGGGCGCGACGCCGGGTCCGGCGGCACGTCGGCGGCGGGCTGGGGCCGCTGGCGGAGCCAGTCCTGGTACCCGCCCACATACTCGGCGACGCGGCCGCCGCCCTCGAAGACGAAGGTGCTGGTGACGGCGTTGTCGAGGAAGACCCGGTCGTGGCTCACCAGCAGCAGCGTGCCGGGGAACTCGGCGAGCTGCGCTTCGAGCAGCTCGAGCGACTCGATGTCGAGATCGTTGGTCGGCTCGTCGAGCACGAGCACGTTGGCCGGCCGCGTGAACAGGCGCGCGAGCAGGAGGCGGTTTCGCTCGCCGCCCGAGAGCGCCTTCACGGGCGAGCGCGCGCGTTCGGGCGGGAACAGGAAGTCCGCCAGGTAGGCGTTCACGTGACGGGTCCGGCCGTTGGCGGTGACGGTGTCGTTGCCGTCGCCGATCGTATCGAACACCGTCCGGTCGGGATCGAGTTGCTCGCGCTGCTGATCGTAGTAGGCCACCTGGACGTTCGCGCCCTGGCGCACGACGCCCGCGTCGGGCGGGAGTTCCCCCAGCAGCAGCCGCAGCAGCGTCGTCTTGCCCGCGCCGTTCGGCCCGATGAGCCCGATGCGGTCGCCGCGCATCACGCGCGCCGAGAACCCCGACACGACCGGCGTCCCGCCGAAGCCCTTCGAGACGCCCACCGCCTCGAAAACCAGGCGGCCGGATGGATCTGCGCTTTCCACCTGGAGCCGGATGGTGCCCGCCTGCTCGCGCCGCGCTGCCCGTTCCTCGCGCAGGGCCATCAGCGCCCGCACCCGGCCCTCGTTGCGCGTGCGGCGGGCCTTGATGCCCTGCCGCAACCACGCCTCTTCCTCCGCCAGCTTCTTGTCGAACTTCGCCTGCTGCACGGCCTCGTTGGCGAGCCACTCCTCCTTCCTGCGGACGAAGGCTTCGTAGCTCCCTGGCCACGACGAGAGGCGGCCCCGGTCGAGTTCGACCACGCGCGTCGCCAGGCGCTGCAGGAAGGCGCGGTCGTGCGTGACGAAGACGACCGCGCCCGCGTAGTCGGCGAGGAAGTCCTCCATCCAGCCGATGGCATCGATGTCCAGGTGGTTCGTGGGCTCGTCGAGCAGCAGCACGTCGGGCGACGACACCAGAGCTCTCGCGAGCAGCACCCGGCGCTTCCAGCCGCCCGACAGGGTGTCGACGATGGCGTCGGGCGGGAGGCTCAGCCGGTTCAGGATCATCTCCACCCGCTGCTCGAGGCGCCAGCCCTCCCGCTCCTCGAGTTCGTGCTGGAGCCGTCCGAGGGTGTCGAGCGCCGCGGCGCCGCCGCCTTCTGCGACGGCGACGGCCGCGTGGTGGTACGCCTTCACCAGGTCGCCGAGATGGGCAAGGCCCTCTGCGACCACGTCGAACACGGGCCGATCGGCAGCCAGGGGCACGTCCTGTTCCAGGCGCGCCGTCCGGGTGTTGGGCTGCCGCCAGACGATGCCGGCGTCGGGGGGCATCTCGCCGCTGATGATGCGCAGCAATGTGGACTTGCCGCTGCCGTTGCGCCCGATCAGGCAGATCCGCTCCCCCGGCTCGACCTGCAGCGACACGCCGTCGAGCAGGGGCAGGTGCCCGAAGGCGATCGAGACGCGGTCCAGGGTCAGCAGCGGCATGTGAGCACCGGCCCGGGCGTCATTCCGCTAGAGCAGCCGGAACGCGACGACCGTGACTGCCGTCGGGACCAGCGCGCCGAGCGCCAGACCGATGGGTGTGATCGCCCCTCCGAAGAAACGCGACAGCAGGGCCTGGCCCGCCGGGTTCGGGGCGTTGGCGATCACCGTCAGGCCGCCACCCGCCACGGCGCCCTGGACGACCGCGATCTTCAGCTCCTCGGTCAGGTTCGGCACCAGCGTCGCCAGGTACGTGATGAGGGCGTTGTCGTCGAACGCGGTCAACGCGACCGCCCCGAAGAAGAGCGCGTCCTCCGACAGGCTGGCGAGGACGGGCTGAATCCACCAGGCCTGCAGGCCACCGTGAATCACGAGGCCGCCGAGGAAAAAGCCCACGAGCAGGGGCGCCTTCAGGTCGAGCCGGCTCTGGAACGGGGCGGTGGCCCGGGCGAAGCCCACGAAGAACAGGAATCCGCCCACGAACAGCGCCGGGTAGTGGGCGTTGACGACGGTCCACGCCATGAACAGCAGGTGGACCAGCGTCACCCAGGCCGGAATCGGCGCCGCCGCCTCCACGTCATCCTCGGGCTGGTCGACATCCGCCACCGGCGCCCGGGCGGCCAGGCGGGCGAACTCCCGGCGGAAGGCCAGGTAGTACATGCCGTTCGACACCATGATGGCCAGCACGTCGCGCCAGCCGAAGTGGTCGAGCATGTACGCGGTGTCCCAGGCCCACAGCCGTGCGACCATCAGCACGGGCGGCGCGGCGAAGTGGGTCAGGGTTCCCCCGATGGACACGTTGACGAACAGGAGTCCGAGCGTCGCGTACTTGAGCGGGGTGCTGGGCTCGAGGTCGTAGAACTGCCGCGCCAGCAGGAGCGCGCAGATGGTCATGGCGGCCGGCTCGGTGACGAACGAACCCAGCAGGGGCCCGATCGTCAGGATGGTGAGCCACCAGGCCGCCGGCGTGCCGCGCCCGAGGTTCGCGACCCGGCGCATCGAGGCCTCTGCGAGCGTCAGGATCGGGCGCGTGGCCGCCAGGGCCATGATGACGACGACGAACAGGGGCTCCGTGTAGTTGACCGTGTGGCTCAGGTAGTGCACGGTCACGTCCCAGCCGTGCCACGCGGTGATGGCGGCACCCAGCACGACGGCCCACAGGCCGAAGACCACTTCGACCTCGCCGAAGAAATGCAGGAACTCGGCCGCCGTGCTCGGCCGCCGGGGCCTCCCCGCCGCGTCCGACTGCGTGTCGTGCGCGTGCTGCACGCGGTGGGCCAGTTGCGTGAATCGGGCGGCGGCAAACGTATGGAGCACGGCCAGCAGGAAGATCCCGGTGGCCACCAGGTCAAAGGGGTCCTGGGCGGCGCGCTGGGCGAGCGTCGCGATGAGGCCGTCGGGGGACGGCGGCGGATACGCCGAGAGCGGTGTCGGCAGGACGGTGGACGGCGGAATCCCGGGCGCCATCCTCCTACCTTATCCGACTCGCCCCGCGGCATGAAGTCGGATGAGCCCGCGGGACAGGGCTGCACGGCATGCGCTCAGGCCTGCTGACGACGGGCGCGCATCGCGCGCACGACGCCGACCCCGATGGTGAGCACGGTGAGCGGCACGACGAACCACAGCATCACGGCACTGAACGCCGGCAGGGCATCGTGTTCGGCGCCCGCCAGGATCAGATACGCCGTGTAGGCCGTGTAGTAGCCCAGGAAGACGAGGCCCTCCCACCGCGCGATGGTGTGGCCGGTGAAGAAGATCGGCAGGCAGGCCACGGCCACCGCCGTCATGACCGGCAGATCGAAGTCGAACACGCCCGGGCCCACGGGCAGGCCGCCGGGGGCGGCCACGGCGGCCGCCCCGAGGACGGCGAGGACGTTGAAGACGTTGCTGCCGACGACATTGCCGACGGCGATGTCGCGCTGCCCCTTGACGGCTGCGACAATCGACGTCGCCACCTCCGGCATCGACGTACCCGCCGCGACGATGGTCAACCCGATCACCAGTTCGCTGACGCCGAACTGGCGGGCGAACACGACGGCCGCGTCCACGAACCACCGGGCGCCCAGCACCAGAAGCGCCAGGCCCACCACCACCAGTATGCCGCTGGCCAGGAGCGACCCCGTGCCGCCGGGGGCCGCCGGGGGCTCCGCCGCATCAGCCCGGCGCGTCTCCGCCCGTGACATGACCACCTGGAACGCGGTGTAGCCGGCCATGGCGGCCAGCATCAGCAGGCCCTCCACGCGGGAGACCCGCCCGTTGGCGGCCACCACCCAGAGCGCCGCCGAGGCGACGATCATGATGGGCACGTCGAGGCGAACCAGCTGCCGCGACACGACGAGCGGCGTGATGACGGCGGACACGCCGAGGATGAACAGCACGTTGAAGACGTTGCTGCCGATCACGTTGCCCACCGCGATGTCGGTCTGCCCTGCGAGGGCCGCCCGCACGCTGACCGCCACTTCGGGCGCGCTCGTCCCCCACGCCACCACAGTCAGGCCGATGACCAGGGGCGCAATGCCCATCGCGCCGGCCAGCCGGGAGGCGCCGCGAACGAGCCACTCGGCCCCGGCGACGAGTAGACCGAGGCCGGCCACGAACATCACGAGAGTCATGAGATTCACCATATCCAGGCGGCGATCGCGACCAGTCCCAGCCCCAGGTGGCCGGCCTTCGTCAGGGTGTGCAGGACACACGCGGCGCCGGGTCACCCACGATCGACGAGACTGGCTGGCCCCCGGTCGCGAGGGCCCGGTTCACGCCCCGGAAGAGCCCCCATCAACTGATGATCCCACGCCGCACGGCATAGAGCACCACCTCAGCCACCGAGTGCAGGTCCAGTTTCTCGAGAACGTGCGCGCGATGCGTTTCGACCGTTGTCGGGCTGATGCCGAGCAGTTCGGCAATCGCCTTGTTGCTGTGGCCCTCGGCGATCAGCTGAAACACCTCGCGTTCCCGATCCGACAGCGACTGGTACCGGTCCGCGACGCCCCGCTGGGCGAGCGAGCGCCGGCACTCGTCGAGCAGGACCGCCGCCACCGCCGGGCTGAAGAAGGACTTGCCGCGGATGGCCGCCGTGACGGCATCCACCAGGTCCGTGTCGGCCGAGTCCTTCAGCAGGTACCCCGTGGCGCCGGCTTCGACGGCCTGCACGACGTGTGCTTCATCGGCGTGCATCGACACCATGAGCACCCGCACCTCCGGCGCCCGCTTCACGATCTGGCGTGCCGCCTCGATGCCGTTCAGTTGCGGCATGCCGATGTCGAGCACGGCGACGTCGGGCCTGAGTTCCACCGCCTGGCGGACCGCCTCGCGTCCGTCACCGACCTCGGCGACGACCGACCAGTCGGGGTGTTCCTCCACGATACGCTTCAGGCCCTGGCGGACCAGCGTGTGGTCGTCAGCGAGCAGGATGCGGACCATCGGGTGTCTCCTTGGGAGGGAGCGGGTCAGCCGCGAGCGTCGTCGTCCCTGCGGCGTCTGAGGCCAACTCCGGCGCCGGCGCTGGCGCGTCCAGCGCCGGCAACTCGACCGTGAGGCGCGTGCCGCGACCGATGGCACTGTCGAGACGGAACGTTCCCCGGAACCCCGCCACCCGCTCGCGAATGCCGAGCAGGCCGAGGCCGGCTTCGTCGCCCGACGGTGACGCGGCCAGATCGAAGCCCCGGCCGTCGTCTTCCACCGTCAACACGACGCTCGACGGGAGGCGCTGGAGATACACCCGACAGGCCGCCGCGTCGGCGTGGCGGGCCACGTTGGTCGTGGCCTCCTGCACCACACGGAAGAGGCAGGTCTCGATCTCCGGGGCGGCGCGGCGCTCGGTGCCGGCGTGCTCGAAGGTGGCGGCGACGCCGGTGCGCTGCGAGAACCCGCGCAGGTACCACTCGACGGCCGCCGCGAGGCCGATGTCGTCCAGCATGGGGGGGTGCAGCAGCCGGGACAGGCTGCGGGCCGACTGCAGGGCGGCATCGACGACATGCCTGGCCTCGTCGATCGCCGAGAAGTGCGCGGCGTCCACCCGGCGGCGGACCATCGAGAGCTGGATCTTGACCGCCGTCAGCGCCTGGCCCACCTCGTCGTGGAGTTCGCGGGCGATCTGCCGTCGCTCGTCCTCCTGCACCCGCACCACGCGCGCCGACAGGCGGTGGAGATCGGCCGTGATCTCCGCGTTGGCCGCCAGTTCGCTCCGCAGGCGCTGCTCCAGGCGGCCCACGTGGATGATCACCACGGCACCCACCAGGAGGCTGAGCAGGGTGGCGATGCCGCCGGTGATGGCCATGCGGGTCCGGGCCCGCAGGTAGAGATCGGCCGTCTCGCGTTGCTGGCGCTGGAACCGGGCGCGGTTCATCTGCTGCACCTGGCGGACGATGTTCACGACGAGCGCCCGCTTGGGGATCACGCGTTCGTTGAGGACCCGCCTGGCCTCGGCGGCCTGCCGGAGCGGTGCCATGTCGAGCAGGGGAATGACACCCGCCCAGTACGCCTCGACCTCCCGTTCGAGGGCGTTCACCGCGTCTGCGGCGATCCACACGTCCTCGCCCGCGCGCAGGTCCGTCAGCAGGCGCGAACACTCCCGCTGGTGGTCGTGTATCTGAGCCCGGTACGCCTCGATGTGCCCGGCGTCGGTGTCGAGGAACGCGTCGCGCCAGTCGATGGCGGCCAGCAGGACGCTCGTGCGGATGGTCTGGAGCGCGTCTTCCGTTTCGATGAACCGTGCGGTCATGACCTCCAACTGGCGATCGGCCTGCCGCATGTTCAGTGCCAGGTCGATGACGGCAGCCAGCCACAGCACCGTCAGGAGTCCGAACCCGACCAGCAGGGCTGCCCGGACACCGAGCCCCGCGGCGAGCGTCCGCGATCGGCGGGGCCTGAGCGGCACGGGCGGCACGGTCCGTTCGTGGGCCACGACCGGGATTCTACCGGTCTGGAGGGCGGAGGGCCTACTGCCATTTTCCCGGCGGGATCCCCCCGGACGGGGATGGCCCGGCCGCGAGCCGGGCGGTACCGTGAATCGAAGGGGAATCCATGGCCGACTTCTACCAGACGGGCGTCGTCTCCACCCTCCACCGGCTGGGAGGGGCCAAACTGGATCGTCTCGAGCGCGAACTCGAACGGTACACCGTTGCCGAACCGACCGCGCTCGTGCTGCCCTGCCTGATCGACGAACTCGACCGGCCGGCGCTGCCGCGCATCGTCGATCACCTGCGGCGGATTCACTACATCGACACGACAGTCGTCAGCCTTGGCCGGGCGTCGCGTGAAGGCGTGGACCGGGCCAGGGCGCTGTTCGGCCGGCTGCCGCGGCGGGTGAGAATCCTGTGGCTGGACAGCCCCCGCGTGCAGGCGGTGCTGCAGCCGCTGATGGACGAAGGGCTGATCCGGACCCAGGCCGGCAAGGGCTTTGCGTGCTGGCTCGCCTACGGCCTGGTGCTGGCGGAGGCGCGCTGCTCGGTCGTCGCGGTCCACGACTGCGACATCGTCACCTACGACCGCGAGCTGCTGGCGCGCCTCTGTTATCCCATCGTGCACCCCAGCCTCGGGTTCGAGTTCGCGAAGGGCTACTACGCGCGGGTCAGCGACAGGATGAACGGCCGCGTGACGCGCCTGTTCATGACGCCGCTGGTCCGATCGCTGCAGGCCATCGTCGGCCGCCAGCCGCTGCTGGTCTACCTGGACAGCTTCCGCTATGCGTTGTCCGGGGAGTTCGCCATGAAGGCCGACCTCGCGCGGGTGAACCGGATTCCCTCGGACTGGGGCCTCGAGGTCGGCGTGCTCGCGGAGGTGCACCGCAACTGCGCCCTGCGCCGGGTCTGCCAGACCGAGCTGTGCCCCACCTACGACCACAAGCACCAGGATCTGTCGGCGGATGACCGATCGAAGGGCCTGATGCGGATGTCGATCGACATCGCGCAGCACCTCATCCGCACCCTGGCCGCCGAGGGCATCGTGTTCACCGAGGGCCTCTTCCAGACCCTGCTCGTGCAGTACATCCGGACGGCGGAGGACACGATCAGCCGCTACCACGCCGACGCCGCCATCAACGGCCTGACCTTCGACCGCCACGGCGAGGAGGGCGCCGTGGCCGCCTTCGCCGAGGCGCTGCGGGAAGCCTGCCGGCGGTACATCGAGGATCCGCTCGGGGCGCCGCTCATCCCGAACTGGAACCGGATTGTCGCCGCCGTGCCCGACGTGCTGGACCAGTTGCGCCGGGCCGTCGACGACGACGACGTCGAGTATGCGGTGGCGTGAGCGGAAAGGAACCGAGCCGTGCTGCTGATTGTGTCCGACCTCGACGGGACGCTGCTCGACGCCGACACCTACTCGTTCGCGGCGGCGGAGCCGGCGCTGGCCCGCCTCCACCGCGCCGGCGTCCCGCTCGTGCTGTGTTCGAGCAAGACCCGCGCCGAGATCGAGGCGCTGCTGACGCAACTCGGCATCGACGAGCCCTTCGTCTCGGAGAACGGCGGCGCCATCTACCTGCCCGAGTCGTCCTGGGCCGGCGCCGAGACGCTCGGCCAGCACGTCGGCGGACGCATCCGGATCGAGCTGGGCTGGGCCTACCCGGAGGTGGTGGCCCACGTGCGGGACGCCGCGCGCGACCAGAACGTGCTGATTCGCGGCTTCGCCGACATGAGCGTCGACGACATCACGCGGGAGTGCGGGCTCGCGCCGCTGCAGGCGCAACTCGCCAAGCTTCGCGAATACGACGAGCCCTTCAGGATCCTCGATCCGGATCCGGCGGCCGGCAGCCGGCTCCTGAAGGCCCTCCACCGCCGGGGCCTCCGGACGGTGCAGGGCGGGCGGTACCACCACGCGACCGGCGACACCGACAAGGGCATGGCTGTCGAGGTGCTGCGGCTGCTGTTCGCCGGGCGCGGGCCGGTCACGATGGTGGGCCTCGGCGACGCGCCGAACGACGTGGCGCTGCTGCGGGCTGTCGATCTCCCCGTCATCGTCCGCAACGATCACCAGGATGCCGCCGGGCGCCTGCTCCGGAAGGTGCCGACGGCACGCGTGACCGAACGGCCCGGCCCCGCAGGGTGGGCGCACGCGGTGTCGCACATCCTCGACGACTGGGAGGCCGGCCGGCTGAACCCGGGCCGGGCGGAGCACCGGGTATGAGCCGCCCTGACGTGCTCGGTTCGGAGGTGCTCGCGCAGTTGACCGAAGCCGGCCGCGCCGACGTGGTCGTGGGCATCCCCAGCTACCAGAACGCGCGGACGATCGGCCACGTGGTCCAGGCGGCCCAACTGGGACTGGCGAAGTACTTCCCGGATGCGCGGGCCGTGGTCCTGAACGCGGACGGCGGATCCACCGACGGCACCCAGGGCGTGGTGGCCGATGCGGCGGCCCCGTCGGGCCCCGTGGTTCTCGTCGCCCGGCCGCGCAATCCAGTGTTCCGGTTCAGCGTGCCCTACCACGGCCTCCCCGGCAAGGGCAGCGCGTTCCGCACGATTTTCGCCGCCGCGGATCGCCTCGGCGCCTCGGCCTGCGTCGTCGTGGATGCCGACCTGCGGAGCATCACCCCGGAGTGGATCCACCTGCTGCTCGCGCCCGTCCTCGAGCACGGCTTCGACTATGTGTCGCCGTTCTACCAGCGCCACAAGTTCGACGGGACGATCACCAACAACGTGGTCTACCCGTTGACGCGGGCGCTCTACGGGCAGCGCGTGCGGCAACCTATCGGCGGCGACTTCGGCCTGTCGGCGGCCGTGTTCCGCCATTTCCTGGCGCAGCCCGTGTGGGAGACGGACGTCGCCCGGTTCGGCGTGGACATCTGGATGACCACGACGGCGATCTGCGGCGGGTTCCGTGTCTGCCAGGCGTATCTCGGCGCCAAGCTGCACGATCCCAAGGACCCCGGGTCCGACTTGAGCGCGATGCTCGTGCAGGTGGTGGGCACGGTCTTCAGTCTCATGGAAACCCACGAAGCGGTCTGGCGGAGCGTGTCGGGCTCGCGCGACGTGCCGTTGTTCGGGTTCCCGTACGCCGTCGGGCTGGACCCGGTTCGCGTCGACGTCGAGCGGATGATCGGCCACTACCGCCGCGGCGTGGCGGACCTGGCCGGGGTCTGGGAGCCGGTCTTCGACGCCGCCGACCTCGCGAGTCTGCGGCGTGCTGCCGCGCCTGACGGCGGGCGCTTCGCCTTCGAGGACGACCTCTGGGTGCGGATCGTCCACAGCCTGGCGGCGGCGCACCATCACCGGACGATCGATCGGGACCATCTGCTCCGATCCAGCCTGCCGCTCTACATGGGACGCGTGGCGTCGATGGTGCTGGACCTGCAGGAGGCGGGGGTGGCGGAAGTGGAAGACCGCCTGGAACGGGTCTGCAGCGCATTCGAGGCGGGCCGGGACGACCTGCGCCGCCGGTGGGACCGGCGGCGTTGACGCCCGTCCCGCGTGGACACGGGAAGGAGAAGCCATGGGACAGGTGATTCAGCAGATTCTCTCGCAGGCGTGGAATCAGTTCGCCAGCCAGTGCCTCGTCGTGCTGCCGAACCTGATTGCGAGCCTGCTGTTCCTGGGCCTCGGGCTGGCCCTCACCTGGATCGCGGGGCGGGTGGCCCGTCTGCTGCTGCGGCGGTCGTCGGTCGAGCGACGGGCCAACCGGATGGGGATCTCGCTGTGGCTCGAGCGCGCCGGCATCCTGAGCGTCACCGCCCTGGCCGTGCGGTTCGTCCAGGCGCTGTTCGCCCTGGTCACGGCCGGCCTGATCCTCTACGCGCTGGACGCCGCGCTGGCGTCGGACCTCACACGCCGGTTCTTCCTCTACGTGCCGCACCTGGCCGTCGGCATCGGAATCTTCGCGGCCGGCATGATCGCCGCGCGTTTCGTCGAACGACGGGTGCTCATCGGCGCCGTCAACCGCGGCGTCCGGCCGGCGAGGCTGCTGTCCACCCTGACCCGCGCCGCCATCATCGTCCTGGCCACGGCCGTCGCCCTCGATCATCTGGGGATCGGGGGGTCCATCGTGCCGGCGGTGCTGCTGATCCTCATTGGCGGGGCCACGCTGGCGGCCGCGCTGGCGGTCGGCCTCGGCAGCCGGGACGCCGTGGCCCGCTGGGTGTCGGACCGGGTGGCCGAGCCCGAGAACGTCGAGCACGACGACATCGAGCACTGGTGAGGTGGCGTGGCGACTCCGGTCAGTGCCGGCTGCCCAGTGCCGGGCCGTCCATCCAGGCGCGTGACGTGCTCTGGCGCGGCCGGTACAGCGTGCGGGTGTCGGTTTGCGCGAGCAGTTCGAGATCGAACCGGCGAATCGCGAAGTCCACGAGCGCCGCCGGCGTCCGGCGATGCGCCACCACGACGTACCCGACACGGGCTTCCTGCAGGAACCGATCGGCCCGGTCGTGCGCCCGCGCCTCGAGTTCCGGCGGCAGGGGCGCGCCTTCGCTCAACAGCATCAGCGCGTTCAGTACAGGGAAGCGCCGCACCGACTCCACGCGGTTGGGCGACACCCGTGACAGGTAGCCGCCGATGAGACGCTTGCCGTGGTAGGTCTGGTGGAACTGGGCCGACGCGTTGAAGTTCCCGTACGACGACAGGCCGTCGCGTACGCCGAAGGGCAGCTCCAGCACGCGTACGGGCCGCGGGTCGCGGGCGATCACGTCGTAGACGGACGGGACGGTGGCCGGGTAGAGCGGCCGGGGCGAGGGCAGCAGTTCGAACACCAACACGACAGTGACGGCCACCAGCCAGGCGCCGCGCCACCGGAGGCGACGCTGCATCAGTCCCTGCAGCGACAGCGCGAAGAGCACGGCCACCGCCATCATGACCAGCACCGTCAGCCGGGCCGGTGCCCGCGCCTGATCGATGATCGGCACGTAGCGCAGCAACGCCCACGGCGTCGGCACGTGGAGGTTCAGTCCGGCGAAGCGCACGAACGGACCCAGGGCGCACGCTGCCGTCAGCGCGGCCAGGCCGAACCAGTACCAGCTGCCCCGATCGCGCCACGCGAGCCCGCCCAGCGCGACGACGGCGAGCGCGACGAACGGCACCGACGCCACGTTTTCGACGAACCCGCCACTCTGCGCCGTCAACCAGCCTTCGAGCCACGGCCGCACCAGCGGGTGGTTCGGGTTCGGCAGCACGTAGGCGAGCAGGTCGACGCCGGGCGTGCTGGTGCGCCACAGGACCGTGGGCGAGACGAAGCGGCCCTCGATGAGGCGCAGCAGCATGCTGAGCAGCACGGGAGACAGCAGGACGACCGCCGTGGCGGCGCCGTAGGGAGCCAGCCTGATGAGGGTCCGGAATGCGGGTGTCACCTCCAGCCGCACCCGCGGCCGGAACCGGATGACGAACAGGACGATGGCTGCCGCGGTGACCGACAGCATCGGGGTGTAGAGCGTGCGCAGCCCGATGGAAACCCCGCCGACCGACAACGTCGTCCCGCCTGTGGATGCGATCGCGAGCACCAGGGCGACGGAGAGGGCCAGCCACACGGCGGTGCCCCGCGCGGCCCAGTTGCGCGCCCGGCGAGGCGGAGGAGCCGTGCCCAGCGAGAGCGCCGTCGAGGCCAGGTGCCACGCGCCGATGAGCAGGCAGTACACGCCGTAGTACGGGTCGCAGTAGACCGCCCACGCCAGCGTCGCGCCGAGCGCCGCCATGTGGTGGCGCCGGCCCGACCGCGCCGTCACGCGCAGCAGCCACGCGAAGACCGGCAGGGGCGCGGCGGCCACCAGGCTGAAGTGCGCCGTGCCCCGGGCCACCAGCGCCGGCGAAAAGGCCAGGACGAGGCCGGCCAGCCACGCCGGCACCCCGTCGCCGGCGACGTCGCGGGCGAGCAGGTACATCCCGTAGGCGGTGAGCACCATCAGGACGAGGTAGATGACGTTGAACGACGTCACGACGCCGAACAGGCTCACGAGCGGTACGCCGAGCAGGCCCGCGAACGCGGTGTAGTTGTGCAGCGCGAAATCGACCGGCGGACCCAGCGAGAAGATCGAGTTCGTCGAGTACGGGAACTTGCCGAGTTCAAGCAGTTCGTGCTGGAAGACCCAGACGTTCCACACGTAGACGCCCGTGTCACCCGTCGGCGGTCCGGTCAGCGCCGAGTCGAGCCGCAGGGGAAGGGGCCAGGAGAAGGCCAGCGCGACGGCCAGGTAGCCCGCCAGCACCACCACGTGGCGCACGACGGGACGCGGTTCGAGCCAGCCGGCGAATCGGACGCGACGACCCCGGGGGGACTCGTGGTCTGCCATGAAAGCCTGTGTCTGGCGAACAAAACACAAAAACGGCGGGCGAAACGTGCAGAGATTACCGGCAGCAAGCGGGCCGGTCCATCCTGTCGGGACAGGATACACCGGCCCGCCCAAGGGCCCAATGGCCTAACAGCCCAATGGTCGATGTCCTAGAACGCCTTGTCGAACCAGACGTCGTCGAGGACCTGCGCCTTTGTCTTCACAGATGTGCCTCCGGCGGTGACCACAATCGTGTACTCGCCCGCGTCGGCAGGCGTCGTGCCGCCGAAGGTCGGGAACGGCGGCGTGGCCTGCGCCTGGCCCATTCCGCCAAAGCCCCGTCCCTGCGGCGCCGTTGCCGGGCCGAGGTACATCGGGGTCCACCGCAGGTTCCACAACACCTTGTTGATGCCGGCGTTGTTCGTGCCCTTGGTTTCGGCCACCACGTACGTGCCCTTGAGTACCTTCACCTGCACGTCGCCCTGGACCGGCGCCTTCAGGTGGTAGGTGATCACGATGCCGTTCGGGTTGCTCTCGCCGTTGAAGTTCGTGTAGGCCGTCACGTTCGGGCGCCGCACCACCCACTTCACGCCGGGCTTCGGGTCGAACAGGTGCACGTTCGCCGCGGCCACGGCCGGATTGAGGTCCTGGAGCGCCGAGATGTCGGTGATGAAGAGCCCCCGGCCGTGGGTCCCGACGATCAACTCCCGATCCCGCGGGTGAATCAGCAGATCGTGAACCGGCTGCGTCGGCAGGTTGTTCTTCAGTTCCGTCCACGTCTTCCCGCCGTCGATGGTGACGTAGAGGCCGAAGTCGACGCCGAGGAAGAGGAGGTTGGGGTTGACCGGGTCCTCGCGGATGACGTTGATGGCCTTGTTCGGCAGATTGCCCGCAATCGACGCCCAGGTCTGGCCGTAATCGGTGGTCTTGAAGACGTACGGCTTGAAGTCGTCCGACCGGTAGCCGTTGAACGTGACGTAGGCCGTGCCGGGCTGGTGCCGCGACGCGATGACGCGGGTGACCCACAGGCCCGGATGGCCGGGGATCTTGTCGTTCAGCTTCGTCCAGTTCTTCCCGGCGTCCTTGGTTACCCACACGTTGCCGTCGTCGGTGCCGACGTAGAGCAGGTCCCGGACGAGGGCCGACTCGTCGAGCGTGGTGATGGTGCAGTACTGGATGTTGCCGTCACCGCCCTTGCCCGTCGTCAGCTTCGACGTGTCGTTGGTGGTGAGGTCGGGGCTGATCTCGATCCAGCCGTCGCCCCGGCTGGTGGACTTCAGGAGCTTGTTCGCGCCCTGGTAGATGGTGTCCCCGTTGTGGGGCGACACCAGGATGGGCGACATCCACTGGTAGCGCAGTGCGGTGTCCGTGTGCCGGATCGACTTCACCTCGCCCGTGTAGAGATCGGTCCGCTGGATCGAGCCGAACTGCGACGCGTTGTACAGGTAGCGGTTGGTGGGATCGACCACGTTGTAGAACCCGTCGCCGCCGCCGACCGTCTGCCACGCCTCGAAGGGAATCGGGCGGCCGCCGCGCATCGAACTCGGGCCGCGCACGGACCCGTTGTCCTGCAGGCCGCCGTAGACGTTGTACGGCACCTGCATGTCGTACCCGATGGCGTAGAACTGCGCCAGCGGCAGTTCGTCCGGGTGGTACCAGTTCCTGCCGCCGTCGTACGTGATGCCCATCCCGTGGTCGTAGCCCAGGATGATGTGGTTCGAGTTCGCCGGGTTGATCCACATCGCGTGGTTGTCGCCGCCGAACCGGAAGGGCGACGACCAGGTCTTGCCGCCGTCGGTGGAGTGCGTGACGCCGACGGTCAGCACGTACACGTGGTTCGCGTCGTTCGGGTCGACCCGGATCTGCTGGTAGTAGTAGCCCGGCTGGCCTCCGATGCGCTGCTTGTCCGGGCTCACCTTCCGCCACGTCCTGCCGCCATCGTCCGTGCGGTAGACCTCCTCGCCGATCATCCCGTCGCTCGACCTGCCCTCACGCAGTTCCTTCAGGCGGTCCGCGTCGGAGACGTTGGGCTTGTTGGCGTTCTCGATGTTGGCGTAGAGGATGAGGGGGTTCTTCGGGTAGATGTCGAGGCCGATGCGGCCGATCATGCCCCCGGGCAGGCCCGTGGTCAGCTTCGTCCAGCTCTTGCCGGCGTCCACTGTCTTGTAGATCGCGCTGCCCGGCCCGCCCAGGTTGAACGTCCAGGGCTTGCGTTCCTTGTCGTAGGTGGCCGCATAGAGGATCTTCGGGTTCTTCGGGTCGATCACCAGTTCGCAGGCGCCGATGGCCCGGCCGTCGATCTTCACGTCGAGCGACTTCGTCCAGGTCTTCCCGCCGTCGATCGTCTTGTAGACGCCGCGCTCCTCGTTGTCGGCGTACAGCTTGCCGAGGGCCGCCACGTAGACGATGTTCGGGTCCTTCGGATCGACCACGATCCGCCCGATGTGGAAGCTCTGCGCCAGGCCCACGTTCGCCCACGTCTTGCCCGCGTCCGTGGACTTGTAGACGCCATCGCCCCAGTAGGTGCTCCGCGAGGCCGTGTGCTCCCCCGTGCCGACGTAGACGATGTTCGGATTGGAGGGCGCGACGGCGATGTCACCAATGGAGATGACCGGCTGGTTGTCGAAGATCGGTTCCCAGCTGATGCCGGCATTCACCGACTTCCACAGGCCGCCCGACCCGGTGGCCATGTAGATGGTGTGCGGCTGCTGCTCCGGCACGGCGACGTCCACGAACCGGCCGCTCTGGCGCGTCGGGCCGATCGCGCGGAAGGGAAAGGCCTTCAGGAACTCCGGGCTCAGGGCCTGGGCCGCCGTCTCGGCGACGGCCAGACCCAGCAGGGCGACGATGGTGAGGATGATGACCAACGAGCGGGAATGGCGCATGAACGCGTTCCTCCTCTGACGGGTTGCGGGGGGGTGACCACCGGGACCGGCGGGCGCCGGGATGCCCATCCTATCCCAACCACCTACGACCGGGACCGGAACTCCGTTTCGCTGGCCCGGCGTCCGGCGCCCCGATCCCGATCCCCATGCCCCATGTCCCATGTCCCTTGACTAGCCCCTGGCCCCTGGCCCCGAGTACCATGCTCCCGTGCGCAACCTGCTCCAGCGACTCCCATGGGCGGCGTGGCGGCCCAAGCTCCTCGAGTGCCTGCCCGGCTACACCAGAACGGACTTCGAACACGATCTGCTGGCTGGCCTCACGGTGGGGATGGTGGCCCTGCCGCTCGCGATGGCGTTCGGCATCGCCTCGGGCGTGACGCCGCAGGCGGGGCTCTACACCGCCATCATCGGCGGGTTCATCGCGGCCCTGCTGGGCGGCTCGAAGATCCAGGTGAGCGGCCCGACGGGGGCATTTGTCGTCATCGTCGCCGGAATCATCACGCAGCACGGATTGTCCGGCCTGCTGATGGTCACCGTGATGGCGGGCGTCATCCTGCTGTTCCTGGGCCTGACCGGTCTCGGCAACGCCGTGAAGTTCGTTCCCCGTCCCGTCGTGATCGGCTTCACGAACGGCATCGCCCTGCTCATCGCCTCGACGCAGATCCGTGACTTCCTCGGCCTGCGCATGAAGACGAACCCGAGCGAGTTCTTCGAGCGGATGGAACAGGTCTGGTCCCGGCTGCACACCCTGAACCCGCAGGCGCTGGCCGTGGGCGTCGCGTCGCTGGCGCTGATCCTGATCGTGCCCCGCCTCGTGAAACGCCTGCCGGGATCCATCGTGGCCCTGATCGCCGGCACGGCGGCCGTCTGGATCCTGGATCTCGACGTGACGACGGTCGGGTCGTTGTTCGGGCGCATCCCCTCGGGGCTGCCGGCGTGGGACATTCCGAACCTCCGGCCGGATCTCATCCTGCCGCTCCTGCCCTCGGCGATCACCGTGGCGCTGCTGGCGGCCCTGGAGAGCCTGCTGTCCGCCGTGGTCGGCGACACGATGATCGGCGACCGCCACAACTCGAGCGCGGAACTCATCGCCCTGGGCACCGCCAACATCGTGGTGCCGATGGTCGGCGGCATCCCCGTGACGGGCGCGATCGCGCGGACCGCGACGAACTTCCGATCGGGCGCGCGCACGCCCGTGGCCGCCCTCGTGCACGCCCTGACCGTGGCCCTGATCGTCCTGGTGCTCGCGCCGCTGGCCACGCACATCCCCATGGCCACCCTGGCGGCCGTGCTGTTCGTGGTGGCCTACAACATGGGCGAGTGGCGGGAAATCGGCACCATCCTGCAGATGGACCTGCCCGAGAAGACGGTGTGGCTGCTGACGTTCGTCCTCACCGTGGTGGCCGACCTCACGGTCGCCGTCGAAGTGGGGATGGTGCTGGCCGCCCTGCTGTACGTGTACCGCGTGTCGCAGACCACCACCGTGGCGCCTGTCACGCACCACTACATCGAGCGTGGCCGGCCGCACGTGCTGCAGGACAAGTTCATTCCGCCCTACGTGACCATCCTGCGCATCCACGGCCCGTTTCTGTTCGGCACCACGGACAAGCTGGCCGAGGAGACCGCCGACCTCACCTACTACAACCGCGTCGTCATCCTGCGCCTGCGCAACATGACGGCCATCGACGCCACCGGCATGCACGCGCTCGAGCAGTTTCACGACCGGATCGCGAAGTCCGGGCGCACGCTTCTGCTCTGCGGCGCACGGCAGCAGCCGGCGCGGTTCCTGGCTCGGCCCGAGTTTGTCGAGCGGATCGGCGCGGAGAACATCGTCCCGCACGTCCAGGCGGCGCTCGAGCGCGCGCGGCGCCTGCAGGGCGCCGGCGGCGGGAGCGTGTGGTAGTCGGGCGGGAGGCGTCAGCCTGGCGGTCCGGCCCCGGCGCGCGCCACGCGCAGCCGGGGGCTACTCGATGCGGCCCGCGAGCGCGTCTTCGATGGCCGCGCGCAGCGCGGGGTCGTCGGGCGACGTGCGGCTGGGGTAGAACGCCCTGACCCTGCCGTCACGGCCGACCAGGTACTTGCTGAAGTTCCACTGGGGCAGCGACCCGGACTGGCCCAGGAAGGTGTAGATCGGCGATTGATCCGGTCCCGGCTTCGTCACCACCTTGTCGAACATCGGGAAGGTGACGCCGTAGGTGGTCCGGCAGAACGCCTGGATGTCCTCGGCCGTGCCTGGCTCCTGACCCCCGAAGTCGTTGCTCGGGAATCCCAGCACGGCGAATCCGCGTGGCGCCAGCTCGCGGTGGAGCGCCTCCAGTCCGTCATACTGCGGGGTGTACCCGCACTTCGAGGCGACGTTGACCACCAGCGTGACGGTGCCGGCGTAGGCAGCCAGGTCGACAGGCTGCCCGGACAGGCTCTTGGTTTTCAGCGCGTACAACGACCCCTCGCCCGCCGCCGGCCGGTAGGTGACCGGCTGGCCGAAGAACGTCCGTCGCGCCCACAGGCCCAC
>CAYNDV010000047.1:0-2656 GCA_964396055.1 uncultured Vicinamibacterales bacterium | reverse complement strand
CCGGCCGGTAGGTGACCGGCTGGCCGAAGAACGTCCGTCGCGCCCACAGGCCCACGCCTGCGCCAACGACAATCACGGCCACGAGGGCCACCAGCTTCATGTTCACGGCATCTCTCCCGAGGATCGACGCACCACCCTCTCATGCTGAGACGCCGCCCGGCCCGCGCACGATTCGCCCACGCCCCGAGTCCCGAGTCCCGAGCCCCGAGCCCCGAGCCTCGAGTCCCGAGCCTCGAGTCGCGAGCCCCACGCCCCGGACATATAATGCCCCTGCACCGTTGCACGCTCCGGCGATTCAAGGGAGACACCATGTTCGACGCAGCCACGTACCGCGCGCGCCGTCAGCAACTGATGAAGGATGTGGGGTCGGGTCTCGTCCTCCTGCTCGGCAACGACGAAGTGGGGATGAACTACGCCGCCAATACGTACCACTTCCGCCAGGACAGCACGTTCCTCTATTTCTTCGCCGTCGATCAGCCCGGCCTGGCGGCGGTGCTCGACGTGGACGCGGGCACGGAAACGCTCTACGGCAACGACCTGACGGTGGCGGACATCGTCTGGACGGGCCCGCAGCCGACCATCGCGGACTACTGCCGGCCGGCCGGCATCGGGGCCAGCGCGCCGCTCGCGCAGCTCGACGGCGACCTCCTCGCGGCCGTCAAGCAGGGGCGGCGGGTGCACTTCCTGCAGCCCTACCGGACGGAACACACGCTGAAGATCACGAACCTGCTCGGACTCAAGCCGTCGATGGTGGCCGCCTACCGGTCGGACGCCCTCCACACAGCCGTGGTGGCCCAGCGGAACATCAAGTCGGCCGGGGAAGTCGCCGAGATCGAGCGTGCCGTGAACGTGTCGCGCGAGATGTACCTGGCGGCGATGGCGGCGGCGAAGCCCGGGAAGTACGAGTACGAGATCGTCGCGGAGATCCTCCGCCTCGCGAAGGCGCGCAACTGCGATCCGTCGTTCCCGATCATCTGCTCCGTGCACGGCGAGACGCTGCACAACCACCACCACGGCAACCAGCTGGCGGCCGGCGACGTGATGGTGCTCGACTCGGGCGTCGAAACCACGAACAAGTACGCGTCCGACATCACGCGCACGATTCCGGTGGGCGGCACGTTCACCCCGCAGCAGCGCGCGATCTACGAGATGGTCCTCCGCGCGCAGATGACCGCCCTCGGCGCGATCAAGCCCGGGGTGACCTACAAGAGCGTGCACCTGCTGGCGGCGAAGAGCTTCGCCGCGGACCTCAAGGCCGTCGGGCTGATGAAGGGCGACGTCGACGAGGCGGTGGCCGCCGGCGCCCACGCCTTGTTCTTCCCGCACGGGCTCGGGCACATGCTGGGCCTCGACGTGCACGACCAGGAGAACATCGGCGAAGCGTACGTGGGCTACGAGCCGGGCGTGGAGCGCAGCACGCAGTTCGGCACGGGCTACCTCCGCCTGGGCCGGACGCTGCAGACCGGGTTCGTGCTGACCGTCGAGCCGGGCCTCTACTTCATCCCGCAGCTCATCGATCAGTGGAAAGCCGGGAAGCAGCACGAGGCCTTCATCAACTACGCGGAGGTCGAGAAGTACCGGGGCGCCCGCGGGTACCGCATCGAGGACGACGTGGTCGTGACCGAGACGGGAAACCGGGTGCTCGGTCAGCCGATTCCGAAGACGGTGGCCGACGTCGAGGCGGCGTGTAAGGGCTAGCCCCGCGGTTGGCGTCCGTCCGCCGGGGCCCCGGTCCAGGAGGGCATGACACCAGACCCTGTCACGGCGCCGCTGCCGGCCGAGGCGGCACGACGGGCGCACGCCCGGGCGGGAGCGGCGCGCTGGGGCGTGAGCCTGCCTGACTTCGCTGCGGCGCTCGAGCGCAGCGTGACCGGGCGATTCGGATCCAGATGGCCCTCGCCCCCCGACGTCGCGGCCTGCCTCGAGTCGCTGCACGTGGCGGACCTGGCGCTGGCCGTTGCGTGCGCGGCCGGCCACGACGGGGCCTGGGCGCACTTCGTCCGCGAATTCAGGCCGATCCTCCTGAGAGTGGCCGCACGCCACGCGCCGCCCGACGCCGCACATGACGTGGCGGACTCGCTGTACGCCGACCTGTTCGGCACCACCGAGCGGGACGGACGGCGCCGCTCGTTGTTCGACTACTACCACGGGCGTTGCACCCTGGCCGGGTGGCTCAAGGCGGTCGTCGCCCAGCGCCTGGTCGACCGCGCCCGCGAGGCCAGGCGCGTCGATCCGCTGCCAGAGCCGGGGACCCCGGCCGAACCAGCCTCGCCTCCGGACCTGCCGGACGTCGATCGGGACCGGCTCCTGCCGATCGTGCAGCGCGAGTTCCGGGTGGCGCTCGATGGCCTCGACGCGCGGGACCGGCTGCGCCTCGGGCTGTACTACGGCCGGAGCATGACGCTGGCGGCCATCGGCCGCCTGGTGGGCGAGTCCGAAGCGACCGTGTCGCGCAAACTCGCGCAGACGCGGAAAGACGTCCGGCAGTCGGTCGAAGCCGCCCTCCGCGCACGGGGCCTGGGCGACGCGGCCATCCGCCAGAGCCTCGATCTGGCGCGCACGGATCCGGCCTTCGACGTGGCCAGAGACCTGGGGGGCTAGAGGGGCGTGGGGCGTGGGGCGTGGGGCGTGGGGCGTGGGGCGTGGGGCGTGGGGC
>CAYNDV010000046.1:28469-31011 GCA_964396055.1 uncultured Vicinamibacterales bacterium | reverse complement strand
CTCGGGCTCACCGCCGGCACCTCCACGCCCGACCACGTGATCGACGACGTGGAGGCGAGGGTGAGGGAACTCGGCCGCACCGAGGTGGCGGCATGAGCGGGAGTTGCGGGCGCCGGTGAACCCGTCGTACGATGCGCGCAGCCGAAAGGACGGTCTGATGCGCACGAACCCCACCCGACGCGACATCCTGAAACTCGGCGGCGCGACCGCGGCTGCGGCCTTCTGCGCGCCACCCTTGCCCGTGGCGGCACGGGCCGCGTGGAAGAAGATCCCGATCGGCACCCAGCTGTGGTGCGTGCGCAAGCAGCTCGCGGCCGATATCCCGGCCACGCTGGCGGCGCTGGCTGCCGCGGGATACGAGGGCGTTGAACTCGAAAACGCCTTCGGCCGCCCGGGCGCCGAATGGCGGAAGCACCTGGACGCCGCCGGTCTCAAGGCGTGCGGCTTCCATCACACGCTCGCCGAACTGCAGGGCGACAAGCTCGCCGCCTCCGTCGAGTTCAACCAGGCGATCGGCAATTCCTGCCTGATCATTCGTTCGCTGCCGGAAGCCACCTACTCGTCCGCCGACCTCCTGAAGAGGACCGCCGACGCCGTCAACGAGGCGGCCGTGAAGGTCCGGCCGCACAAGATGCGCGTCGGGTACCACAACCACTTCGCGGACTTCAACCGCATCGACGGCGAGTACTGGTGGAATCGGTTCGCCGACGCGACCATGAAGGACGTGATCCTGCAGCTCGACACCGGCAACGCCTCCGAGCTGAGTGGCGTGGGCCTGGTCGATCTCGTGCGGCGCAATGCGGGACGCACGGTCACCATGCACGTGAAACCGTTCTCGAAGGCCTCACCGAACGCCTACATCGGCAGCGACGAACTGGACTGGCCCGGCATCATGACGGCCGTCGAGTCCGTCGGCGGGATCGAGTGGTACATCATCGAATACGAGCGCGAAGGCACGCCGCCGCTCGACGCGCTCAAGGCGAATCTCGACAGCTTCCTGCGCCTGCGGAGCTGATGCGCCGAAGCCCGCCGGCATGAGACGTGCGTCGCTCCTCGCCATCGGCGGCCTGGTGGTCCTGGGCATCGTGTCCGGGATCGGGATCGTGCGCCGCACGGTCGTCCACGCACGCGTGTACACGATTGGGTTCGAGAACGATCCGCCGTTTCACCTTCCGGATGCCCAGGGAAATCCGGTGGGTTTGTCGGTTGATGTCCTCAACGAGGCCGCCCGGCGGACGGGCATCCGGCTGCGATGGATGTATCAGGCGCAGAGCTCCGAACGGGCGCTGCGCACGGGCAGCGTGGATCTGTGGCCGATCATGACGATCCGTGAAGAGCGGAAGGCCTTCCTGCACTTCACCGAGCCGTACCGCGAGAGCGAAGCCCGCCTGATCGTGCGCGCCGAGCGGCCCTTCACCAGGCAGCAGGACCTCGACGGCGCGTCGGTCGCCCACAACGGCCTGCCGCTGACCGAACGCCTGATCCGCGCCGCGCTCCCCGGGGCGCAGTTGTCCGTCGTGGAAGATCCCCACGCGCTGATCGAGCGGGTGTGCCGCGGTGCTGTCGACGCCGTCTACATGGACGAATTCGCGGTGGTCTCGGCCCTCATGAACGGCGCGAACTGCTCCGGCGTGCGGCTGCGGGCCATCTCCGTGCCGACCTCGCGCTCGCAACTGGGCATCGGGTCGACCTTCGCCGCGGCCGGCGTCGCCGACGAACTGCGCGACGCCATCTCGGACATGTCGGACGATGGCACGCTGACCCTGCTCGTGGGCCGGTGGACCTCCATCACCGCCCGCAGCATCGAACAGAGCGCCGCGCTCGTCCAGTCCCGGCGGCGCGAGCGGAATCTCGCGTTCGTCACGGCCGGCACGCTGTCGCTGTTGCTCCTGACCGGCTGGCTCGCCTTGCGGATCCGCCACCAGAGCCACCGCGCGCGGCTCGCCGAGGCCGAGCGTGCGCGGCTCGCCGAGCAACTGCAGCAGTCGCAGCGGATTGAGACTGTCGGCCGGCTTGCGGGCGGTGTGGCGCACGATTTCAACAACCTGCTCACGGTGATCAACGGCTACGCCGACATGCTGCAGGCCGACGACCGCCTGACCGACGACCAGCGGGCGCAGGTGGGCCAGATCGCGGACGCCGGCGGGCAGGCGGCCAATCTCACGCAGCAACTGCTGGCGTTCAGCCGGAAGCAGGTCGTCCAGCCCCGGATCCTGAACGTGAACGAGGTGGTCGAGGACGTCACCCGGATGCTGCGCCGGCTCGTCGGCGAGCACATCGAGCTGACGACGGCGCTCGAGCCGGCGCTGGGACTCGTCAAGGCGGATCCGAGCCAGGTCCGCCAGGTGCTGATGAACCTCGTCGTCAACAGCCGCGACGCCATGCCGGCGGGCGGGCGACTGCGGATCGAGACGGCGAACGTCACGATCGACGACGCCGCTGCGGCGGCTCATCCGCACGCGGCGGCCGGGCCGCATGTGATGCTGGCCGTCTCCGACACGGGGTCCGGCATCGCCCCCGAGGTCATCGGCAGCATCTTCGA
>CAYNDV010000046.1:22988-28369 GCA_964396055.1 uncultured Vicinamibacterales bacterium | reverse complement strand
CCGCCGCGCAGCAGGTGCGTGAGGTGCACGCCCTGCCGGAACCGCGCGATGCTCTCGCCCGACGCCACGTGGTGCGCCGCCTGTTCCAGCGTGACCTTGCCCGCGCCAATCACGCCGACGCCGGCGACGAAACACGCACCCTTGTGCCAGCGCAGCATGTCGAGCACCGCGCCGGCCGGCGCATCCCACCGGCAGAGCCCCACGCGCGGGTTCAGGTACACGGCCTCGGCGTCGATCGGCTTCACCACCGGGTGGTCCGCATGGTCGGCGTAGTCGATGGTCACTGACGCCGGCCGCAGCAGCGCGTCCATGCCGTACCGCTCGGCCAGCACCGCCAGCGCCTCCGCCGACGCAAGGGGACTCTGGGTGATGATGCAGGCCTTGTTCGTGGTGTCGCGATAGAGCGTCTTGTGGAACGCCAGCTCCCAGTCGTCGCCAGCGACCGCATCGATCGGGAGCCGTCGGATGGTGAGATCGAACCCCTCCGGCGCGGCGGCCATCGGGCAGTACAGCATCTCGTGCTCGGTGATCTTCTCGCTCATCGAGCCCGTGCCGTACGGGCTGATGCCCTGGACGAAATTGAACAGCGCGCGCTCCCGGAAGGCGCGGATCGTCGCCTCGTCGCGGGTGTCGTGCGTCCCGCAGGCCGCCGGATCGAACGGGCGCACGGCCATCGGGTACCAGGCCTGCGGGCCCCGTTCGAGGATCCGCCGCGCCAGCGCCGTCGTGTCCACGCCCCGCAGGCGGGCCGCCTGGAGGAGCTTCGCCGATGCATCGACGACGCCGAGCACGTGCAGGCACTCCTCGAGCGATCCGCCGCGCACGAACGGGCCGTGCCCCTTGACGATCGTCGCGCGCGACGCCGCCAGGTAGCGCGGGATCCGCGTTTCCATCTCCTTCGAACCCACGGGCTCGCGGTAGGCGCCCGACGGCACCTTGCCCAGCAGCCACGCGCCGGTCCGATCGACGGGCACGAACGAGAACTCGTCGATGCCCTGCGCCTCGCCTTCGTACACGAGGAAGTTCTGCGCCTCCTTCGTGTCGAACGACACGGCCGTGGCCGCGAGGTAGTGGGCGTGGATCGACGCCTCCACGCCCGGGATCGACAGGATCTTCCGGTGGACGGTCGACTCGGTCGACGCGCGACCGTCGCCCCAGCTCACCCGCGCGAACCGGACGGGCACGACGTCGCTGGGCACCAGGGCGCCAATCTGCGAGCCCGACGCCGTGATGTAGAAGCCGTCCCGGTCGCCCGGGTCGCGCAGCGCCAGGTTGCCGCTGTGCGTGTTGTTGCCCCGCGTCAGCATGATGGCGCGGCCGGTATCGCGCATCAGCGGGTACACCGCCTGGGCGCCCGAGGCGACATGGCCGCTCATGTCGTCCGCCCCGCGGCGTGCGCGTGCCGCGCCGCCGCCGCACCGGCTGGCGCGGCGGGGCCGTCCCCGCCGAGCATGTCCCCGAGTTCCAGGTCGGCGATCGAGCCCGCCCGCGGCACGCCCTGTTCGTCCCAGCCGATCGCGTCGTAGTACTCCGCCCGCATGGCGCGGAACTCGTCGGCCGGGCACACCGCCGGCCCCTCCGCCACAGGGATCGGGTCGTCGTAGAACCGGGCAGGCAGCCAGTCGTCCTCCGGCGTGAAGCCGCAGCGCAGGTTGAAGAGGCGCTCCAGCGTCAACACGCGCCGCGCCACCGTCTCGAGGTCGTTCGCCTTCAGGGCCAGGCCGGTGACGTCGTTGAGCATGTTCGCGTACTCGTCGAGGGTCACCGAGAAGCCCGCGAACGCGCACACGCCCATGACGTCGAACGCGGTGTTCTGGTAGGCGAAGTTGCGCGCGACGATGGCCGCACCTTCGGACTTCATGCCGGGGAACTCGCCGTAGCCGGCGCAGAACGCGATCGGCGCCGAGTACCCGCCCTGCAGGTGGCACCCCCCGCGCGGCGCCAGCATGTAGGACAACGCCTGGGTCCACGTGACCCGCGGATCGTAGGCCGGGATTTCCATGCCCTTCACGGCCATCGACGCTTCGGGATGGCCGTATCGCGCGGCCAGGCGCTTCGAGCCCGAGCCCAGCGCGCGCCCGAGGTCACCGTCCCCGAGGGCCATCGCCCGCACCAGCGGCCCGAGCGCGCGCGCGTTGCCGAACACGGGCTCGAACGCCGCAGCCGCCTCCCCGCCGCCTGCCGCAGCCGCCACCGTAAACGCCGCCACGTCGGCCACCAGTGCGCGTTCCCCCGCCGTCCGGTCCTCCGGTTGGCGGCCCCGGGCCACCCCGTAGATCTCCATCAGCGCCGCAATCGTGCCGCCCGCGGAGATCGTATCGAGGCCGTACCGGTTGCACAGGTAGTTGGCTTCCGTGATGGGCGCGAGGTCGTACACGTCGAGGTCGGACCCCAGCATCGCGACGGTCTCGAATTCGGGCCCCTCGCCGCGATCCACGACGGCGCCGTGGTCATCGACGATCTCGGTGTCGCGCGTGCAGCCGATCGGGCACTGGTGGCACGCGCGGCGCTTCACCCTGATGGCCGGGTGGGACGCCAGCGCCTCGCCGCCGATCCGCTCGATCTGCTCCGGCACGTGGCTGGTGTCGCGGAAGTTGCAGTGAATGAGTTCGTCGTACTGCGACAGCATGCCGAGCAGGCCGGCCGTGCCCATCGACGGCAGGATCCCGAACTGCTCCGGTGGCTTGGTCAGCTTGCCCACCCGCAGTTTGGCATGCGCCTTGTACACCGACCCGCTGATGTTCGTGGGCCGCAGCGCCTCGGGCGACGCCGTCTCGACGCGTGCCGTTCCGGCAACGGCAATGGCGACGAGGTTCTTCGAGCCGAACACCGCTCCGCCGCCACCCCGGCCGAGGGCCCGGCCCCGATCGTTCATGATCGCGGCGATGCGCGCCTGGCGCCGGCCCGCTGCGCCGACCGTCATCACCCGCACCCCGCGGCCGTACCGCGATTCCAGCGCCGTCGTCACCGCCTCCACGTCGTCGAGATCGGCGTCGGGCGGCGCGTCGAACCTGGCCCCGCCGGCATCGATGAAGAGGACCACGGGCTCGGCCGACCGCCCCACAACCATCAGCGCATCGTGGCCCGTGCGCTTGAACTCGACACCCCAGCGGCCGCCGCTGTTGGTGGAGCCGATGCCGCCCGTCAGTGGCGACTTGAAACTGGCGTGAAACCGGGCGCTGGTCGGCACGGTCGTGCCGTTCGCCGGCGAGGTGCTGATGACGAGGGGGTTGTCCGGCCCCAGCGGGTCGAGATCCCGGAACGGGTCGCCGTATCGATCGCGCAGGCGCAGCACGCGTTCGACCAGGAGCGCCGTGCCGAGGCCGCGCCCGCCCAGGAACAGCCGGGACAGGCGCTCGTCGAGCGGAAGGGTGCGGGCGGTGCGCGAGGCGAGATCCACCTCGAGTACGCGCCCCATGGTGCCACGGGGTAACGGGCTCATCGCGACGGGGTGTCCTTCGGCGCCGGGGCAGATCACGAGCAGGGCGAAGCCGGAGTGCTTCGCGTCGTGACGATTCTAGATCGGACGCGCGCAGAGGTCGACCCGCCGGGCCGGGCGCGCCGGAACTACCGGATCGTGATGTCGCCGGAGGACGCGCGCACGTCGACCAGCGGACCGCCGCCGCGCACCTTGCCCACGACGTGGCGCTTGTCCACCTTGCCGGTGACCGTCATCGTGACGGGGTGCACCGAGTCGATATTGCCCGAGTTGCTCTCCGCGTCGAGATCGAACGCGGCGTCCGGCGGCAGGGTCAGCGTGATGCCGCCCGATGCGACGTGGACCGACCACGGTCCCGACGGCCGGCCGTCGATGCGGATGCTGCCGCTGCCGCTCTTGACGCGGGCCCCACCATCGACGCCCGTCAGCCGGATGCTGCCCGAGCCGGTCGTCGCGGCCACGTCGCCCTTGCCGGTCTGCGCAAGGGTGATGCTGCCAGACCCGGCATTGGCCGACGCGGGGCCGGCCACGGCGCTGGCGCGGATTGAACCGCTTCCGGACCGCGCCTCGAGGCTCGCGGCGCCCTCCACCTCGATGCTGCCCGATCCGGTCGATACGTCCACCTGGCCGCCGACACGGCCGACGGTGACGCTGCCCGACCCGCTCTTCAGCGAGGCCGGGCCCGCGATGGCCCCGACCTCGATGCTGCCCGAGCCGGTCCGGGCGCCCAGTTTCGTCTGCGCCGGCACGGTGATGTCGTAGCTGATCGAGATGTTGCGGACCAGGTCCTCGTCGGCGAACCGGCCGATCCGGATGACGTTGCCCTGCTGGTCCACGGGCGGGTTCTGCTCGATCTGGCGAATCCGTTTCTCGACATCGGCGGCGGAGAACCAGGCGTTGTCGCCCCGGATGCGGGCGGACACCCGCACGGTGCCGGAGGCGCCAGGCGAGACCAGGATCCGGCCCGACCCCGACTGCACGTCCAGGTCGACGGCGCCCGTCACCTGGAGCGTGCGCTCGAAGGACCCCTCGCGGACCTGGGCGTCGGCAGGCAGCGGGAGCAGCAACAGGGACACCCCGGCGAGGACGGCCAGGAACGACAATCGCGGCAGATGGACCAGACTCATGGCAAACACCCCTCCGCCCTCATTGGACGGAGAAACCCCGCCCGGTGTTGCCCGCCTGTGAATCAATCCCGGATTGATTGGCGTGCCCGTCAGCCGGCGGCGTACATGCCCTCGATTTCGTCGCGGTAGTTCGACTCGATGGTCCGGCGGCGCAGCTTCAGGGTCGGGGTGAGTTCGCCCGTTTCCACCGAGAAGGCTCGCGGCAGCAGCGTGAACTTCTTCACCTGCTGGAACCGTGCGAGCTCGCGCTGCAGTTCCTGGATACGCGCGTCGAACAACTCGACGATGGCCGAGTGCCGCAGCAGGTCCGCCTGTGTCTGCCACTGGAGGTTGAGCGAGCGGGCGTACGCCTCCAGCCGCTCGAACGACGGCACGACCAGTGCCGACACGAAGTGCCGGGCATCGGCCACCACGGCCACCTGTTCGATCAACGGATCCCGGGCCAGGGTGCCCTCCACCAGCTGCGGCGCCACGTACTGGCCGTTGGAGGTCTTCATCAGCTCCTTGATGCGCTCGACGAAGTAGATGTTCCCGCCGGCGTCGATCTCGCATTTGTCGCCGGTGCGCAGGAAGCCGTCCGGGGTCAGCACGTCGCGCGTGGCCTCGGGCTTCCGGTAATAGCCGCGCATCACGGTGGCGGCGCGCACCAGCAGCTCGTTGTGCTCGCCGAGCTTCACCTCGATGCCGTCCAGCGGCGTGCCGACGGACCCCAGCGTGAACCGATCGCGCTCGTAGCAGCACACAGTGGCCGTGGTTTCGGTGAGCCCGTAGCCGTGGGTGATCGGGAAACCCAGGGCCTGGAAGAACAGGTTCAC
>CAYNDV010000046.1:16194-22888 GCA_964396055.1 uncultured Vicinamibacterales bacterium | reverse complement strand
CGGATGTAGACGTTCTCGGCGCCCCGGTACAGCACGTACCAGGTCCAGACGCGCTCGAACACGTGACTGAGGGGCAGCATGCACAACGACACGTCGCGCTCGCCGAGCTCGATGCGGCGGTCGTGCATCACGAAGCACGCGGCCACGTTGGCGAAGTCCAGCATCACGCCCTTGGGCTCCCCCGTGGTGCCCGAGGTGTAGATGAGCGTCAGGAGGTCGTCCATCCGGCGGTGCGCGGCGCGCGCGTCCAGTTCCCGGCCGTCGGCATCGGTCCCCGAAGCCACGAAATCGCGGAAGTGGCACGCCCGGTCGCAGCCGCGCAGGTCCACCTCTGCATCGAGGGCGACGATCCGATCGATCAGGCCCTCGGCCAGGAGCGTCAGCGCGTGATCGAACTGGGGTTGCTCGCCCGCGAACAGCAGCCGGATCCCGGCGTCGCGCAGGATGTAGCGCACCTGGTCCGGGGCGCTCGTGGGATAGATCGGCACGCTCACGCCGCGCGCCGCGAGGATGCCGAAGTCGGCCTGGGTCCACTCCGGCATGTTGCGGGCGTAGAGGCCCACCATTGCGCCGGACTGGTGCCCGGCGCCGATGAGGGCCCGTGCGCAGCCGTCCATGACGCGGCCCAGCTCGCGCCAACTCGTGGTCTGCCACCGGCCGTCGCGCTGGACGCGCTGGGCAGGGCGATCGCCGTAGCGGGCGACACGTTCGCGGACGAGATCGATCAGATGGGCAGACATCGGGTCGGAACGAACCGGCTCCGCCCGCCGGGGACGGAGAGGGAAGACAGGATTGTATGCGACGAGGCCTTCCGCACCTAATTCGTCCCGACTCCGAAGAGCGCGGCTTCGACGGCCAGCCCCGGACCAAACCCCAGGGCCAGGCAGGGCAGGGGTGCGGCCCGCCGCCGCAGCCGCTCGAGGATGAAGAGGATGGTGGGCGACGACATGTTGCCGAACTCGCCCAGCACCTCCTGCGAGATCGCGTAGTCGGCGGGCGCGATGCCCGTGGCCTGGGCCACCGACTCGAGGATGCGGGGCCCGCCGGGGTGCACGGCCCACGTCGCGACAGACCCGGTCGAGAGACCCTGCTCGCCGAGCCAGCCGTCGAGCCAGGGGCGCAGCTCGCGCTCGATCACGCCGGGCACGCGTGCCGACAACCCCATTTCGAACCCGTGGTTGCCGATGCGCCAGCTCATCAACTCGGCCGAATCCTCGAGCAGCGCCGCGCCGCTGCGCGTCAGGGCCCACGGGGATCCGGCCGGCCGCGCGGCGCCCCCGGCGAGCGCGGCCGCGCCATCGGCGAAGATCGCGTTCGACACCAGCCAGTCACCGCTCCAGCCGTACTGGTAGTGGAGGCTGCACAACTCGACGGCGCAGACGAGGATCCGCGCGGAGGGGTCGCTGTCCGCGTACCCGCGGGCCACGCGCAGGCCGTTGAGGGCCCCATGGCATCCCATGAACCCGACGTGGGTGCGCTCCACGGTGCGCCGCAGGCCGAGCGCCCGCACGAGGCCGAGATCGAAGTTCGGCGCCGCAAAGCCGGTGCACGACACCGATACCAGGTGCGTGACGTCGCCGGGCGCCCACCCGGCGTCGGCCAGCGCGGCGCGGGCGGCGGCGGCCCCCAGCGCCGGCGCCTCCTGCTCGTAGCGCGCCATGCGGGCGGCCGTCGTCGGGCCGCGGTCACCCGGCCCGCTCATCGGCGGGAAGAACGACTGCCGCGCCTCGTCGCCGGGTTCGCCCGTCCCCGCCTCCAGCAGGACGCTGTGCCGCTTCTTCACGCGCGTCATCCTGTGCAGCGCCCGGAGCTGCCGCACCTGCTCGTCGGTGGTGCAGCCGAACTGCCGCGCCAGAGCTGCCGCACCGTCCTGGGCAATCGCGTGGGGTGGCGACGCCGTGCCGATGCCGTGGATGAAGAAGGACATGCCGGACCTCAGGACGCCGGTGGGCGGGGGTTCAGGTGCGCCAGCACGGGCCGCGCCAGTTCCGGCCGGTGCTGCAGCGCCGCGATAACGACGGACACCACCGGCGGCACGCGGAGCCCGCTGGCGATGATGCGGCACCAGCGCTGCTCCCGTCGTACGCGCCGCGTGTAGGCGGACTGCCAGGCGGCCGAGAGGCCGTCGTGCCAGTGTGCGACGGCCTCGGCCGCCAGGGGTGCCACGGCTTCGGCGGCGGCAAACGCCCAGGCCATGCCTTCGCCCGTGAATGGCTCGACATACCCGGCCGCATCGCCCAGCACGAAGACGCGGCGCGAGGCGGGCCGCGGCAGCCGGCGCGTCAACGAAACCGTGCCGGTCCACTCGACGTCTTCGAGCAGGCCGGGTTCGTGCGGAACGCGGGCGCTCTCGAGGAGCGCCGCGATGGCGGCGGCCGGGTGGCCAGACGCCTTGAGCACGCACGCGTCGACGGCGGCCGCGACGTTGACCCGGCCGTCCTCGACCTCGACGGCACCCACGTACCCGCTGCGCCCGATGGCCATGGTGATGGTGCCGCGCCGGGTGCTGACGGCGCCCGCCCGGCAGAGGCTCCCGATGCCCACGCGGGCGTTCCGGGCCAGGGTGCTGCGGAACGCGCCGCATTCGCGCAGCGAGCTGTGCGTGAGGCCGTCGGCCGCCAGCACCACGCGGGCCCGCACGATCGCGGCAGGGGTGTGGCGCGGCTGCAGGGCCACCTGTCTCCAGCCGTCGTGCGCGGCCGTGTCGCCTTCGTCCAGCAGCAACGCGGCCGTCTCCGGCGCGAACGTGGCGCCCGCGTCCACGGCAGCTTCAACGAGGCTGGCATCCAGCGCGGCCCGGGTCACGGCGAGCCCGGGCGGCACCGAGAGGTGGGCTTCTCGCGCGCCGTGGTGCAGCGTGATGCCGGACAGGGGCCGCGCCCCGAGGGCGCGCACACGCGCGCCGAGTCCCATGCGATCCAGCACCGCGACGGCGACGCCGTTCAGGCAGCCGCCACAGACCTTGGCGCGCGGGAAGGCCTTGCGCTCCACCAGCAGCACCCGGGCCCCCTGGCGTGCCATCAGGTGTGCCGCAACCGAGCCGGCCGGGCCGGCCCCAATCACGACAACGTCCCATGTGGCCTGTGTCATCAACGATCCCGCTCCCATGTCACCAGCCAGCGCTGCGGCCAGTGGGTGGTGACCCGCGCGGTGAACATGCCCGCCTGTCGCGCCAATTCCCCCGCCTCCGCGGCCGTGAAGGCCGCACGAACCGACCGCGTGCCATCGATGTGAAACACGCGCGACCGCGACAGCAGACGGCATCCGACGGCCGCGAACAGGTAACCCAGCCGCGACCGGCGGATGTCGGACACCAGCACCAGCGCGCCGGCGGCCGCCCGCATCCTCGCGAGCAGGGCCACGGCGTCCCCGTCGTCCAGGTGGTGGAGGAACAGCGTGCTCACCACCACGTCGATGCCGGTCGGCCACGCGTCGCCGTGCGCATCGAATTGCCGGAACTCCACTCGTTGGACGCCGGCCCGGGCCGCCAAGGTGCGGGCATGGCGCACGGCCACCGGACTCGCGTCGCCGCCGATCACCTCGAGGGCCAGTCCCGCCCCCACGGCGCGGCGGGCCAGCGCAATGGCCACCTGCCCGCCGCCGGCGGCCACGTCGAGCACGCGCACCGGCCGGTCCGGGTTGGCCAGGGCCGCGCGCCGGATGGCGGGCCAGAGCGAGGCCGCGGTCCGGCTGGCGACGTTGGCCCGGCCGAGCGCAGTCAGGGCGCGGTGGTGCTCGGCTTCGTCGAGGTCCGGCTGGTCCATCAGCTCGGCCTCGCGGTGCCGGGTTCGCAGGTCTGGGATCACCGCCCATCATCGTATCGGAGACGGGCAGGGCGGCGATGGGATTCTCACCACCCGCTCGACGGGAGTGTGCGGCGGCGGTATCCTGAGGGTTCACATCCTCGGAGTGCACACATGACTCGCCTGAAAACGATCGTCGTCGGCTGCGGCAACATGGGGTCGTCCCACGCGAAGGCGTACCACGGGATCCCGGGATTCGAGCTGGTGGGTCTCGTCGACAAGTTCCCCGGCAACCGGTCGCGGCTGGCGGCCGAACTCGGCGGGGTGCCGGAGTTCGACGACTACGACGCCGCGCTGGCGGCGGCCAGGCCCGATTGCGTCGCCATCTGCACGTATCCCGACACCCACGCCGCCCTCACGCTGAAGGCGTTCGCGGCCGGCGCGCACGTGTTCGTCGAGAAGCCGATCGCCACCACCGTGCCCGAGGCCGAGCACGTCGTGGCCGAGGCCACGCGGGCCGGCCGCAAACTGGTCATCGGCTACATCCTGCGCCACCACCCCTCCTGGCTGAAGTTCATCGAGATCGCGCAGACCCTCGGCAAGCCGCTGGTCATGCGCATGAACCTCAATCAGCAGAGCGCCGGCACGCAGTGGAAGACCCACAAGTCACTGATGCAGTCGATGTCGCCGATTGTCGACTGCGGCGTGCACTACGTGGACGTGATGTGCCTGATGACGCGCTCGCACCCCGTGCGCGTCACCGCGATCGGCGCCCGTCTGACGGAGGAAATTCCGGCGGGCATGTACAACTACGGGCAGCTGCAGGTGGTGTTCGCGGACGGCTCCGTGGGCTGGTACGAGGCCGGCTGGGGCCCGATGATGAGCGAGACGGCGTTCTTCGTGAAGGATGTCGTCGGGCCGGACGGATGCGTGAGCATCGTCGCGACGAAGGCCACCGGCGACAAGAAGTCGTCGGACATCGACTCGCACTCGAAGACCGAGTCGCTGCTGGTGCACCACGCGGCCACCAACGCCGACGGCACGTTCGCCAGGCCCGACGAGATCGTCGACATGAGCGACGAGCCGGACCACAACGAGCTGTGCGCGCGCGAGCAGCGGTACTTCCTGCGCGCCATCACCGAGAACCTGGATTTGTCGGATCACATGGGCGACGCGGTCAACAGCCTGCGCATTGTCCTGGCCGCCGACGAGTCGGCGCGCACCGGCAAGGTGATCGAGCTGTAGGAACAGGAGCCTGGAAAAGGGGCCAGGCCCCTTTTCCGGACCGGCCGCGCGGAAAAGGGGCCTGGCCCCTTTTCCGGTCAGGCGGGTTCGACGACCTCGGTGACGCCGGCCCCGATCCGCCGCACCCGCCGCCGGGCGCGGATGAAGAAGACCAGGCCCACGGCCAGGGGCAACAGCGATCCGCTCACGAGTTTCACCTCGTACCGGGCGACGCTCGTCACGTCCTCACCGGGCACAAAGGCGGCGGCCATGCCCACGAGGCTCACCAGCAGTCCCACCAGGCCCGCCACGCGCTTCCAGGCCGGCTCGTCGCGCAGCCTGATCAGGCCGACGAACATGTAGCTGAACGGGATCAGGGTCGTGATCACCGACGACCGCAGCAGGACCTGGTATCCCTCCCGCACCGTGGATCCCCACATCGTGATCGCGATGAAGCCCAGCGTGAGCGCACCCTGCGTGAGCAGCGCCACCCACGGGGACCCCCAGCGTGGGTGCACGCGGCCCAGCGCGGACGGCAGCGCGTCGTTGAAGCCGGCCACGAACGGGATGCGCGTGGCGCCCGCGTACCAGGCGGCCAGGCCCCCGGCCAGGGAGACCGCCATCACGATGGCCAGCGGCGTGGCGAACCACTCGAGCCCGAGGCGCCGCGTGCCGAGGTCGACGCCCTGCAGGATGCCCTGGATGGCGCCGATGTCGCCTGGGGGCAGCAGTTGCTGCAGGGCCCACGTCACCGCGATGTAGACCGCCAGCGTCAGCACGCCTGCCGTCATCGCGGCCCGCGGCAGGTCCCGTTCCGGGTGCTTGATCTCGCTCCCCATCGTGGAAGCCAGCTCCACGCCCATGAACGCGAAACACATGACGCTGAGCCCCGAGAAGATCTCGCCCGGGGTCGGCACCGTCGTCGTCGCCGGCACGGCAGCCCCCGTCCGCCACGCCACCACGCCTGCGCTCGCAATGAGCACGGCCGTGACGGCCGTGCAGACCGCCCCCACGTTCGGCAGCCACTTGCCGACGCCCAGGCCGACGAAGTTGACGGCGGTCACCAGGGCCAGCCAGCCGAGCGCCACGCCCGCCACGAACGTCTTGTCATCGACGGCCGTGCTGCCGGCCCCGTACAGGGCGTAGGCCAGCACCCCGGCCAGGTAGACCAGCTGCATCGGAAAGTAGAACAGGTTGCCGGTCCAGTAATACCAGCCCGAGATGAACCCGTGCGTGGTGCCGAATTGCCGGTTCGCCCACGTGTAGAGCCCGCCTTCTTCCGGGAAGCGTCTCGACAGCGACAGCACCGCCACGACTTCAGGGATGAAGAACAGCACGAACGCCGCCCCCCACATCCAGAGCGCCGGCCGTCCCAGCCCGGCCACCGGCGGCAGCAGGCTCACGTTGACGATGGCCACCAGCTTGAGCAGCAGGAGATCGCGGAAGGTCAGCGTCCGCGGGAGATCGGGTGCGCGATGACTCATCCGAGGGGGTCCAGGTGGATGGGATGCACGGTGCCCATTCTACAGAGAATCGAAGGCGACGCGGCAGCTCATGTTTGTTGTTCTACCGAACATCAATGGGTTTCTCCGCCGCCGGCCCCGGTGTTCGGCGGTCCCTTGCAGCCTGACGGGCTGGAACATATCATTCTCACGTTCATATCCGCCTGGCTTCCGCATGACCACCGGCACCAGGCCCGGGATCGAGTGGCTGGCACGACAGGATGA
>CAYNDV010000046.1:14497-16094 GCA_964396055.1 uncultured Vicinamibacterales bacterium | reverse complement strand
CGGCCGGCCAGGCCTCCCCGCCGCCGGACGCCGCGTACCGGAATCCGCGGCTCAGTGTCGCGCAGCGCGTCGATGATCTGCTCGCCCGCATGACCCTCGACGAGAAGGTCGGCCAGATGACGCAGGCCGACTTCGCCGCCCTTGCCTCACCGGACGATGTGACCCGTTACTACCTCGGGTCGGTCCTGGGCGGCGGCGGCTCGGAGATCCCTGATGTGTCGCCGGCCGGCTGGGCCACCTTCGTCGACGCCATCCAGCGCCGGGCGCTTGCGACGCGCCTCGGCATCCCGGTGCTGTTCGGGATCGACGCGGTACACGGCCACAACAACGTCCGCGGCGCCGTCGTGTTCCCGCACAACATCGGCCTCGGCTGCACGCGCAACCCGGCGCTGGTCGCGGAAGCGTCGGCGATCACCGCAAGCGAGATGGCCGGCACGGGCATGCACTGGAACTTCGCGCCGTGCGTGGCGGTGCCGCAGGACGAGCGCTGGGGGCGCACCTACGAGGGGTACGGGGAACTGCCTGGCCTCGTGGCCGAGCTCGGTGCCGCGTCGGTCCGCGGGCTGCAGGGCGACGACATGGCCTATCCGGATCACGTGCTCGCCTCGGTCAAGCACTACGTGGGCGACGGGGGCACCACGGGCGGCAAGGACCAGGGCGACACGGTTGTCGACGAGGCCACGCTGCGGGCCGTGCACCTGCCGGGGTACCTGTCGACGATCAAGGCCGGCGCCGGCACGGTGATGGCCAGCTTCAGCAGCTGGAACGGGAAGAAGCTCCACGGCCACAAGTACCTGCTGACGACGCTGCTCAAGGGCGAACTCGGCTTCACGGGAATCGTCGTGTCGGACTGGAAGGCCATCGAGCAGCTGCCGGGCACCTACCAGCAGCAGATCGAGGCGTCGATCGACGCAGGCATCGACATGGTGATGGTGCCCGACGTGTACCCGGCCTTCTTCAACGGCCTCAAGGCCGCCGTCGAGTCCGGGCGCATCCCGGTCTCGCGCATCGACGACGCCGTGCGGCGCATCCTGACGATCAAGGTGCGGATGGGCCTGTTCGAGCGGCCGTTCTCCGACAAGGCGCGGCTGGCACAGGTCGGTTCGGCGGCCCATCGTGACGTGGCGCGCCGGGCCGTTCGCGAGTCGCAGGTCCTGCTCGTCAACAAGGGGGCGGCGCTGCCGCTGCGCGACACGCTCGAGCACCTCGTAGTGGCGGGCGCCGCGGCGGACGACATCGGTCGGCAGTGCGGCGGCTGGACGATTTCCTGGCAGGGCGAGAGCGGGCCGATCACGGATGGCACCACGGTCCTGCAGGCCATCCGGCGCGCCGTGCCGAAGGCCCGGGTCTCGTTCGCCCCTGACGGCGCAGTCCCGCCCGGCGCGCAGGCGGCCGTGGTGGTCATCGGCGAGAAACCCTATGCCGAGATGATGGGCGACCGGAAGAGCCTCGACCTCGACCCGGCGGAGGTGGACCTGGTGAAGCGCGTCAAGGCCGCGGGCCTGCCGACCGTTGTCGTGCTCTTCTCGGGCAGGCCCCTGATGCTCGATCCCATCCTGCCCTACGCGGACGCGCTGATGGCCGCCTGGCTGCCGGG
>CAYNDV010000046.1:4169-14397 GCA_964396055.1 uncultured Vicinamibacterales bacterium | reverse complement strand
TGCTCGATCCCATCCTGCCCTACGCGGACGCGCTGATGGCCGCCTGGCTGCCGGGGACGGAAGGCGATGGCATCGCCGACGTGCTCTTCGGGCGTTATCGCCCCACCGGCAAGCTGAGCCACACGTGGCCGCGGACCATGACGCAGATTCCGATCAACGTCGGCCCGAAGGGCGAACCGCCGGCCGGCTCGCCGTTGTTCGAGTACGGATTCGGCCTCACCTACGAGCCGCGTACGGGGGCCGGGGACCGGCGGTGACCACGGACGGGCGCGGCGGCCGGCGGCGCTGCTGGTTCTCGCTCGAGGGCCGGGCGGCCGTCGTCGTCGGCGGCACGAGCGGCATCGGCCGGGCCATCGCCCTGGGCCTGGCCGAGGCCGGGGCGGATGTGGTGGCCACCGCGCGGCGGGCGGAACTGGTCGACACCGTCGCCGGCGAGATCGAGGCCTTCGGCGTGCGGACGCTCCGGATGCCCGCCGACGTCACGGATCGGGGTTCGCTCGAACGGGTGCGCGACGCGTGCCTGCAGACGTTCGGCCGCCTCGACATCCTGGTGTCGGCGGCGGCAGTGACGCAGCGGGTGCCGACCATCGAGATGTCCGATCGGGACTGGGGCCGCATCATCGACACCAACGTCACGGGCACGCTGCATGCGTGCCAGGTCTTTGGCGCGCCCATGCTGGATCAGGGCTTCGGGCGGATCATCACGCTGGCGTCGCTGGCGTCGGTGGTGGGATTCCTCGAGGTGAGCGCCTACACCGCCAGCAAGTCGGCCGTGGCGGGGCTCACCCGCGCGCTGGCCGTGGAGTGGGCGCCGCGCGGCGTCACGGTCAACGCGATCGCGCCGGGGGTCGTGCGGACCGATCTCAACCGCGCCCTCATCGACTCGCCGCGCGGCCACGAACTGCTGATCCGCACGCCGATGCGCCGGTTCGGCGAGGCCATCGACGTGGCGGGCGCGGCGGTGTTCCTGGCGTCGAACGCCGCCGGGTTCATCACGGGCCAGTTGCTCGTCGTGGACGGCGGGTTCCTCGCCAGCGGCGTGAACCAGTAACGGCGGCCCGATCAGGCCACGCTCGGCGCGCCGAAGTGCTGCTGCACCACGAGCGCCACGGCCCCGCGCAGGCGGGGCTGCGTGGCGGGGTCGGTCGGCACGACCCGCGTCGACAGCATGGGCAGCGAGCGCTCGTGCATCACCCGTTCGACGATCGGGCCCACGCGGTTCCACGCCCCCGTGATCTCCCCGACGATCACCACCACCTGGGGCGCCAGCCCCGCGACGATCGGCGCGAGCCCGACGCCGAGGTAGTGGGCCTGCCGTTCGAGGGTGTCGATCGCCCGCAGGTGGCCTTCGTCGGCCATCCGCATGAGGTCCGTAATCTTCAGCAGGCGGTCGTCGGTGGTGAAGTCCGAGGCGGGCTTGTCGAGGAAGTACCGGATGGCGGCCGAGTTCGAGGCGTACTGTTCCCAGCAGCCGCGCTTGCCGCACAGGCACGGCGGTCCGCTGTCCTCGAGGGTCACGTGGCCGAACTCGCCGGCCATGGCGTCGTGTCCGTGAATGAGCTGCCCGTTGACGAGCAGCCCCACGCCCACACCTTCGGACACCGTCACCGCCGCGAGGTGCTTGACGTCGTCCGGCTGCCGCCCGAACCAGAGCTCCGCCAGGGCGCACGCGCTGGCGGCGTTCTCGATCACCACGGGCAGCCCCACGGCCGACTCGAGCAACTGCTTCAGCGCCACGGGCGACCATTTCATGTTCGGCGCGAACACCAGGCGGCCGGCGGCGTCCACGCGTCCGGCCACGCTGACGCCCATGCCTTCGCACACCATCTCGCCGTGGGTCTTGCGGAACGTCTGGGCGGTGGCCGCGAGTTCACGCGCGAACTCGGCCGGCGTATCGGGGGTGGGCCACGACGTCTGCATGACGAAGCGGGCGTCGAGGCCCGCCAGGGCCACGCGTGTGGTGCCGGGCCGCACGTCCACGGCCAGGATGCCTGCGCGCTCCACGTTGAGGTGAAGGAACCTCGGACGGCGGCCGCGGGCCGACACGACGCTGGCGCCCTCGGTGACCCAGCCCTCGGCGATCAACTGGTTGATGATGGCGGAGACCGTGCTGCGCTGCAGCCCGGATTGGCGGGCCAGATCCGCGCGCGACAGGGGCTGGTGGCGACGGATGAGGCTGAGCGCGATGCGGCGGTTGATATGGCGGGCCGTCTCGCTGGTCGCCACCTGGAAGTTGGTCAAGTCGATTTTGCGCATGACGACGCCTGGACCCGGGGCCCCGACATTTGTTGACGGAGTGAACTATAGGAGCGGCACGAGAGGGAGTCAAGCCGCAGTTCATCTTGCGGGCAGGGAAAGTGTTGGCGGAGTGTCCTCTTGTTTTATTGTTGTGTATGCATACAATAAGGCCAACCTGAAGGGGCTGTTCCGGGTCCGGCGGCGGTTTGCCACCCACGGGCAGTCCCGGGACGGCTCCGGCATGACCCGCAGGGCTGCCTCTCGGGCCACATTTTTGTTTGTGACGCGAACTTATCAATGCCCGCCCGCCCTCAGGTGCCGGCCTCCCGGCGAAAGGGATCGCCATGCTGCCTGACCAGTGGGAGACGCTCCAGCGGGCCGCCCGCCGCCAGCCCCTGCCCGCCGTCCCGATGGCCCTCATCGTCGACAGTCCCTGGATCCCGACGTACCTCGGGATGCCGCACCTCGACTATTTCCTGGATCCCGAAGCCTGGTTCCGGGCGAACCAGCGCATTACCGAGGAATTCCCCGACATCATCTTCGTCCCGTCCTGGTGGGCCGAGTACGGCATGGCGGCCGAGCCGTCGGTGCTGGGAGCGAAGATCCGGTTCTGGGGCGACAACACCCCGAGCGTGATCCCGTCGCTCGCCCGCCTCGATGACATCGATCAGGTCGCGGAGTTCGACATCGAGACCGACGCGTTTGCGGCGCTGACGCTGCACCGCATGCGCACGTACCGGCCGCGCGTCGAGGCGCTCGGACACATCCAGCCGATCGTGACGGCGCGCGGCCCCATGTGCACCGCCGGATTCGTGCGCGGGACCACGCCCTTCATGATGGACCTCATCGAGGACCCGGCCGGCGCCCACCGGTTGCTCGACCTGTGCACGCGCGTGGTCATCGACTGGCTGAAGGCGCAGCAGCGGGTCCTCGGCAGCCAGGTGGAAGGACTCTTCCTGCTCGACGACCTCGTCGGGTTCGTCAGCGAGGCGCACTACCTGGAGTTCGGCCACCCGTACCTGTCCCGCGTCTGCCAGGCCTTCCCCGACGACTGGGTGAAGATCTACCATAACGACGCCGACATCGGCGCCTGTCTCGAGCACCTGCCGGACGCGGGGTTTAACGTGCTGAACTGGGGCAAGCAGCGCGACATCCGCGAGATCAGGCGGCGGGTCGGCGGCCGGATGTGCCTCATGGGCAACGTCAACCCGCTCGAGATCGGCGTGCGCGGCACCCCGGACGAGGTGCGGGCCGCCACGCTGGATGTCCTGGAAGGGTCGGGCGGCGAGCATGTGGTGCTCTCGGTCGGCGGCGGCGTAAGCCCCGGCATGCCGCGCGAGAACATTCTCGCGATGCGCGACGCGCTGCGGGAATTTAACGGGCGCCGCGTGCCGTTGGCGGTGGGGGCCTGATGATCGACTACGCCCGGTTGCACCGGCTCCTCTACGAGGGCCGGGCGAGAGAGGTCGAGCAACTCGTCCGCGACGCGGTGGAAGCCGGCCGGCCGGTCAAGGAGATCCTCGACGACGGGTTGATCGCCGGCATGCGCGTGGTCGGCGAGGATTTCCGGAACAACATCGTCTACGTGCCGGAAGTGCTCACCGCCGCGCGCGCGATGAAGGCCGGCCTGGGTATTGTCAAGCCCCTGCTCCAACCGCACGCGGGCGACGCGCCCGCTCTCGGCAGCATCGTGATCGGCACCGTCAGGGGCGACCTGCACGACATCGGGAAGAACCTCGTCTGCATGATGGCGGAGGGCGCGGGGTTCGAGGTGCACGACATCGGCGTCGACCAGAGCGCCGAGAAGTTCCTGGCGGCCGCCGGGCGGTTCCAGCCGGCCATCGTCGGCATGAGTTCGCTGCTGACCACCACGATGGCCTACATGGGCACGGTCATCCAGCGGTTCAAGGCCGAGGGACTGGGCCACGTGAAAATCGTCGTGGGCGGTGCGCCCGTCACCAGCGCCTTCGCCGCCGAGATCGGGGCCGACGGGTACGGCGAGCACGCCTCGGCTGCCGTGGACGTGTTCCTGACGCTCGTGCCCCGGGCGCCCCGGCCGTGACCGCCCCGCTGCTCGAGGCGCTCCGACACCGGCCCCTGCTGGCCGACGGCGCGATGGGCACCCAGTTGATGCTGGCCGGCCTCGAACCCGGCGCGTGCGGCGAGGCGTGGAACCTCGCGCACCCCGACCGGGTGCTGGCGATTCAGCGCGCGTACGTGGACGCGGGCGCCGACTGCCTGCTGACCAACACCTTCGGCGGATCGTGTCTCGCGCTCAACCGTCACGGTCTCGGCGATCGCGCGGCGGCGATCAACCGCGCCGCCGTGGCCATCGCGCGGGAAGCCCTGGGATCGCGGGGCGGCTTCGTTATCGGCGACATCGGGCCGTTCGGCGGGTTGCTGGAGCCGCTGGGCGAGGCCAGCGCCGACGAGGTCCGCCGGGCCTTCGACGAGCAGGCGCAGGCCCTGGTCGAGGCGGGCGCCGATGCCGTCATCGTGGAAACCCAGTCGGCGCTCGAGGAACTCGCGCTCGGCCTCGATGCGGCGCAGGCCGCCGGCGCGGCGTGCGTGATCGGTTCGATGGCGTTCAACGTCACCCGCGACGGGACGGCGTTCAGGACCATGATGGGCGTCGCCCCGGAAGACGCCGCCGCGTTCATGGACGCACGGGGCGTCGACATCATCGCGTTCAACTGCGGCGCGGGCCTCGACATGGTCCGGGCGGTCGAGGTGGCGGGTCTGTACCGGCGGGTCACCGCCCGCCCGATCATGGCGCAGCCCAATGCGGGCCAGCCCGCGTGGTCGGGTGCGCGCGTGGTGTATGGCGAGACGCCCGAGCACATGGCGCTCGGGGTGGGGTCGCTCGTCGAGGCCGGGGTCCACCTCGTCGGTGCGTGCTGCGGCAGCACCCCGGACCACATCCGGGCCCTGCGGGCGGCGCTCGACGGACACCTGGCGCGCCGGCGCCAGGACCCCGCGTCCTGACGCCGGCGCGTCCGCGGTCCTTACTGCTTCAGCACGTCGTGGGCCGCGTGCGCCAGCAGCATGTAGTGGGCGCTGATCCCGATGGTGTATTCGTTCTCACCCCACAGGAACGGCCAGTCGTCCATGTTCTCGGGGAAGTCGGGCTTCAGCACCAGCACGCCCGGCACGACGCCGCCCGCGATGAACGCGAAATCGGCCCGCGTGCTGCCGTAGGCCACCTTCTTCGGGCGCACGCCGACCCCGGACACGAACGACAGGTCGTGGGCGGGGTGCGTGCCGAGGAGGTAGGTGAGGCCCCGCAGGACGAAGTCGGGCTTGACGACGTCCGGGAAGGCCTTGTGGACGAAGTAGCTCGACGTCGCCCACTCGACGACGCCGCCGTTGCCGGCCCACCCGCCCGTGCCGATCGGGACGCCGTACGGGTTCTGGGTCTGCACCGCCTCGAGATCGGCCGCGTACTTCACCACGTACGGGCGCAGCTTCTCGCGGAAGCCGGCGTCCATCAGCGGCAACGCGTGCACCGCGGCGGGCACCGCCCGGCCGCCCGGGCGATCGAGCGCCGGCCAGACGAGCTCGTTGAACCGGGTCGCGTACTCGGGCGCCTTCGTCGTCTTGAGCAACTGGAGGACCGCCGTCATCTCGGCGCCCGCCGACATGCCGGCCTCGAATCCGGTCGCCGGCGCGGCCGCGGCCGCCGCCCGCGCGCGTTCGGCGGCGTACGCCTTCTGCGCCAGGGCGAGCGCTTCGTCGGCCAGCGCGTCGTTGTAGCCGCGCAGGGCGCGGCTGGCCGCCGCCAGCCCGGCGATGGACTGGTAATTGGTTGACGGCGAGTTCGCGGTGAACGCCCACCGGTCGTCGAGCGTGCCGCTGCGCAGCCCGTTGGACTCGTACGCCTTCATCGTCGGGTCGTACGGCAGGCCGTCGGTCTGCGTCGAGGCGTCGCCCAGGTGGTGGTAGCGGTGCAGCGCCCCGTCGACGATGCCGCGGATGCCCCGGCCGAAGGCCCGGTGCTGCGCGGCGAGGGCGAGGGTGCCGTGCTCGATCTGCTGCAGGAAGTCGGGCTTGCCGTCCGGCCGGTGGATGTCGACGAACCGCCCCGCCTGATCGACGAGCGTCTGGTCGCGATTCGGCCTGAACGTCTCCCACGTCTGCACCATGTGCATCACCGTGGCGGCGTGCGAGCCGGTCTGGATGTCGAAGTCGCCGGCGTCGAACCAGCCGCCCACGGCGAGGCCGGGGATGCGCTCCAGCGGCTTGTAGTTCGTCTCGGTGGTCGGCCCCATCCGGTAGCCGTCGAAGTGCTGGATGTTCACCGGCGCCTGCAGCGCATCGTCCATGTGCGGCAGACCGTGCCACACGCGGTACGCCTCGTTCACGGTCATGTGGTCCATCTGCACCGGGAAGAACACGTCGGAGGTGAGGTGCCAGATGTGCGCGTAGACCTGCGGGCCGATCGGGAAGGTGGCCGTCCGCTGCGTCCCGTACTCGAGGTAGTAGAGGCCGGGCTTGTCGACCGACGTGAAGTCCACGGTCGCGTAGCGGTACCGCAGGTACGCGCCCCAGGGCTGGACCTTCGCCTCGAGGCGTCTCGCCGTGGAGCCGTCAGGGCTCACTTCGACGAGTGCCGCCGTCGGCAGCGGCGTGTCGTGCGGATCGAGCTCGATCACCGCCACCTTCTTCTGCGCCGGCATGTAGCCGGCCTGCGACACACCCACGACGGGCGTGCGCGTCCAGCCGGGGATCCGGTGCGGGCTCACGATCCACTCGGCCACCTTGCCGGTGGCCTTCGGCGCGAGCAGCGACCGCACGACGAACCAGCCGTTCTGCGCGACGGTGCGGCCGTCGATCAGCTGCAGATCGCCGGTGACCGCCTGGATCGTCACGCGGCGTTCCGGATCCTCGGGCGCCAGCACCAGCGTGCGGCCCGTCACGAAGGGATTCGGTTCGACGTACTCCTGCCGCCCGCGGTCGTCGAAGGTGGAGTACCCCTCGAACTGCCGGATCTGCGTGTGCGCGGGCTCGACGCGGGACGGCCCCGACGGGTACCGGGGGATGATGCCCGGCCGCCCGTCCACGAAGTAGGTGCGCTCGAAGAAGCGCGACGGCAGGAACTCGAGGTTCAGGCCCGCGCGGCCCTCGAGCCGCTCCGGCACCGGCCGGTCGACGTACACGCTGATGCGGACGCCCTCGCCGGCCGGCGAGACGACGAGCCGCGTGTTGAAATCGAACTCGTCGTACCGGCTCACGACCTCGATCGTGCCGGCGGCGCGGTCCACCTTGCGGTCGACGACCTTCGGGATCTGGTCCCACTGCTCGGGGGCGGGCTTCAGGCGCACGGCGCCGCCGGTGGCCACGCGGACGCCATGGTGGATCAGTTCGATGCCCGCCGTCTTCTCGTCGAAGAACATGCCGTTGTACTGGTTGCTGAACACCAGTACGCTGAGGCCGCGGCGATCGAAGTACTCGCGGTCGTTGATCGTCAACGCCGCCTCCTGGGCCGCGGCGGCGGCGGCCAGGGCCGTGACAGCCAGCACCGCGGCTGCCGTGCGGATGACGAACGCCCGGGCGCGGGTGCCGGGACAGATGGGTGACTTCATGGTTGGCTCCCTTCGGCAACGGGGGACAGACAGCGGTCGGGCCGTCACCTGACGCCCAGCAGCACCTCGAGCGTGAGCTGGTCGAGTTGTTCGTAGCCCAGGCCGCGCGCGCCCAGCGCCACGCGGTCGAAGGCGTAGCCCTTCAGGGCCTCAGCCAGGGCCGGCGAATAGGGGCCGGCCGCCGGCACGCCGGCCATCGGCACGTTCGCGACCTCGGCCACCAGGGCCTGGATCTCCGGGTCGGCGTTCCAGCGCCGCGCCTTGTCCTTGTAGATCAGGTAGCTGCGCATCGAGCCGCGCGCGAAGGCCTTCACGCCTTCAGCGTCCTCCGTGCGATAGGCGTGCGAATCGAAGTGGCGCATGCCCTGGTAGCCCACGTCTTCGAGGAACTTCACCAGGAAGAAGCAGCTCTTGATCGAGTACGAGCCGAAGCGGAGATCCTGGTCGTAGCGGCCGAAGGCCTGGTCGTTGAGGTCGATGTGGAAGAGCTTGCCGGCGTCCCACGCCTGCGCCACGGCGTGCATGAAGTTGAGGCCGGCCATGTGCTCGTGGGCCAGTTCGGGGTTGACGCCGACCATCTCGGGATGATCGAGCGTCTCGATGAAGGCCAGGCACGCGCCCGTGGTCGGCAGGTAGATGTCGGCGCGCGGTTCGTTCGGCTTGGCCTCGAGCGCGAACACGAGGTCGTACTTCCGGTCCTTGACGTAGTGCGTCAGGAAGTTCAGCGCCTCGCGGAACCGCTTGCCGGCTTCCAGAGGGTTCTTCGCCGCGTCGGTCTCGACGCCCTCGCGGCCGCCCCAGAAGACGTAGACCTTCGCGCCCAGCTCCACGCCGAGGTCGATGGCCCGCATGGTCTTCTGCAGCGCGTACGCACGGACGCGCGGATCGTTCGACGTGAACGCCCCGTCCTTGAAGGCCGGATCGCCGAACAGGTTCGTGGTCGCCATCGGCACCACGAGACCCGTGTCGGCCAGCGCCCGCCGGAAGTCAGCCACGATGCGGTCGCGTTCGGCCGGCGTGGCATCGATGGGCACGAGGTCGTTGTCGTGGAAGTTCACACCGTAGGCGCCGACCTCCGCGAGCAGGTGCACGATCTGCACGGGCGTGAGCGCTCCGCGCACGGGTTCGCCGAACGGATCGCGGCCGCGGTTGCCCACGGTCCACAGACCGAAGGTGAACTGGTGTTCGGGCTTGGGCACGAAAGTTTCACTCATGAGCTGGACTCCTGTGCTGACGGACTGTCGTGAACGATTCCGTGGCGCGCCGCGCGGGCGCTGCGCTGTGGCATCATACGGACCCGCAGCCGGCGGGCCGCCGCCGGCCCGTCTTCGTCATCCGCCCCCGCGGAAGGTCGACCATGGGTCTCACGCCGAATTCGCTTCTCCTCGCCGCCGCCCTGACGGCCGCCGCCACGGGCCTGCAGTCGCCGCCAATCCGCGACGCCCGGCCCACGACGCCCGCGGCTCCGGCCGCGCTGCGCCTGAACGACCTCGAGTACCTCGACATGCCGGGGCTCAACGTGATGCTGGCGCACGACTACTACTCCGAGGGGCACCAGGGCGGCGTCGGCATCATCCAGAACGGCCAGCGCGTGGCCACCAACGGCGACCTGCGCCTCGACCGGACCCCGGGCCAGTGGCAGCCCGTCCCCAAGGTCGGGCCGCGCGTCGTCAACCGCGCCACCGGCGAGATCAGCGTGCGGGCCGAATACCCGGATCCGTCGAAGAACCGGAAGGGCTTCAATCCCGTCGACTATCCGGATCTCGCCTTCGCCTACACCGTGCGCGTGAGGCCCGAGGGCCGCGCCTTCCGCATCGTCGTGGACCTCGACACGCCGCTGCCCGATGCCTGGGCCGGGAAGGTGGGATTCAACCTCGAACTGTTCCCCGGCATCCTCTTCGGCAAGTCGTTCATCACCGACACGACGTCGGGCGTCTTCCCCCCGCAGCCCCTCGGCCCCGGCGCGATCGACGCCGAGGGCCAGTACCGGCCCGCGCCCATGGCCACCGGGCGCCGCCTCACCGTGGCCCCCGAATCCGATCGGCAGCGGCTCACGATCGAGGACGCCTCCGGCGGCGGCCTCGAACTGGTGGACGGCCGAGGCCAGCACACCAACGGCTGGTTCGTCGTGCGCTCCCGCATCGCCAGAGGCGCCGCCGCAGGGGCCGTCAACTGGCTGGTGACGCCGCACGTCATCCCCGGCTGGATCTCGCCGCCTGTCGTGCAGGTCTCCCAGGTGGGCTACCACCCGGCTCAGCAGAAGTGGGCCGTCATCGAACTCGACCGCGCCGACGCGCGCCGCCCGCCCGTCGTCGTCTCGCGCGTCACCGCCAGCGGCACGCTCGAAACCGTACTCGAACGGCCGGCTGACGCGTGGGGGCGCTTCCTGCGCTTCGACTACCTGCGCC
>CAYNDV010000046.1:2308-4069 GCA_964396055.1 uncultured Vicinamibacterales bacterium | reverse complement strand
TCCGAACCCTTCCGCATCGGCGCCGACGTCTTCAGCTCCGGCGTCTGGCAGCCCACGCTCGAGTACTTCCTGCCGGTCCAGATGTGCCACATGCGTGTGAACGACCGGTACCGCGTGTGGCACGACGTGTGCCACCTCGATGACGCCCGGATGGCGCCGATCAACCACAACCACTTCGACGGCTACGTGCAGGGGCCCTCGACGCTCACGCGCGTCGAACCCGGCGCGCACGTGCCGGGCCTGGACCGCGGCGGCTGGCACGACGCCGGCGACGATGACCTGCGGGTCGAGTCGCAGGCCGAGACCGTGCGGGGCCTGGCGCTGGCGTTCGAGGCGTTTCGTCCGCTCGACGATCACACCACCATCGACCAGGCGGCACGCGTGGTCGAGATCCACCGGCCGGACGGCAAGCCCGACATGCTGCAGCAGATCGAGCACGGCGTGTTGACCGTCGCCGGCGGCTACCGGGCGCTCGGCCGCTTCTACCGGGGCCTGATCGTGCCGACGCTGCGGCAGTACGTGCACGTGGGGGATTTCGGCGCGCAGACCGACAACGTGGTGTTCGACCAGGCGGCAGGGTCGCCGCCGGCCATCGGGACCGGCCTCACCGGATCGGCCGACGACCGATGGGTGTTCACCGAGCAGAACCCGCGACGCGAGTGGTCGGCCGCCGCAGGTCTGGCGGCGGCGGCCCGGGCGCTGCGCGGGTACGACGACCGCCTCGCGGCGGAGTGTCTGCAGATTGCCACAGCGGTCTGGGACGGCACCCGCGAGGACCCGCCACCCGCCGCGCCGGGCGGGCGGCCGCGGGCGAGCGCCCGCGTCGGCCTGGCGGTGGAACTGCTGGCGGCCACCAGGGAGCGCCGCTACGCCGAGTACCTCGTGAGCCAGACCGCCGTCATCGCCGCGAACTTCCGCGACACAGGCTGGCTGGTCGGCCGCGTCCTGCCGCTGGTCGGCGATGTCGCCTTCACCTCCGCCATGACGACGGCCGCCAGGGCGTATCGCGCCGAGGTGGCGGCGCTCGAGGCGAAGACGCCGTACGGCGTGCCCTACGAGCCCGACATCTGGGGTGCGGGCTGGGGCATCCAACGTTTCGGCATGCAGCAGTACCACCTGCACGTGTCCTTCCCCGATGTCTTTCCGGCCGGCCCCATGCTCAACGCGCTCAACTTCGTGCTGGGCGTCCACCCCGGGCCGAACACGTCGTCGTTCGTCTCGGGCGTTGGCGCCCGTTCGGTCCGCATCGGCTACGGTTTGAACCGCGCGGACTGGGGCTACATCCCGGGCGGCAGCGTGTCGGGCACGGCGCTGATCCGTCCCGACTTCCCCGAGTTGCTCGAGTGGCCGTTCCTGTGGCAGCAGACCGAGTACGTGCTCGGCGGCGGCACGACGGACTACCTGTTTCTCGTGCTGGCGGCGGACCGTCTGCTCAACCCGCGCTGACCCGTCACGGCGATCGCCGCCCGTCCATGGACGCACGGGCAACGATTACCGCAGCCTGTCGCCGTTGCCGGCCGCCGCGAAGTGGATGCCGCCCACCGAGGCGACCGATGCGGCGCCGGGCGACACCACGAGACGGTGCGCCGCGATGTCGTGCGGCGAGGGGCGCCCGAGGCCGATCGCCGCACGTGCCTCTGCCGCCACGCGAGTCGGGAGGCGGACGGCGGCCAGGTAGGCGCTGCCGACGGACGCCGACGGGATGCCCGCCGTCACGGTGAGCCCGGGCTGATTGCGCCGCGCCCAGTCGTCGACGCAGGC
>CAYNDV010000046.1:0-2208 GCA_964396055.1 uncultured Vicinamibacterales bacterium | reverse complement strand
AGGCTCACGGCCCGGCGCACCTCGGCGCGCTCCCGTATCCGGGTGCGATGCGCGGCCATCAGGTCGGCGAGCGATGAGGTGGCCGGCCATTCGTCGAGTTCGGCGGGCGTCGGCATGCGGCCCTGGCCGAGCAGGAACGACGCGGCGACCCGGTCGCGCGCCTCGGCGTCGGGGGCCGGCGTCTGTCCGGAGGCCGTGGGGACGGGCGCCAGCAGGCCCGTCGCGAGCAGCAGGATGAACGAGCCCCGAACAAATGAGTGTGACGGTTGCGGCATCGGGTGTCGACCGGCCCCGCTGGTCTGTGGCATCATTGGGCACCTCGAGGGCTTCTATCAGCGCCTGGCGGCCCTTCAGGCCGGGGGGCGGCCGCCAGCGCGAGACGACCGGGCATTATTTGTAGGCTGGCACAACAAAACACTGACGGAAATATCTCCGGGCTGCCGGGCGAAGTCAAGCGGCCCGCGCGGCGGGGCGGGTACCCGCCGGATCGAACGGAGGGCAGGACCATGGTCGAGGCGGTCGGACGGAGTTTCCATGGCGGGCGGCGCACGTGCCCCCGCAGCGGCAGGGCCGGCGCGATTCGCGGCCTCGTGACTCTCTGCCTCATCGCCCTGGCGCCAGGGGCGGTGCTTGCCCAGCCGTCGGGCGGACCGTACGGCCCGGTCGCGCAGACGTACGAGGTGCCGCGCGACGCGGCCCACGTGTACTACGTCGCGCCCGACGGGAAGGCAGACGCCCCGGGCACCAGTCCGGAGGCGCCCTCCACGCTCGAGGCCGTCATCCCGCGCGTGGTGACGGGCGACGCCGTCATCCTGCGCGGCGGCGTGTACCGCACGGGCGGCCTGGTGCTGAACCAAGGCATCACCCTGCAGCCGTACCGCGACGAGGTGCCGGTGCTGAAGGGCACGCGCGTGGCCACGCAGTGGGAGACCCTGCGCGACGGCCGCTGGCGCACCCGCTGGACGACGCTCTTCCCGCAGCGGCCTGCCGACTGGTGGCAGCGCGGGCGCGAGGGCATGCGGACGCCGCTCCACCGCTTCAACAACGACATGGTGTTCGTCGACGGCGTCTTCCTCCAGTCCGCGGGCTGGGAAGGGGAACTCGACGCGCAGACCTACTCGATCGACTACGAAGGCGGCTACGTGTACATCAGCGTGGACCCGAAGGGGCGCGAGGTGGAGATCACGGCCTTCGACTCGGCGCTGGTCCGCACCATCCGCCCGGTCCACGGCAAGCAGCCCGACCGGAAGGGACCCGTCATCCGCGGCATCACCTTCACGCAGTACGCGTATCGCGCGCTGGAGGTCGAGGGCGACGAACCGCAGGCGCCCGGCGATCCCGCCACGTTCGGCAAACTCGTGGTGGGCACCACGCTCGAGCACGTCACGATCACCTATTGCTCGCGCGTGGCGGCGTACCTGCGCGGCGACGGCCTCGTGATCCGCCACTCGCTCGTCAGCGACACCAGCACGGAGGGGATCTACGTGATGGGGTCGGCCGACGTGCTGCTGGAGCGGAACATCTTCCGCCGCAACAATATCGAGCGCATCACCGGGTACTACCCGTCGGCCGTGAAGATCTTCAACCAGTCGTACCGGGTCACCTGCCGCGACAACCTGGTCGTCGACAACCCGTATTCCAACGGCATCTGGTACGACGTCGGGAACGTGGACGGCGTGTTCGTGAACAACTGGATCGAGAACGCCCTGGACGGCTTCTTCTTCGAGATCTCCAAGGGCGCCCTCGTGGCCGGCAACGTGTTCGTGAACTGCGACAAGGGCATCCGAGCGCTCAATTCGTCGAACGTCCACGCGTACCAGAACACCTTCATCGACTCGGTCGCCTCGTTCGAGCGCACCCCCCGCAGCGCCGTCGGGGACCACTTCGGGTGGCATCCCGCCACCGGCCCCGGCGTCGACCAGCGGCACGGCCACGTGTTTGTGGGCAACCTGCTCGTGGCCACCGAGTCGTACCGACGGCCGCTGCTCAACGTCGAGCAGAGCCCACCGCTCTGCGGGAAGCTGACGGACCAGGCCCTCACCACCATCGACAGCAACCTGTACGTGCGGCGCTCCCCGGATGCCACGCGCCCGGTGGCGACCTGGAGCCCGGTGGCGGGTGCCGCCTGCAACCAGCAGGTGGCGTCGCCGGCCGACATCGCCGCGATGTTCCCGGGATTCGAGACGCGCAGCCGCGTCGTCAACGGGG
>CAYNDV010000045.1:0-31066 GCA_964396055.1 uncultured Vicinamibacterales bacterium | reverse complement strand
GAGGAGGGTTCCCGGCCTGCGGAGTCCGGCTCGGGAGCGGCCGTGCCGGCCCGAGCGTCCACGGCGGGTCCCGGGAGGGCTGAAGCCCTGCACTACGGGCGTCCGGCTCGGGAGCGGCCGTGCCGGCCCGAGCGTCCACGGCGGGTCCCGGGAGGGCTGAAGCCCTGCACGACGGGCGTCCGGCTCGCGAGCGGCCGTGCCGGCCCGAGCCTTGGGTCACGGGAGCCACCGACCCGCCGTCAGTGCGCCCGGTCGATGTGCAGGTCGTCCCAGGACAGGGGATCGTGCAACGACTCGAGGTGGGTGGATACGCTGGCGTTGGGGATCGCCTCGCGGATCTCGCATTCGATCCGATCGACCAGCTGGTGCCCCCGTTCCACGGTCCAGTCGCCCGGCACCAGGACGTGCAGGAACACGAACCGCCGGGCGCCGGCCTGGCGCGTGCGCAGCGCATGATACTGGATGCCATCCTTCACGTACGGCTCCAGCACGCGAACCACGGCCTGCTGTTCCGCCTCCGGCAGGGCGGCATCCATGAGGCCGTGCACCGACTGCAGGACGATCCGCTTGCCGGTGAACATGATGTTGACGGCCACCAGGATCGCCACCAGCGGATCGAGCGGGTTCCAGCCCGTCACCCACACCAGGCCCACGCCGGCCAGGACACCGGCCGACGTCCACACGTCGGTGAGGAGATGATGGGCATTGGCCTGGAGGGTCACGGAGTGGTACTGCCGGCCGGCGCGGAGCAGGACCAGGGCCGCGCCGAGGTTGATCACCGAGGCCGCCACCGACACCAGCATGCCCACCCCGACTGCCTCGAGCGGCCGCGGAGCGATCAGCCGCCCGATGGCCGCCACCAGGATGGCCAGGGCGGCGAGGAAGATCAGCGTGCCCTCGACGCCGCTCGAAAAGTACTCCGCCTTGGAATGGCCGTAGGCATGTTCGTCGTCCGCCGGCCGTGCGGCCACCGTGAGCATGGCCAGGGCGATGAGGGCCCCGACCAGGTTGACGATGGACTCGAGGGCGTCCGAGAGCAGGCCCACCGAACCGGTCAGGACGTAGGCGGCCGTCTTCAGGCCGATCGTCAGGACGGCGGCCGCAATCGACAGCCAGGCGTAACGGGTCAGGGCGGGTGGAGCGGCCATGCGTTGTCAGGCGGCGGATGCCGCCGAGGCGAACGCTTACTCTAGCACCTTCGCCGCCCGCCGTCAGCCGCGCGGCCGCGTCCCTGCCCCGCACGGGGACTACGCGGCCGGGGTACGCGCCTGGAGCCGCTCGGGCGGCAGCGGCGCGATCCGTCCCGCCAGCAGCAGCGTGACCACCAGGCCGATGGGTCCCAGCACCCCGGCCGCCACGAACACGGGCGCGTAACCCATGACGTCGACCACGCGGCCGGTGCCCCAGTTGAAGAGCACGGTTGCGAGGGCGGCTGACGTGCCGCCGAGCCCGAAGACCGACGCCACGGCGCTGCGCGGGAAGAAGTCGGACGGCAGCGTCTGCAGGTTGTTCACCCACACCTGGAACCCGAAGAGCACGATGCCCATCAGCACCAGGGCGGTGTACGGGTTTTCGGCCCGCACGGCCAGGATCCCGGCCGGCGTCAGCAGCGCGCCGACGGTCATCACCGACTTGCGCGCGCGATCGACGCTCCAGCCGCGGCTGATGAGGTACCCGGAGGCCCAGCCGCCGCCCAGGGCCCCGATGCCGGCGCACAGGAACGGGAACCACGCCGACCAGCCAATCTGCTGGAGGCTGAAGCCGCGCGCCTCCTGGAAGTACGACGGCAGCCAGAAGATGTAGAGCCACCAGATCGGGTCGGTGAGGAACCGCCCGGCCACGATGGCCCAGGTCTGCCGGTACTGGAGCAGGCGTCCCCAGCCCGGGCGCCAGTCGAGCCCCTGCGCGGTCGACCCCGCGTCGCGGCCCTTGACGATGTAGGCCTGCTCCTCGGGCGTAATCCACGGGTGGTGCTCGGGCAGGCGGAAGAACAGGATCCAGAGCAGCATCCAGACGAACCCCATCACGCCGATGATGATGAAGGTCGGCCGCCAGCCCCAGGTGACCGCCACCCACGCGATGATGGGCGGAGACACCGCGCTGCCGAAGGCCGCGCCGGTGTTGAAGATGCCCATGCCGAGCGCGCGCTCGTGCACCGGAAACCACTCGCCGACGGCCTTGGCCGCACCCGGCCAGTTGCCCGCCTCGCCGAACCCCAGCACGGCGCGCCAGGCCTTGAACGCATTCACCGAGCCGGCAAACGCGTGGGCCAGCGACGCCACGGACCAGACCACGATCGAGAAGATGAAGCCGAGGCGCGTGCCGATCGCGTCGTAGATGCGCCCCGACACCATCTGGCTGATGCCGTAGAAGATGACGAAGCTGTTCTGGATCGCGGCGTAGTCGGCATTGGTCAGGCCGAGGTCGTCGCTGATCGTCTTCTTGAGCACCGACACGGTCTGGCGGTCGAGGTAGTTGATGACCGTGGCCAGGAAGATCAGCGAAATGATGAACCAGCGCAGGCGTGGGAGTTTCATGGTCACCGCACGTACATGCCGCCGTTGATCTCGATGGTCTCGCCGGCCAGGAACCCGGCGTCCGGACCGGCCAGAAACGCGATCACCCGCGCCACGTCGTCGGGCTCGCCGGGCCGTCCCAGCGGAATGCTCTTCACCGCCGCGGCGAACGCGTCAGGCGGCGTGAACGTCGCATGGAACGGCGTGCCGCCGATGAGGCCCGGCGACACGGCGTTGACCCGGATCCCGTGCGGCGCCAGTTCTTTCGCGTAAGCCTTCGTCAGCGCCAGCACCGCCGCCTTCGCCGCGGCGTAGACCGACGCGCCCGGGCCCCCGCCATTGTGCGCCGCCAGCGACGTCAGGTTGACGATCGCCCCGTGGCGGCGGGCGATCATGCCCGGGGCCACCGCCTTGCAGCACAGGAACGTCGTGAGCACGTTGACGTTCATGACCGCGTGGTAGAACGCCTCCGGCATCTCGGTGACGGCGTGGCGGCCCAGCAGGCCGCCGGCGTTGTTGACCAGGATGTCGATCCGCCCGAAGGCCGCCTCGGCGCCCCGGGTCACCGCCTCCACCTCGGCCGCCACCGTCAGATCGCCGCGGAGGGCCACGGCCCGCCGGCCGACGGCCTCGATGTCGTGGACCACCTCGGCCGCGCCATCGGCGTTGGCGTAGTACGCCACCGCCACGTCCGCACCGCGCCGGGCGAATTCCAGCGCCGTCGCCCGCCCGATCCCCACTTCGGCGCCGGTCACCAGCGCCACCTGCCCTGCCAATCCGCTCATGATTCCTCCATCCCTCGGGCGGCCCGGCTGGCCGCCCCGTCGTCAGTCCGCCCGGGCGGCTAGCTCAGCGTGCCCGGCGCCGCCAGAACCGGGGCCGACACGAGCGCCGCCGCGCCCCGCAGGCGCGGGTGCTCGGGCATCGGCACCGGCACGATGTCGACGTCCGCGCCGGTGGGGGCCAGCACGCGCGAGGCCATCGCCTGCCGGAACGTCGCGTCGATAAGGTCCCAGGCCGACATGATTTCGCCGCTCAGGTAGATGCGCGCCGGGTCGAGGCCGTTCACGAGCCCCGCCAGCCCGAGGCCCAGGTAGTAGGCGGTCGATTGCAGCGCCGCCAGCGCCTTGCCGTCGCCGCCCCGGGCCCGCGCCACGAGGTCGTCCACCGTGAACGAGGCCAGCTCCGCGGGAATCGGCTTGTGCGGCGAGAGTTCGCGGCCGAAGTAGCGCGACAGCGTCGCGAGGTTCGAGACGTACGCCTCGAGGCAGCCGGTGGCACCGCAGGCGCACGGCGGGCCGTCGATGTTCAGCGGCACGTGACCGAACTCCCCCGCCACGTTGTGCTGGCCGCGCAGCAGTTCGCCGCGCACCAGCACGCCGATGCCCAGCCCGTCCGACACCGACACGAACGCGAGGTCGGCGGGTGGCACCTGGTCGCCGCGCGCGGCCCACAACTGCGCCAGGGCGCAGGCCCGGCCGGAGTTCTCGATCTCGACCCGCAGGCCCGTCAGGCGCGACAGTTGGTCGCGCAACGGCACGTCCCGCCAGTCGAGGCGCGGCGCGAACAGCACGCGGCCGCCGTCGCGCGACACCATCCCGGGCACGACGACGCCGATGCCCTCGCAGGTCCCCAGCTCGCGATGCTCGGCCAGCGTGCGCTTGATGCGCGTGGCCAGCGTCTTGAGGAACGCGTCAGGGTGACGTTCGGTGGCGAAGCCCGCCACCCCGACGACCGGTTCGGCCAGCAGGTCGGTCACCATCAGGTACGTGCGGGTCGGCCGGACGTCGACGGCCACGACGACGCGCTTGCGGGAATCGATGTAGAGGAACTGCGGCTTGCGCCCCCGGAGCGCTTCGCCCTTGGCGCCCTCGAAGACGAGCCCCTCGGCGATGAGATCGTTGACAAGGAGGGACACCGCCCCGCGGCGCATGCCCATGAGGCGCGCCAGGTCGGCGCGGGACACGGGTTGCCGGGTGCGGATCAGGGTGAGCGCGATGTGACGGTTCACCTCACGCGAGGTGCCGCGGCGGGCCACCTGAAACCGCTCGGGGTGGAGACGGCGCATCGGACCGGTGGGCACGCGATCGCTCCTTTGGCAGAATGGGTCCCCGGTCGACCCATTTGTTTTAATAAGGGTCAATATTAGAAAGTTCGTCAGCCCAGGTCAAGCGCGAAATGCCCTGAATGCCGCACATCACCCGACCTGACCGGGGCCAGGAGACACTTGACAAGTGATTCAGGCCCGCATATTGTCTCACTAACAGACAAATGGCGGGCCTCCCCCGCCCCTGACCACACCCCGCTCCCCGACCGGGCGCGGGCCCATGAGAATTGCCCATGCCTGCCACGCTGTTACGCACCGCCCGTCGACGGACGGGAACCACCGTCCTTGCCGGCCTCCTGGCGATGGCGTCGGTCACGACCGCCGTCGCCCAGACCGCCGCCCCGGCTGGCGTCCCGGACCCGCCGTCTTTCGAGGCGCTCCTGGCGCACCCGGTGGCGCTGAAACCCGCGCTCCAGGGTGTGCACCCGCGCGTCTTCGTCACCCGTGACGGCCTCGTGGCCCTGCGTGAGCGTGCCCGCACCACCCACCGCGCCCAGTGGGAACGGGTCCTGGCGGATCTGCCGGCCCTCAAGGACGCGCCACCGCCGCCCCCGGGGCCCCAGGGCCGGCGGTCACAGAACAACGTCGCCTTCGCGATCGCCGGCGTCAGCCTGGCCGCGGCGGTCGAGCAGAAGCCCGCCTACCTGGCCGCGGCTCGCGCCTGGACGCTGGCCGCCATCGACTACGAACCCTGGGGCTACACGTTCAACAAGCCCAACGTCGATCTGGCCGCCGGGCACCTGCTCTACGCGATCGGCTGGGCGTACGACCTGCTCTACGACGCGTGGACGCCGGACGAACGGGCCCGCATCCGCGCGTCACTCGAACGGCACGCCGCCTTCGTCTACGACTACTTCGCCCCGACGAAGCCCGGCAAGCGGTTCAACTTCACCCAGAACCACGACTTCATCCCGACCTCGGGCCTGGCCGTGGCCGCGCTGGCCCTGCTCGGCGAATCGCCTGATGCGGCCAGGTGGGCGGCGCTCGCGCGGGCGCACCATCATCGCGCGAACCTGCTGCTCAGCCCCGACGGCTACTACTACGAAAGCATGGAATACTGGATCTTCTCGGCCCCGTGGCTGGTGCACTTCTACGACGCGTGGGAGCACGCCACCGGCGAGAACCTGTGGCCCCTGGGCCCGGCGCCCCACTGGAAGTACTACCTGGCACACATCCTCCTGCCCGACGGCCAGAACGTGTTCGACTTCGGCGACATCTGGGAAGGTGCGCTGACACGGGCCGGCCAGGGAGAGGAATACGGTCGCGTGTTCCCGGGTGGCCGGCTGCAGAGCAACTTCAACCTGATGTACCGCGTCGCCGCCCGCCTGCGCGACCCCGAGGCGCAGGCCGTCGCCGAACGTTACGCGGCCTTCGGCCACAGCAATCTGGAGGAGTACTGGACGCTGCTCTGGCGTGACGCCACCCTGGCGCCGGCACCGATGGACCGGATGCCGCTCTCCCACCACTTCGCGGACTCGGGCGTCGTCTGCTGGCGCAGTGCGTGGACCGCCGACGCGACCGCGTTCGCCTTCAAGGCAGGACCACCGGAAGGCCATCGGGTGGCCGCCCTCCAGCCGAAAGTCCCCGAGTGGCGCCTGTCGAGCGGCCACGCGCACCCCGACGGCGGCAGTTTCATCATCTGGGCGGGCGGACGTTACCTGGTTGGCGACACCGGCTACGCGGGTATCTCCCTGACGCGGAATCACAACACGATCACGATCGACGGCGTGGGCCAGGGCCACGAAGGCAAGGACCACGACGTGTGGCAGGGCACCGACTACGCCACGCTCAGCCGTGCGCGCATCGTCACGGCGGATGCCTCGCCGACCGGGGTCCGGATCACGGCCGACCTCGCTCCGCTCTACCCCGCCACCGCCGGCATCGAGCGGTTGACGCGGACCTTCGTGTTCGACGGTCCGGGCACCGCAGGTGTTACCGGCCCGGGGCGCTTCAGGATCACCGACGACGTCGCCCTGACCCGGGCGGCGCCGATTCAGTGGTACCTCCACGCCGACACGCCGTTTGTCGGCGCCGGGACGGCCTTCCGCGCGGGCGCGCCCGGTGGGACGACGCTGGCCATCAACGTGACGGCCCCGGCGGGTGTCGCCACGCGAACGGCCCCGACGGTGCTCGTCGCCCCGGGGCAGCCCGGCTCGATCACCCAGGGCAGGCAGGATCAGCGGGGCCACCACCTGGAATTGACGGTGCCCGGCGCGCGGGAGACCCGCGTCGGTGTCACCTTGATCCTCGAACGCCAGCCTGGTGGCAAATGACGCATGAGGTCTAGCCACTTGGCGAGATGGGACGGTTGCTGTTCTGGCTTTTTTCGCTAATTGATTTAGTTATAGAATGGCAACGTCTGTCCGGGCTCGTCTGACTCTGACCCGGAAGGCACCTAGTGGTCATACCTCATGCCATCGGAGGTCTGCGTGACATCCCCGTCATTTGCCCGTGATCGTGTCCTGTTCCGCGCCACCAACGCGCAACCCGGACGCCACCTGTCCGTGACGCCCGCCAACAGCGCCACCGAACACCTGAGCTACGGCCGCATCCGGCTCGCCGCCGCCACGCCTGCGGCGTCGTTCGAGACGGGCGGCGACGAAGTGGGGCTCGTGTGCTTCAGCGGCACCGCCACGGTCACCGTCTCGGGCCAGGCCGCCCCGTTCAGCATGGTCCGTCACGACGCCCTCTACATTCCCCGCGGGTGCTCGGTCGACGTCCGCACGGAGGCCGAGGTGGACCTGGCGGAGTTCCGCGCCCCGGTGGATCACGTGTATCCGCTGCGCCACGTGAAGGCCGCGGAGGTCGAGCAGGACCCGGGGCTGTGCTTCCAGGCGGGCGGCCCCGCCACGACGCGCACGCTGCGCATCCTGCTCGGCAAGAACATGGAGGCCGGCCGGCTGATGGCCGGCGTCACGCGCTCCGAGGCCGGGCACTGGACGAGCTGGCCGCCGCACGAGCACGCGGCCCTCGCCGAGGAGATGTACGTCTATTACGACATGCCACCCGAGGCCTTCGCGATCCAGATGGTCTACAACGATGCCCGCGAGCCCGAACACGTCGAGGTGGTCCGCGACGGCGACGCCATGATCATGGCCAACGGGTATCACCCGAACGTCTCGGTGCCCGGCCACCCGGTGAGCTTCCTCTGGATCATGGCCGCCCGCCGCGAGCGCGATGACCGCAAGTTTGGTGTCGTGAACGTGCATCCGCATTTCGCCCAGACGGCCTCGGGCCTCGACAAGGGCCGCTAGGAGGGTGCCGTGGCCACGACCCGTGCGTTCGATCTGACGGGACAAGTCGCCCTCGTGACGGGCGCAAGCGGCGGTCTCGGTGCCGGCATGGCCCTGGGCCTGGCGGCCGCGGGCGCCGACGTGGTCTGTGCGGGCGTGGTGCCCGTGGACGAGACGGTGGCGCAGGTGCGGGCGCTCGGCCGGCGGGCGGTGGCGGCGTACGGCGATGTGAGCGATCGTGGCGTGCCGGCGCGGCTCTTCGATGAGGCGGAGGCGGCGCTCGGGCCCGTGGACCTCCTGATCAACAACGCCGGTATCATCCGGCGGGCTCCTGCCGCCGAACACCCGGACGAGGACTGGGACCAGGTGCTGGCGATCAACCTGTCGGCCGTCTTCCGCCTGTCGCGGGAAGCCGGCCGGCGCTGGATCGCCCGGGGTGCGCGCGGCAAGATCGTGAACATCGCCTCACTGCTGTCCTTCCAGGGCGGCATCCTGGTGCCGTCCTACGCGGCGGCCAAGGGCGGCGTGGCGCAGTTGACCAAGGCCCTGGCCAACGAGTGGGCCGGGCGCGGCATCAACGTCAACGCCATCGCGCCGGGCTACATGGCGACGGACAACACGGCACCGCTGCGCGCCGATGCCACGCGCAGCCGCCAGATTCTCGAACGGATTCCGGCCAACCGGTGGGGCGATCCCGCCGACGTGGCCGGCGCGGCCGTGTTCCTGTGCGCGCCGGCCAGCGACTACGTCAACGGCCACGTACTCGTGGTCGACGGCGGGTGGCTGGCCCGTTAGGCGAACGATCGCCGTCCCGAGTTCGGCCGTTTCCGGAGGCGTCTGCCCATGAGCAACCGAGTCGAGACCATCCACGCCATCGAGGCGTGCGGCGTCGTGGCCGTCATCCGGCTCACCGACGCGACGAAGCTGTCGGCGGTCGTCGAGGCGCTGGCGGCCGGCGGCGTCCGCGCGATCGAAGTGACGATGACCGTGCCGGGAGCGATCCGGCTGATCGAACAGATCTCCGGCACGTTGCCGGCGGGGTTCGTCCTGGGGGCCGGCACGGTGCTCGACCCGGAGACGGCGCGGCAGGCGATCCTGGCCGGCGCGCAGTTCGTGGTCAGCCCGGTCTTCCGCGAAGGCGTGGTGCGGCTCTGCCACCGCTACGGCGTGGCCGCCATGCCGGGCTGCTTCACGCCCACCGAGATCCTCGAAGCCTGGGAGGCGGGGGCCGACATCGTGAAAGTGTTTCCGGCCACGGCACTGGGACCGGGGTATTTCAAGGACGTGCGCGGCCCCCTGCCCCAGGTCCGGCTAATGCCCACCGGCGGGGTGAGCCTGGCCAACGCGGGCGACTGGATCACGGCCGGCGCGGTGGCCGTCGGCGTCGGCACCGCCCTGGTGGACGGCAAGGCCGTGGCGGCCGGCCGGTTTGACGTCATCACGGCGACGGCCGCGCAGTTCGTGGCGGCGGTGGCCGCCGCGCGGAGCGGATCATGAGCCGGGTCGTCACGTTCGGCGAGCTCATGCTGCGCCTGAGCCCCCCGGGGTTCGAGCGGCTCTTCCAGTCTCCGTCGCTCGCCGCCACCTTCGGGGGCGGCGAGGCCAACGTGGCGATCAGCCTGGCGCAGTTCGGCCTCGAGAGCCACTACGTGTCGCGCGTGCCGGCCCACGCCGTCGGCGACGGCGCGCTCCGGTCCCTCCGGGCCGAGGGCGTGCACGTCGATCACGTCCAGCGGGGCGGCGAGCGCCTGGGCATCTACTTTGCCGAGACCGGCGCCAGCCAGCGGGCCTCCAACGTGATCTACGACCGGGCGCACGCGGCCATCGCGGGTGCACAGCCTGGAATGTTCCCGTGGGCGCGCATCCTGGACGGCGCCGCCTGGTTCCATGTGACCGGCATCACGCCGGCGCTGGGCCCCGGCGTGGCCGCCTGCACGCAGGAGGCGGTGGACGCGGCGCGTGCTGCCGGCGCCCGCGTGAGCCTCGACCTCAACTACCGGAAGAAGCTGTGGTCGCCTGCCGAAGCGCAGCGCACCATGCGGGCCCTGGCCGCGAAGGCCGACGTGATCATCGCCAACGAAGAGGACATCCAGTCGTGCCTGGGCCTCGAGGTGGCGGGCACCGACGTCGTGGCGGGCACGCTCGACGTGGACGCGTACCGGGCCACGGCGTCGCAGGTGTCCGAGGAGTTCGGCGTCGGTCTCGTGGCCATCACGCTGCGCGAGAGCCACTCGGCCAGCCGCAACGGCTGGAGCGCCGTGCTCTGGGATCGCGCGGCCGGGCGCTTCCACGAGAGCCCCCGCTACGACATCACGATCGTCGACCGCATCGGCGGGGGCGACAGCTTCGCCGCCGGCCTCATCTTCGGCCTGGTGACGGGCCGCACGCCCGACGCCGCCCTGGCGTTCGCGGTGGCGGCCAGCGCGTTGAAACACACCATTCCCGGCGACTACAACCGCGTCAGCGTGGCCGAGGTGGACCGTCTGGCCGCCGGGGATCAGAGCGGGCGCGTCTCGCGGTAGGACGGGGCTCGGGCCTCGGGCCTCGGGCCTCGGGTGGTATTCGTTTGCCCCGCATCCCTCCTCCGGCTAGAATCGCCGCGTCCCTCGCGCGCCTCGCCCCGGTGCGCGTCCCGCCCCCGGGACATCCGGACACCTCTGTCACGTGGCGCGTCCGGCACCCCTGGTAGTCATCCGAAGGAGGTCCTGCATGGCGCAGAGCCTGACCCACGACGTCCTCATCCTGGGCGCCGGACTGGCCGGATTGCGCGCGGCCGTCGAACTGTCGCACCGGACCGACGGCCATGTCGATATCGGCATCGTCTCGAAGGTGCAGCTGATGCGGGCGCATTCGGTCTGCGCCGAGGGCGGCACGGCCGCGGTGCTGCGTGAAGACGAGGGCGACAGCATCGCCCTGCACGCGTGGGACAGCGTGAAGGGCTCGGACTTCCTGGCGGACCAGGATGTCGTGTGGCGTTTCTGCCGGGCGATGCCGCGCGAGATCCGGCTGCTCGACCACTGGGGCATCCCGTGGACCCGCGACGACCAGGGCCGCATCGCCCAGCGGCCGTTCGGGGGCCACTCCTACCCGCGCGCCACGCTGGCGGCCGACAAGACCGGCTTCTTCGAGATGCAGACGCTCTACGACCAGCTGCTGCGGTACCGCTGCTTCAAGCGCTACGACGAGTTGTTCATCACGGACCTCGTGGTCGAGGACGGCCGCTTCGTGGCCCTGATCGGCGTACACGCCCCGTCGGGCGAGACGGTGGTGCTGCAGGCGCGGGCGCTGCTCATCGCCTCGGGCGGCGCGGGCACGCTGTACGGGTTCACGACGTACTCCGAAACCGTGACGGGCGACGGCCTCGCCATGGCGTACCGCGCGGGCCTGCCCCTCGAGGACATGGAGTTCCTGCAGTTCCACCCGACGGGCCTGGTCCCCTCGGGCATCCTCATGACCGAGGGCTGCCGGGGCGAGGGCGGGTACCTGGTCAACAACACGGGCGAGCGGTTCATGGAGCGCTACGCGCCGAGCAAGATGGAGCTGGCGCCCCGCGACATGGTCTCGCGGGCCGAGATGACGGAGATCCTGGAGGGCCGCGGCTTCCCCGGCCCCGAGGGCAAGGACTACCTGCACCTCGACCTCACCCACCTCGGCGCCGACCGCATCAACTCGCGCCTGCCGCTCATCCGCGAGGTGTGCATCAAGTTCGTGGGCATCGACCCGATCGAGAAGCCCATCCCGATCCGGCCCGTGGCGCACTACTCGATGGGCGGCATCGAGACCGACATCGACGGCCTGACGCGGGTGCGCAACGTCTGGGCCGCGGGGGAGGCGGCCTGCGTGTCTTTGCACGGCGCCAACCGCCTGGGGTCGAACTCCACGGCCGAGTGCCTGGTGTGGGGCGGCGTCTGCGGCGGCGAGATCGCCCGGCAGTTGCCGGCCCTCCCGAAGGCCGCGCGGCTCTCCGAACAGGCCTGGACGGCCCACCGCGACCGCATGAAACGGATCCAGGGGCGACAGGGCACGGAGAACATGTACGAGCTCCGGCGGGCCCTGCGCACGCTGATGGACAAGTACGCGGGGGTGTTCCGCACCGGCGACGATCTGCGGCAGGCGCTGGCCGAGATCCGCGCCATCCGGCAGCGTGCCGAGCGGGCCCCGGTAGCCGACAAGGGCACGGTGTACAACTCGAACCTCTTCCACGCGTTCGAGCTCGAGAATCTCATCGACCTCGCCGAGGTCACCGTGCTCGGCGCCGCCACGCGCGAAGAATCGCGCGGCGCCCATGCGCGCCGCGACTTCGCGACGCGCGACGATGACCGGTGGCTCCGTCACACGCTGGCGTGGCACACGCCGGACGGCCCGAAACTGGACTACAAGCCGGTGACCATCGACACGTGGAAGCCGGTGGAACGCAAGTACTGAGCCGGAGGCATCATGCTCGACAGCAACGGTCATCCGAACAGGCTCGGGCTCTGGGGCTGGGTCGGCGGCGGCCAGTGGGGGCTGGAGCGGTATGTCTACACGCTGCACCGGCTGACGGGGCTGGGGCTGCTCGCCTACTTCCTGCTCCACATCCTGGTCACGTCGTCGCGGGCGTTCGGCGAGGCCTCCTGGCAGCGGGCCATGGGCGCCGTCTCCGGCCCGATCTTCGTCCTGGGCGAGTTCCTGGTCTTCGTGGCGTTCGTCTTTCACGGCCTCAACGGCCTGCGCCTGATCCTGGTCGAACTGGGATTCGCCATCGGCAAGCCGATCGAGCCGATCTATCCGTACCGCACGTCGGTGGACGTCCAGCGCCCCGTGTCGCTCGCCGTCATGGTGCTGGCCGCGCTCGTCGTGATCGCCGGCGGCGCCGACTTCTTCCTGCTGCACTGAGGAGGCAGACCATGCGCGATCAACGCCTGTGGACGTGGCACCTCGCGGCCGGCCTCGTCATCGTCGTGTTCCTCGGCCTGCACATGGCCGTCATGCACCTCGACGCGCTGCTCGGCTGGTTCAACCCGGCGGGCGGGCATCCCATCGACTGGGCGAACGTCGTCGCCCGGGCGCAGCAGGGGTTCTTCACCGTCAGCTACGTCGTGCTGCTCGGCGCGGCGCTCTTTCACGGGCTGTACGGCCTGCGGAACATCGTGCACGAACTGGGGCTGGGCCGTGCCGTCAACGGCGCCGCCAGCGTGGTGCTGACGATCGTGGGCGTCGTGTTGTTCGGATTCGGCGCGTGGGCCGCCTGGGCCAGTGCGGCCGTGGCGGCCGCCCAGTAACCGGGGAGGACTGACGATGGACGCCGGGAACGTGACGTTCAGGATTCGCCGGTTCGATCCGGCCTCGCAACCGCAACCGACGTGGGAGGACTACTCGATTCCGCTCACGCCGGGCATGACGGTGCTCGACGGTCTGCGCACCATCAAGGAGACGGTGTCGGTGACGCTGGCCTGGCGGTCCTCGTGCCGCATGGGGGTCTGCGGGTCGTGCGGCATGTTCATCAACGGCCGCCCGCGCCTCGCGTGCAACACCCAGATCGCCGAACTGGGCACCACACTGGTCACGGTGGCCGCCCTGCCCAACTTCGAGATCATCCGCGACCTCGTGCCGGACCTGCGCCCGATGTTCGACGCCCACCAGGCGCTGATGCCCTACCTCATCCGTGAGGACACGGCCGAGATGCACGAGCCGACCGGCGAGTACTGGCAGAGTCCGCACCAGCTCGAGTCGTACCTGCAGTTCACCTACTGCATCAAGTGCGGCTGCTGCATGGCTGCGTGCCCGACCTGCGCCACGGATCCCACCTATTCGGGGCCGATGCCGCTCGGCCAGGCCTACCGGTACAACGCCGACAGCCGCGACGCTGGATTCGACGAGCGCAAGCGGGTGCTGGCCGGTGAGAAGGGCCCGTGGAAGTGTCACTACGCCGGCGAGTGCTCCCAGGCGTGCCCGAAGGGCGTCGACCCGGCCCGGGCGATTCAGCTGATGAAGCGCCAGCTCGTGTTCGACTACCTCCGGCTGTGGAAGCAGCCGTGCCCGTCAGCGGTGGTGCCGAAGGCCACCGAAATCAAACGGCGTCCTGACGTGCCCGACGCGCCGGCGGCCACTATCTAGGGGCGTGGGGCGTGGGGCGTGGGGCGTGGGGCGTGGGGCGTGGGGCGTTGAGGATTGTCAGAAGCAAGAATCAAGATGCAAGAAGAGATCGCGCGGTCGCGCCCCAACCGTGAACCGTGAACCCTGAACCGAGAACCCCTCGGGCCGGATACGGCCGCGAACGAGCCGAACGGAGCAGGCCGCCTCGGTCCGTTACGTCCGGCTGAAGCCGGACGCCACGAACAGGGGGCTGAAGCCGGACGCCACGAAGACACGGAACGCGACGCGAAGCCGAGGAGGGTTCCCGGCCCAGGCCGGCAAGGGCTTGGCGTGCTGCGGAGTCCGGCTCGGGAGCGGCCGTGCCGGCCCGAGCCCACACGTGCGGCCGAAGCCGGACGCCACGAAGAGACAGCCCAGAACCGGGTACCGTTCCAGGCAGGGCTGTTCAGCCCCGCCCGGGTACCGGGACCGCTGACGGGTCCTCCGCCAGCAACTGCCGCACGACCTGTACGTAGAGGTCAACCGCCCGTTCGAGTTCGGCGATCGGCACGTGCTCGTCGCTGGTGTGGGCGACGTGGATGGACCCTGGTCCCAGCAGGAGCGGACGCCCCCACGGCGCGAGCACCGGCACGTCGGTCCCGAACGAGAAGACGGCCGTCTCCACGCCCGGCACCACGTGCAGCCGCACGGGCTCCTCCTGCTGGCCCGCCGCAATCGACACCCAGCGGGCCAGCGGGCCGAGCAGCCGGGCCACCTCCGCCACCGGGCCCACCGTGCGGAACATCACCTCCGCCGAGGCAGCCGGCGGCACCACGTTCGGGGCCACGCCGCCGGACACGAGGCCCACCGAATACGTGGTGGCCCCGAGGACCGGATCGGAAGGCCAGTCGATCGACCGCAGGGCCACAATCGCATCGACGAGCTTCTCGATGGCCGACTCGCCGCGCTCGGGATAGGCGGAGTGGGCGGCCCGGCCTTCGGCCGACAGCACGAACCGCGCCGTGCCCTTGGTGGCCACGCCCAGCCGGTTGTCGGTCGGCTCGCCATTGATGAGGAACTGCGCACCGATCGGCGCACGCGCCGCGGCCCTGGCGCCGTCGCTCCCCCGCTCCTCACCGACGACGAACAGCAGCCCCACCCGCCGCTCGCCCTGCGCCGCGAGGCGCTCCGCCGCGGCCACCTGCGCCGCGAGGATGCCCTTCGCATCGCAGGCTCCACGCCCGCAGAGCATGCCGTCCCGCACCGCGCTCGGATAGAACGGCGGTACGCAGTCGTAGTGCGTGGACAACACCACGACCGGCGGCTCCCGCGTGGCCAGCACGTTGACGCGGTCGCCGGCCACGCCCTGCTCGGCCACCGTCCAGCCATGTCCACGAAGCCAGTCCGCGAGCACACGGCCCGCCTCGGCCTCCCGGCCGGTGGTGGAGTCGATGTCCATGAGGGCCCTGGCCAGGGCGACGAGCGTTACCGTATCCATTGCTCCAGTCCTGTGCGGCTGTCGGTCTTCGAATCCCGGTACTTCACGATCACGGGCGTGGCCAGCGAGAGGCCCCACGCCGCGCCGGCGCCGCGGGTCACCGCCCGCGCGCCGGGCACGACGACGGCGCCCTCGGGCACCACGAGCGGGCGGCCCGCCTCCGGTTGAATCACGCGCTCGCGCACCAGATCGTAGACCGGCGTTGACCCGGTCAGCACCGTCCCGGCGGCGATCACCGCGCGGGCCTTGACGATGGCCCCTTCGTAGATCCCGGTATTGCCCCCCACGAGCACGTCGTTTTCGACGATGACCGGCAGGGCACCCACCGGTTCGATGACGCCGCCGATCTGCGCGCCCGCGCTCAGGTGGACCCGCTCGCCGATCTGCGCGCACGACCCCACCAGCGCGTGCGAGTCGATGAGCGAGTCCGCACCCACGTACGCCCCGATGTTGACATACATCGGCGGCATCCCGATCACGCCGTGCCCGAGGTACGCGCCGTCGCGGACCGCCGACCCCCCCGGCACGATGCGCACGCCGCTCGCCGGGTCCACCGTCTTGAGCGGCAGCGTATCCTTGTCGGTGAAGGGCCAGCGGCCGCCGTCGATGGACCGGTCGGTCAGCCGGCCGCACCGGAATCCCACCAGGATGCCCTGCTTCACCCAGGCGTTCACGCGCCAGCCGTCCGGCGCCGACGCGTCCGGCTCGGCCGCGCGCACCTCGCCGGCGGACAGCGCCGCGCGAAGCCGGGCGAAGACCGCCCGGCTCTCGTCCACATCGGCCCCGGTGCCCAGCCCGTACAGCCGCTCGCACGCCGTGCGCAGCCCCTCCATGGTGTCGGTCATCGCCATCTCCCCCGTCACGCCGCCGGCGCCCGCGCGTCGAGCAGGCCCATCGAGGCGAGCGCCGCGGCCACACGTGCCCGCGACGCCTCGGAGGGCGGCACGAGCGGCAGCCGGTACCGTTCGGTCAGCAGTCCCATCATCGCGAGCGCCGCCTTCACGGGAATCGGGTTGGCCTCGACGAAGTTGACCTGCATGAGCGGCAGGAGCCGCGTGTGCAGCGCCCGGGCACCCGCGAAATCCCCGGCCTCCGCCCGTTCCACCAGCCGCGCCATCTCCGCCGGCACCTGGTTGGACGCCACCGAAATCACGCCGCGGCCTCCGACCGCCATGACCGGCAGCGTGAGCGCATCGTCGCCCGACAGGACGACGAACCCGGGCGGCACGGCCGCGCACGCCTCGGCGATTTGCGCCATGTTACCCGAGGCTTCCTTGACGCCGGCAATGTTCGGCAGCGCGGCCAGCCGCGTCAGCGTGCCCACCTCGATGTTGCACCCGGTCCGGCCCGGCACGTTGTAGACGACGACGGGCACCTCGGCCGCCTCGGCAATCGCCCGGTAGTGCTGGACGAGCCCCTCCTGCGTCGGCTTGTTGTAGTACGGCGTCACCGACAGGATGCCGGATGCGCCGGCGCCCGCCGCCGCACGCGCGGCGCGGATGACGTCGCTGGTGTTGTTGCCGCCCGCGCCGGCAAGGATGGGCACCTGCCCCGCCGCTTCCTCCACGACGACGGCGATCACGTGCAGACGTTCGGCCTCGCTGAGCGTCGGGCTCTCGCCCGTCGTCCCGCAGGGCACCAGGAAGTGGATGCCGGCATCGATCTGGCGCCGGACGAGCCGCCGCAACGCGGGTACATCGACATCGCCCGCGGCGGTGAACGGGGTGACGAGTGCGGTGCCGCAGCCGGTCCATGGGGTTCGGATCATCGGGGGTCTCCTGTCTCGGGTCTCGTGGGCATCGCGGACGGGGCGGACGAGAGCCCCAGGACGTCGCGCATGCCGAACCAGCCGTGGCGGCCGTGGATCCAGCGGGCCGCAGCCAGGGCGCCGTGCGCGAAAGTGGATCGGTCGCGGACCGTGTGCGTGAGCGTCACGGTCTCGCTCGGGCCGTCGAAGGCCACGGTGTGCGTGCCGGGGACGTACCCGGCCCTGCTGGCGGCGACGTCGATCGGCCGCGGGTAGCCGGCCTGCGCCATCGTCGCCCGCAACAGGAGGGCGGTGCCCGACGGCGCATCGCGCTTGGCAGCGTGGTGGGTCTCGTGGATCCAGGCGCCGTAGTCGTCCCGCGCGCCGAACAGCCCCGCCGATGCCGCCACCAGATCCTGGAACAGCACGAGGCCCACCGAGAAGTTCGGGGCGGCCACGACCCCGACGCCGGCCGCGGCAGCCGTCGCGCGCAGGCGCGGTTCGTCAGCCTGCCAGCCCGTGGTGCCAATCACGAGGCCGGCCCCGAGGGCCGCGAGACGAGGAAAGTTGGCTACGAGCGCCGGGCCGGTCGAGAAGTCGACGGCGACATCGACGGACCCGGGGAGGAACGCCGCCAGCCCGGCGCCGTCGGCGTTGTTCGCGGCATCGAGTCGGCCGACCACGTCGAACCCGCGGGCCTCACTCGAGGCGTCCAGCAGGCGGCCGAGGCGGCCGTACCCGACGAGCAGGAGCCGCAGGCGCGGCAGCGCCGCGGTCATGCGCACCTCTCCGCGACGGGACCCGGCATCGCGTCGGCGGTCCCGCTCGCCGCGCCGAAGAACCTGTCGTGCAGGCGAGCCATGGCCGCCGGGAGGTCGGCGCCCGCCACCACGAAGGTGAGGTTCTGGCGCGACGCCGATTGCGACACCATCGCCACCGGCAACCCGCCCAGCCCGTCGAGCACCTCGGCACAGAGGTGGTGCCGTTCCCGCAGTTGTTCGCCGACGGCGCACAGCAGCGCCAGGCCGCCCGCCGTCGTCACCTCCGCGAACGGCTGGAGGTCGGCCACGATCGGCTCCAGCGCGCGGGCATCGTCGACCGTCACCGACACGCTGACTTCGGACGTGGTGACGACATCCACGACGGTCCGGTGGCGATCGAACACCTCGAAGACGCGGCGCAGGAAGCCGTGCGCCATCAGCATCCGCGTGGAGGTGATGTGCACGACGGTGATGTCGCGCTTGCACGCGAGCGCCCGCAGGGGCCCGGGGCCGGGGGCCGCGCGGGCCGTGATACGGGTCCCGGCGCCGTCCGGCCGACGCGAGTTCAGGATCCGCACGGGGATGCTCCGCGCCATGGCTGGCAGGATCGTGCTCGGGTGGAGCACCTTCGCGCCGAAGTAGGCGAGTTCCGACGCTTCGGCGAAGGACAGTTCCGGCACCAGCCGGGCCTCGGGCACCAGGCGCGGATCGGCGGACAGCATGCCGTCCACGTCGGTCCAGATGTCGATCGCCGACGCCTCCAGAGCCGCCCCGACGAGAGCCGCGGAGTAGTCGGATCCTCCCCGCCCCAGCGTCGTGGTGGCCCCGCCGGGCGCGGCGCCGACGAAGCCGCCGAGCACCGCCAGCCGGCCGGCTGTGAGGTGCGGCTGCAGACAGTTGCGCAGGCGCTCGCGGGTCGCCGCCCTGTCAGGCACGGCGCGCGTATGGTCGGCATCGGTCACGATGCCGCGCCTGGCGTCCACCCATGCCGCGTCGGTGCCGGCAGCCCGGAACGCCGCCGCGATCAACCGACTGCTGATCAACTCGCCCGCCGCGAGCAGTTCGTCACGGCGCGCCAGCCGGGCCCCGGGCGTCGCAGGCGTCGCCTCCGTGCACCGGCTCACCTCGTGTGCCGTACGGTCGAGATCCGCCGTCACGTCGGCGGCGATGCCCAGTTCAGCGATGAGGTCGCGGTGGCGCCACCACAACGCCTCGGCGCGGGCGTGTGCCTCGCCAATCCGGCCGGCGTCCGCGGCGTCCGCGACGGCCACCAGCCCGTCCGTCACCCCCGCCAGTGCCGAGACGACCACGACCCGCACATCCGGCCGGTCCGTCACGATGCGGACCAGGCGCCGGATGGCGTCGGCGGTGGCCACCGAGGTGCCGCCGAACTTCGCGACGATCATGACGGCCTCCGTCCCGGCGCCGGCGGGCGGGCGTCGCGGCGGCGGGCGCTGGCCGGGCCGCGCGGCCGATGGTGGCCGGGAGAGGCTGCGTGACAGGGGAACGACACGGCGACGGCCCTCGCTCTCTGCACGATCCGGGTGGAGCGGCGGGCACGAAAAAACCCGCCGCCCTGTCCGGGCCGGCGGGTTGATGAGTCTGTACCGGAAACTGCTGGTGCGCGCTACAGGTCTCTGCCCCCACCGACACGTCGGGCCCGCTTTCGCTCGGTCCGCTTTCGAGTGTCGGTGATGGTCGGCAGCACGTTGTGGCGACTATACGGGCGAGGTCGCCGCGCTGTCAAGCACGGCAGCGCGGCGACGCCCGGTCACTTCGCGGCGATGACCTCGTCTGTCGTCTTCTTGACGGCGGCGATGGACTTGGCAAACGCGGCCTTCTCGGTATCGCTCAGGTCCACTTCGATAATCCGCTCGATGCCGTTGGCGCCGATGACGGCCGGCACGCCGACAAACAGGCCGTTGACGCCGTACTCGCCTTCGAGCAGCACGCACGACGCAATGATCTTCTTCTTGTCGTAGACCACCGCCTCCACCATCTCGATGGCCGCGAGGGCCGGCGACCAGAACGCCGACACGCCGATCAGGCCCACGATCTCGCCGCCCGCCTTGCGGGTGCGCGCCTCGATGGCGGCCAGGGTCGCCTCGTCGAGGAACTTCTCGACGGGCATGCCCGCAATGCGGCAGCAGCTGCGCACCGGCACCATGTCATCGCCGTGGCCGCCCAGCACGAGCGCCTCGACGTTGTCCACGGACACGCCGGCCGCCTGCGCCACGAAGTACCGGTAACGCGCCGAGTCGAGGGCGCCCGCCATGCCCATCAGCCGGTGCTTCGGCGGGTGCATCTTCTGGAACAGCCGGTAGACGATGGCGTCCAGCGGATTCGCGATGGAGATGACCAGGGCGTTGGGGCAGTACTGCTGGATCGCCCCTGCCACCGCGTCGGTGATCTGCAGGTTCACGGCGAGCAGTTCTTCACGGCTCGGAAAGGTCCCGTCCGGCCGCACGGTGCGCGGCACGCCGGCGGTGTTGACGATGAGGTCGGCGTCCTGCAGGACTTCGTACGTCTTGGAGGCCTCGTACCGGACGTCGCTGCCGATGATGGGCGTGCCCTGGGCAATGTCGAGGCACTTGCCCTTGGCCACGTCGGGCCCCTTCACGTCGACGAGGGCCACCGTGCGCGCCAGCTTCCGCTGGAACACCTCCTGCGCCAGCACGCCGCCGATGTTGCCGCCGCCAATCAGACCGATCTTCTTGAGCATGAGATGAGTCCTCCCTGGCGGGGGCCGGGGGCCGCCCGCCGTCACGACGTGAAAGATGACAGCCACCGCAGCGCGCACCGGCTCGCGTACCGGACCGATCGCCGCAGTGCGGAGGATTATAACGCAGGCCCGAGCGGCGGCACGCGGGGATCTTGGCGGACGCGCCGATCGGCGCCCCGTCACCGCAGACGGAGGATGCGTGCCCCTCCACCGAGGGCGTCGTGCAGATCGACCCGATCGTCCTGGATGCGCACAACCCGGTAACGCCCCGCAATCGACTGGCCCTCCACCGCGAGCCACAGTTCGCCGGCGCCGGACACGATGGCCGTGCGTACGCGGCGGGGGCCGGCGTCGCTGTCCGCGACGCCGATCAGCGATAAGGCGGGGCCATCGGGAATCGCCGGCGCGGCCTCCGGCGCGGCCAGGTCATGTCCGGCGGCCGGGTCCGGCGCAGCCGGCTGGCGGCTCCGAAGCTCCGCCAGCCTGAACGGGTCCCTCCGCCGGGCGGCGACCGCGGCGGGCCTCCGGGGCTCGCGCACGACTGGCAGTCCACCCGGTGGTGGCCAGGCCCCGGACGCGACATCCATCGACGCCCCGGCCGGAAGGGAGCCGACGACGCACGCGCCGGCCGCAGCCGCCATCCAGACGGCCACCAGGGCCACGCCTGCGACGACGAGCACCACGCGGGAAGTCGGCATGGGGACATGCTACAGGGGCTGAGGGCTGGGGGCCAGAGCCACTAGCCCCTGGCCCCTGGCCCCTGTTATGATCGGTCGTGCACCCTGTGGATGCAGGGTCGGCCCCGCCCGGAAGGGTCCCGACCGCCGTCGTGGTCATTCCCGCCCGTTTTGCCGCTACGCGGCTCCCTGGCAAACCTCTCGCCGATATCGCCGGCCACCCGATGATCGAGTACGTGTACCGGCGCGCGGCGCTGGCACGGTCGGTCGCCCGGGTGCTGGTGGCCACCGACGACGAGCGAATCGCAGCGGCGGTGCGGGCCTTCGGCGGCGACGTCGTGATGACGCGCGCCGATCACGCCAGCGGCACCGACCGCGCCGCCGAGGTGGCGGCCGGGCTGGCCTGCGACGTGATCGTCAACGTCCAGGGGGACGAGCCGGCCATCGACCCGGCGATGCTCGATCAGCTGACGGCCCCGTTCGCCGCCGATCCGTCGACGGTGATGGCCACGCTGGGCGCCCCGCTCGACCGCGCCACCGAGGCGCCCAACCCCAACGTCGTCAAGGTGGTCGTCGATCGCGCCTCGCGCGCCCTGTATTTCTCCCGGGCGCCGATTCCGTACCCGCGCGACGCCGCCGGTCCGGCCGGTGGCGTCTACCGCCACGTGGGCGTGTACGCCTACCGGCGCGAGTTCCTCCTGACGCTGGCGAGGCTGCCGCGGACGCCCCTTGAACAGGTCGAGTCGCTCGAACAGCTCCGGGCGCTGGAGCACGGCTACCGCATCACGGTCGTCGAGACGCGGTACGTCTCCGTCTCGGTCGACACCCCCGACGACCTCGCCCGCGTCCGCCGGATGGCGGCCGCCGGGCACCTGACCTGGATGGAGCCATGGAACAGAAGCCGGTGAAGTACATCTTCGTGACGGGCGGCGTCGTGTCGTCGCTGGGCAAGGGGCTGGCGGCTGCATCGCTCGGGGCTCTGCTGGAATGCCACGGGTACCGCGTGACGATGCAGAAGCTGGACCCGTACATCAACGTGGATCCCGGCACGATGAGCCCGTACCAGCACGGCGAGGTCTTTGTCACCGACGACGGGGCGGAAACGGACCTGGACCTCGGCCACTACGAACGGTTCACGAACACCCGGACCACCCGCAACCACAACTGGACGACGGGCCGGGTGTACCTCTCGGTCATCCAGAAAGAGCGCCGCGGCGACTACCTCGGCCGCACCATCCAGGTGATCCCCCACATCACCAACGAGATCAAGCAGTGCATCCTGGGCGTGGCCCGGGACGTCGACGTGGTGATCGTGGAAATCGGCGGCACGGTGGGCGACATCGAGAGCCAGCCGTTCCTGGAGGCCATCCGCCAGCTGCGCCAGGACGTGGGCCGCGAGAACACGCTCTACATCCACCTGACGCTGGTGCCCTTCATCGGCACGGCCGGCGAGCTGAAGACGAAGCCGACCCAGCACAGCGTCCGCGACCTGCGGTCGATGGGCATCCAGCCCGACGTCCTGCTCTGCCGCACCGACCGGTACCTGCCGCCGGACATCAAGCGCAAGATCGCGCTGTTCTGCGACGTCGGCGAGGAGGCCGTCATCACGGCGAAGGACGTCGAGACGATCTACGAGGTGCCGCTGGTGCTGGCCGCGGAGGGCCTGGACCGCATCATCCTGAAGTACCTGCACCTCCCCTACACGGAGCCGGATCTCACGCCCTGGGACACGCTGGTCCGGCGCATCAAGAGCCCCGCCCACGACATCAGCATCCACGTCGTCGGCAAGTACGTGGAGCTGGAGGACTCCTACAAGAGCCTCAACGAGGCGCTGCACCACGGGGGATTCGCCCACCAGGCCCGCGTGCAGTTCCACTGGGTGGAGGCCGAGGCCCTCGAGCAGGAGGACGGCGATCGCCTGCTCGACGGGGCCGACGGGATCCTCGTGCCGGGCGGGTTCGGCCTGCGCGGCACGCGCGGCATGATGCGGGCGGCCCGCGTGGCCCGCGAGCGCGGCATCCCGTTCTTCGGCATCTGTTACGGCTTCCAGTGGGCAGCCGTCGACTTCGCCCGCCACGTGTGCGGCCTCGAGGGCGCCGACTCCACCGAGTGCGACGAGCAGGCCCACCACAAGGTGATCTACAAGCTGCGCGACCTGCTCGGCGTGGACGAACTGGGCGGGACGATGCGCCTCGGCCAGTACGCCTGCGAACTGGCACCCGGATCGCTCGCCGAGCGGATCTACGGCGCGCCGGTCGTCCACGAGCGGCACCGCCACCGCTACGAGTTCAACCGCCTCTACGAACAGACCCTCGTCGACCACGGCGCCCGCATCTCGGGCCGCTCGCCCGACGGGAAGTTCGTCGAAATCATGGAACTGCCCGCGCACCCCTGGTACGTGGCCGTGCAGTTCCATCCCGAGTTCCTGTCCAAGCCGCTGCGTCCCCATCCCCTGTTCGCGAGCTTCGTGGGCGCCGCCCTGGCCCACAAACGCGAGCGGCTCGCGGGCACGGTCACGGCGCCCGTGTCGGCGTGAGCCCGCAGGGGTTTCGGGAACCGTCGGACTATAATGGCGCCGTGCATCCCGTAACGATTGGTCCCGTGACGCTCGGCGACGGGCGCGGCCTGGTCCTGGTGGGCGGTCCGTGCGTCATCGAGAGCCCGTCGCACGCCGTGGACCTCGGCCTGGCCATCGCCGACGTGGCCCGCCGCTGCGGCGTGCCGTACATCTACAAGGCGTCGTTCGACAAGGCCAACCGGACGTCGCGGTCGTCGTACCGCGGCCCGGGCCTCGACGAGGGGCTGCGCGTCCTCGGCGACGTCCGCGCGCGCCTGGACGTTCCCGTCCTGACGGACATCCACGAACCGGCCCAGGCGCGGCTCGCGGCCGAGGTCGTGGACATCCTCCAGATCCCGGCGTTCCTCTGCCGCCAGACCGACCTGCTCGTGGCGGCGGCCGAAACCGGCCGGGCCGTCAACATCAAGAAGGGGCAGTTCCTGGCGCCGGCCGACCTCCGGCACGCCGTCGAGAAGGTGGCCTCCACGGGCAACCGCCGCATCATCGTCACGGAACGCGGGACGAGTTTCGGCTACCACAACCTGGTGGTCGACATGCGCGCCTTCCCCATCCTGCGGGGACTGGGCTACCCCGTGGTCTACGACGTCACGCACAGCCTGCAGCTGCCCGGCGCGGGGGACGGCGTCACCGCGGGCCAGGCCGAGTTCATCGACACGTTGGCGCCGGCCGGCGTGGCGGCCGGCGTGGACGGCGTGTTCCTGGAGATCCACGACGACCCGTCGCGGGCCCTCAGCGACGCGCAGAATGCCCTGCCCCTCGCGCGCCTGGAACCGCTGCTGCGGCGGCTCACGCGCATCGACGCGGCCCGCCGCGAGGATGCGCGTCCGTGACCGGCCTCGACCTCGCCCGGCGGGTCCTGCGCACCGAGGCCCGGGCGGTCGACGCCCTGGTGGATCGCCTCGATGACCGGTTCCTCGATGCGGTCGGGCGCCTCCGGCAGTGCCGCGGCCGGGTCCTCGTGACGGGCATGGGCAAGTCCGGCATCATCGCCCGCAAGATCGCCGCCACGCTGTCGAGCACCGGCACGCCGGCGTTCTTCCTCCATCCGGCCGAGGCCGTCCACGGCGACATGGGCGTGCTCCAGGCCGACGATGTCGTGGTGGCCCTGTCGTACACGGGCGAAACCGGCGAACTGCTCCGGCTGCTCGAGACGATCCGCCGCATCGGATCGACGCTCATCGCCCTCACGGGATCGGCGGACTCGACGCTGGGCCGCGCGGCCGACGTCGTCGTCGACTGCTCGGTCGACGCGGAGGCGTGCCCGCTGAACCTCGTGCCCACCGCCAGCACGACGGCGACCCTGGCCGTGGGCGATGCCCTGGCCATGACGCTCGCCGTCGCCAGGGGTTTCCGCGAAGAGGATTTCGCGGTCCGGCACCCCGGCGGCGGCATCGGCAAGAAGCTGCTCAAGGTCGAGAGCCTCATGCACGCGGGCGCGCGGATCCCGCTGGTGACGCGCGACACGCCCATGCACGAGGCCATCCCGGAGATCTCCGCCAAGGGCCTCGGCATGACCTGCGTCGCCGACGACCACGGCTGCCTGGCCGGCGTGATCACCGACGGCGACCTCCGGCGCCAGGTGGCCTCGCCCGGCTTCCTCGACCGCCCCGCGTCGGCCGTGATGTCGGCCGCCCCCCTGACCATCGGCCCGCATCAACTGGCCGTCGAAGCGCTCAACATCATGGAGCGCCGCAAGGTCACGTCCCTGGTTGTGGTGGACGACACCGGCCGGATCCTGGGGGTGCTGCACCTCCACGATCTCTGGCGCACGCAGATGTTCTGATGGCCAACTACCTTCCGTTCCTCTCGGCGCTCGTCGCGCTGCTCATCGGCCTCGCCGTGGGTAAAGCGTGGGAGCGGTACAAACTCCAGGAAGGCCGCTGGATCGACCGGCGCAAGGCGCGGGAATCGCCTCACTTCATCCTCGGCCTGAACTTCCTGGTGGCTCACCAGCTCGACCGCGCCATCGACGAGCTCAGCCGGGCGGCGAAGCTGCAGCCCGACGCCACCGAGATCGAGATGATCCTCGGCAACCTGTACCGCGAGAAGGGCCAGGTCGGCCGTGCGATCACGATTCACCAGGGCCTGCTGCAGCGGCCGAAGCTGACGCGCCTCGAGCACGCGTACGTGCTGCTCTGCCTGGGCATCGACTACAAGCGGGGGGGGTTCGTGGACCGGGCCCTCGAGGCGTTCACGGAGGTGCTGCGGTTCGACTCCCGGAATCCGTACGCGCTGATCCACCTGCAGAAGCTCCACGAAGAACAGCATCAGTGGCCCCAGGCGCGGGAGGTCCGTGAGCGGCTGGTGGCCCTGACCGACACCGTCGAGCAGCCGCGCCACCAGACCATCCTCGCCTTCCTCGAGACGGAGATGGGCGTGGCGGCCCTCAAGCAGGGCGCCCGCGACGAGGCGGCCGCCCGGTTCGACGCGGCCATCGCGCGTGATTCGAGGACCGTGCCGGCCTACCTCAACCTCGGCGACGTCCGGCTGGCCGGCGGCGACGCGGCGGGAGCGGCCGACGTCTGGTCGAAGATCGCCGAGGTGAGCCCCGAGCGCGCCTATCTCATGTTCGACCGCCTCGAGGCCGCCTTGACACAACTGGACCAGGGGAAGCGGTTCCAGGATCTGTGCCGCCGGCTGATCGCGGCGAACCCCCAGGACTGGCGGGCGCGGACGGCGCTGGCGCGCCATCTCCTGTCGCGGAATGCGGGCACCGACGCGCTCGACCTGCTGCTGGAGGCGCTCTCGCACAACCCCCATGCCCTGACCATCCACCAGGCCATCTGGCGGACCCTGATGGCCATCGGCCTCGACCCGGCCCGCGTCCAGCGCTACATCGACATGGCGCGCCAGTCGGTCTTCTATCTCGACCCGCACGTCTGCCAGCGTTGCCACTATCGCAGCACCGAACTGCTCTGGCAGTGCCCGCACTGCCACGAATGGGACTCGTTCGTCGAGGATCGGATCGCGTCGGCCCAGGACGCCCGCCGGCCGGGCGGCGTGACGCCGCCGGAACTCCCGCCTAGCGCATGAAGGTGACGCCCCGGGGCGGGTGCGTCGAGGTGCCCTGGAACCGGCTGCTGCACAGCCACCACTTCGAGTTGCGGTAGACGTGCGAGAGGTAGCACGTGCCCGACGCCTTGCCCGGCTCGTTGAGCGGCTTGTAGATGTCGTCCCACTCGCAGGCCACCGTCACGCAGGCGTCGCCCGCCTCGCCCAGGGCGCACGTGCCGCCGAACGCGACGGTCACCGCCGACGGCGTGCCGATCTTGTAGCCGGTGATGAGGTAGTTCAGGCGGTTGTTGCGGACGTCCTCGAGTTCGGCCGCCTTGCCCGGGCACCCGTCCCAGAAATTGCGGACCACATACTCCGGCGAGAGCGTGGAATTCGAGAAGTCCAGCAGGAAGCCCACAGCCTGGTCCCCCACTTCCTTCGTCGAATCGTGTACGCGCACGGTGGTCGACGCGGACACGCTCTGCGTGACCGCGCCCGGCCAGTCGCCGAGCGCGCCAATCACCTCCGTCACTTTCACGGTCAGGGTGGCCACGGCGGGCGTCAGCCCCGAGGCCGGCGCCCGCCACCGGACGCTGGGCCCGGCGCCGGTGAACGTGCCGGTATCCGCCGCCCATTCGATCAGCAACTGGGACACCGGCGTCTCGTTGTCCTGAATCGTGGCCGTCACCACCACCTCCTCACCGAGATCGGCGAGGTTGGGCGGCTGGTTGGTCCGCGTCCCCTGGACCGTGAGCGACGTGATGACCGGCAGCGGATTCTGCTGCGGCGCGGTGTACGTGAAGGCGCCCCGGAGCGTGGCCGTCTGGCCGCCTTGCGTCACCACCACGTCGGCGGTGCCCGCTGTCCGGGCCGCCGTCACCGCTGTCATCGACGTGGCGCTCAGCACCGCGACGCTGGTGGCCGCCACGCCGCCGATCGCGACGGTCGCACCCGCGGCGAAGTTCGTCCCCGTGATGGTCACCGGCGTGCCGCCGGCTGTCGTCCCGGTCGTCGGCGCGATCGCCGTCACGGTGGGCGGCGGCGGCGCGGTGTAGGAGAACGCCCCGGGCAGCGTCGCCGACTGCGTGCCGACCGCCACCACCACGTCCACGGCGCCGGCGGCATGGGGCCCCGTCACGGCCACGATGCTGGTGGTGCCGAGCACGCGGACGTTGGTCGCCGTGACGCCGCCCAGCGCCACCGTGGCGCCGGTGAAGAAGTTGGTGCCCGTCAGCGTCACCTCGGTGCCGCCCGCGGTGCTGCCGGTCACGGGCGCGATGGCGGTGAGGGTGGGCGCGCTGGTGGGCGGTGGCGGTGTGGGACTCGTGGGCGACCCGCCGCCGCACGAAACGGCGGCCACGGCCGCGAGGAACACCCGCAGCAGGCTGGCCTGACGCCGTCGATGCGGCGTGTGGTCGAAGAGTCGTCCCATGCGATCGGGTGCCGGACGTGCCCGGAGCAGCCACCGCCCCGGTTCGTCCCCGCGTCAGTATCGCACAGACTCGAGGCGCCGCCACACCTCGGCGGTCCGTGCGCGGGTCTCTGCCAGGGAGCCGTCGGTGCGGATGACGTGATCCGCGCGCCGTTCCTTGTCGGCCAGGGGCCACTGCGCCGACATCCGGCGGCGGGCATCCGCCTCGGTGCCGCCGCGGGCCACGACGCGGCGCACCTGCTCGTCCGGCGCGCAGGCCGTCACGAGGACCACATCGAAGTCCCCTTCGTGGCCGGTCTCGAACAAGAGCGGAATCTCGGCAACGGCCACGCGGGCACCCGCGCGCCCGCACGCCGCCATCCAGGCCTCAATCGCCTCGTAGACGGCCGGGTGCACGATGGCCTCGAGGTCGCGCCTGGCCGCCTCGTCGCTGAAGACCACCGCGGCCAGGGCCGCCCGGTCGATCGCGCCACTGTCGGTTATCACGGCCTCCCCGAACCGGGCCCGGATGGCCGCGGTTGCGGGAGTGCCGGGCGCCATCACCGCGTGGGCCACCGCGTCGGCATCCAGCACCTGCGCCCCGAGCGTCCGCAGGTGCTCCAGCACGACGGTCTTGCCGGTGCCGATGCCGCCGGTCAACGCGACGCGCAGCATGGCCGTTCTCACCGGGCCGCGCGCGCCTCGGCCGCCCGCACGGTGTTGCTCAGCAGGAGCGCGATGGTGAGCGGGCCGACGCCGCCGGGCACGGGCGTCAGAGCGCCGGCCACCTCGGCCACGGCCGGATGCACGTCCCCCACCGTCAACGAACCGCGTCTCGCGAACGCCGCGAGGCGCGGTGACCCGGGCGGGAACCAGGCCCGGACCAGCGTCTCATCGGTCACGGCGTTGATGCCCACGTCGATGACCACCGCTCCCGGCCGCACGAAGTCCGGCGTGACGAAGGCGGGCCGGCCGATGGCGGCGACGAGGATATCCGCCTCGCGGGCCACGGCCGCCAGGTCGCGCGTGCGGGAATGGCAGATCGTGACGGTGGCGTGCCGGTGCAGCAGGAGCAGGGCCATCGGCTTGCCGACGATGTCGCTGCGTCCGATGACGACGGCGCGGGCGCCCTTCGGATCGATGCCCGAGCGATCGAGCAGTTCCATCACGCCGGCCGGCGTGCAGGCCACCAGGCCGCGGCGGTTCTGCACCAGCAGTCCCACATTCGCCGGGGTGAACCCGTCGACGTCCTTGGCGGGGTCGATCAAGTCGATCACGCGCGTCTCGGCGTCGGCCCCCATGCCCGCCGGCAGGGGCGACTGGACCAGGATGCCGTGGACATCGTCCCGGGCGTTGAGGCGGTCGACCGCGCCCAGCACCTCGTCGAGGTGCCCGCTCGAGGCCACGCGGACCAGCTCCGCACGGATGCCCACCTCTCCGGCGGCTTTCAGCTTGTTGCGGACGTAGATTTCGGAGGCGGGATCGTTGCCCGCCAGCACGACGCCGAGCCCCGGCGGCGCCCCCAGGCGCGCGGTGCAGGCCGCCGCCCTGGGTTTCAGTTCGTCACGAATCGCCGCCGCCGCCGCCGCCCCGTCCAGAATCCGTGCCGCCATGTCCGCACTCCCCGCGCGCCCGTCACCGGCACGAGCGGGGCGACAGCCAGCCACGCCCCGCGCCGCTGGCTGAGCTGGCCGCCGCCCCGCGTAGTCATCAGCGGCCTACGCCGTGCGCCACCGCTCGCCGGTGGCCTTGCGCAGGGCAAGACCGATCAGGAACACGGCGATCCCGGCGCCGAGCACCAGGAGGCCGACGAAATCGGCCTGCTCGGGCGTCACGTGAATCTCGTGCCACTTGGCGGTGGCTTCGGTGGTGATCCCGAACTCGGTCATGAAGCCGAGCACGGTCATGAAGAAGCCGTTGAACAGGATCAGCGCGCCGCTGATCGTCACGAAGTTCGCCAGGGCCTGGCTGCCGGTGCGGGCCTGCTGCTCGGCAGGGTTCGCCAGGGGGCTGTGCGTGCGGCCGTAGAGCCAGTAGATGGCGAGGCCGATGTCGAGCCACACCAGGAACCGCACCCACGTCACCACCGAGAGGCTGAGCATCAGATAGAGGCAGGACACGACACCCAGCACCGGGAAGACGAAGCCGAAGGGCACCCGGAACGGCCGCTTGGCGTCGGGGCGCTTGACGCGCAGCATGATGACCGCGGCGCAGACGACGACGAAGGCGAAGAGCGTGCCGATACTGGTCATTTCGCCGACGACGTCGATGCGCAGCATGCCGGCGAAGAGGGCGACAATCACCCCGGTGATGATCGTCGTGATGTACGGCGTGCCGAAGCGGGGGTGGACGGCGCTCACGCCCTGGGGCAGCAGCCGGTCGCGGCTCATCGAGAAGAAGATGCGCGGCTGGCTCATCAGCATGACCAGCAGCACGCTGGTGATGCCGGCGACGGCGCCGGCCGACACGAGGCCAGCGGCCCAGTCCATGTTGATCACCGACAGCACGTACGCGACCGGGGCGTTGAGGAACTTGGTGCTCTCCTCCACCGGCACGATCGTGGTCCCCGCCAGCGCGGCCTCGTAGCTGCGGTAGTGGGTCACGGGCACGATGCCGGTCAGGATGGCGGCCACGGCGATGTAGAGAACCGTGCAGATGACGAGCGAGGCGATGATGCCGATCGGCAGGTCGCGTTTCGGGTTCTTCGCCTCTTCCGCCGTGGTCGACACCGCGTCGAACCCGATGTAGGCGAAGAACACCACCGCGCC
>CAYNDV010000044.1:0-31108 GCA_964396055.1 uncultured Vicinamibacterales bacterium | reverse complement strand
GCCGATGCCGACGCCGCCGTCGCCGAACTCAACGAGGACAACAACGGGAGAAGCAGGCCCATTCGCGTGAAGTAAGGGCCGGACCCGTCTTGTCGCCGGCTCGTGACACACTCGTGCGTGCAGAACCGCTCAGGCTGTGGAAGACTACCGACACGCCAGATTGACCCACCCCCTGGAGGTGACCGGTGCGCGTGCAGACGTTTCAGGTGGTTCCCCGCATTCCCGAGCGGCTGGGGCGGATGCGCGAGTTCGCGCTCAACGTGCTCTGGTCCTGGGACGATGAAGTCCGCGTCCTGTTCCGGCGCCTGGATCGCGATCTCTGGGATCAGTTCGGGCCCGATCCCGTGCAGATCCTCGCGCGCGTCTCACAGCGCCGCCTCGACGAAGTCGCCGCCGACGATGCGTACCTGGCGTTGTACGACCGTGTGGTGGAGCACGTGGACGCGTACATGCGTGAGCGCACGTACTGGGACCTGCGGTACCCGTCGCGCCCCCTCGTCGCGTATTTCTCGGCCGAGTACGGCCTGGCCGAATGCCTGCCGATCTACTCGGGCGGCCTGGGCCTGCTGGCCGGGCACCACCTGAAGTCGGCCAGCGACCTCGGGGTGCCGCTCGTGGGGGTGGGCCTGCTCTACCAGCAGGGCTACTTCCGCCAGTATCTCGCCACGGACGGCTGGCAGCAGGAGAGTTACCCGACCAACGACTTCTACAACATGGCGCTCGAGCCGGTGCCGGGCCCAGACGGGCGTCCGCTGCGCGTCGAGGTGCGTCTGGCGGGCGAACGCGCCCTGATCCAGGTCTGGAAGGTCAACGTCGGCCGCCTGCCGCTCTACCTGCTCGACACGAACCTGGTCGAGAACCCGAGGCACCTGCAGGACGTCACGGATCAGCTCTACGGCGGCAACGAAGAGACGCGGATCCGCCAGGAGATCGTCCTGGGCATCGGCGGCCTGCGCGCGCTGGCTGCCATGAACCTGCGGCCGTCGGTGTGCCACATGAACGAGGGCCACTCGGCGTTCCTGTCGCTCGAGCGCATCCGGATGCTGATGCGCGAGCACGGCCTCAGCTTTGCCGAGGCGCTGCAGGGCGCGCGCACCGGCAGCGTGTTCACCACGCACACGCCGGTGCCGGCCGGGTTCGACGCGTTCCCGCGCGAGCTGATGACCCGCTACTTCTCGGAGTACGTGCAGGACCTCGGCATCTCCGTCGACGACCTGATGCGGCTGGGCCAGCGGCCCGGCGACGGCGCGGCGCACTTCAACATGGCCGGGTTCGCCATCCGGACCTCGGCCCACGTGAACGCGGTGAGCCGCCTGCACGGTGAGGTGTCGCGCCGGCTGCTGCGCGAGTACTGCCCGGCCGTGCCGGAGGCCGAGGTGCCCGTGGGCCACGTCACCAACGGCGCCCACGTGCGCAGTTGCGTGTCGCGTGAGATGGCGCAGCTCTTCGATCGGTACCTCGGCGCGAACTGGTGGCGCGACCCGGGCCGGCTCGACAGCTGGGCCCGCGTGGATGCCATCCCGGACGAAGAACTGTGGGCCACGCACGCGCGGCGGCGCGAGCGGCTCGTGGCGTTCGCCCGCCGGCGGCTGGCGCAGCAGGTGGCCCGCCGCGGCGGCACCCCGCGCGACGTCGAACACACGCGCGGCGTGCTGTCCACCCAGGCGCTCACCATCGGCTTCGCCCGGCGGTTCGCCACCTACAAGCGCGCCGCGCTCGTGCTGCACGACGTGGAGCGCTTCTGCCGGATCCTGCGCGATGCCGACCGCCCGGTGCAGATCCTCTTCGCGGGCAAGGCGCACCCTCGGGACAACGAAGGCAAGGAGGTCCTGAAGCGGATCGTCCAGTTCTGCCAGCGCGACGAGAACCGCGCGCGCGCGGTGTTCATCGAGGACTACGACATCACGGTGGCGCGCTACCTGCTGCAGGGCGTGGACGTGTGGCTGAACACGCCGCGGCGCGGGATGGAGGCCAGCGGCACCAGCGGCATGAAGGTCCTGCCCAACGGCGGCCTCAACCTGAGCATCCTCGACGGCTGGTGGTGCGAGGGCTACGCGCCTGAGGTGGGGTGGGCCATCGGCCGCGGTGAGGAGTACCAGGATCACGCGTACCAGGACGCCATCGAGTCGAGCGCGCTCTACGAGATCCTCGAGAAGGAGATCGTGCCGCTCTTCTACGCCCGCACGTCGGACGGCATGCCCCGGGCGTGGATCCAGCGCATGAAGGCGTCCATGAAACTCCTGTCGCCCGTGTTCTCGACCAACCGCATGGTGGGCGAGTACGCGGAGCGGTACTACCTGCCGACGGCGGCGGCCTACGAGCGCATCAGCGCCGATCGTTTCCAGCCGGCCCGTGACCTCGCGGCGTGGAAGGCGCGTGTCGAGGCAGGCTGGCGGCAGGTCGTCGTCGAGCAGGTGCACGGGCTCGACGGCGATCGCCGCACGGTCGGCGATGTCGTGTCCGTGGACGCCGTGGTGCGCCTCGGCGCCCTGCCGCCTGCGGATGTGGCCGTGGAGATTTCGGCCGGGCCCGTCGATCCGAACCGCGAGATCGTGTCGGCCACCGTGACGCCGATGCGGCACGTCGAGACGCTGGCCGACGGCCGCCACCGGTATCAGGGCGACATCACCTGCGGGCAGTCGGGGCTGCTGGGCTACACGATCCGCGTGCGCCCGTTCCACCCGCTGGCGTCCAATGCGTTTGCGACGGGGTTGATGAGCTGGGCTTAGGTCGGATCGTCGGGCGGGGGGCCGATGTGACCCGCCTATGACGAACGCGCCTCCAGGAAAACGCAGCCCTCCACATGCTCCGTGTGCGGGAACATGTCGACGGGCAGGACGCGCGTCACGCGATAGCCGGCGTCAGCGATGGCAGGCAGTTCGGCCGCAAGGGCGTCGGGGTTGCAGGAGACGTAGATCGCGCGCGGAGGCCGCACGCCCCTGAAGACCGCCTCGATGACCTGCGGCGGGCACCCGTCGCGCGGCGGATCCAGGATGACCAGGTCCGCGGCCGGCGTCGCGCGGGCCAGCACGTCTTCCACGCGCCCGCAGATCGTGCGGACCCGTGACGCCGGCACCCGGTTCGCTCGCAGGTTCTCGGCCGCGTCCCGTATCGCCTGCGCATTCTCCTCCACCATCGTCACCGCGTGGCCGCGCAGGGCGAGCGGCAGGCCGAACAACCCGCTGCCGCTGTAGAGATCCAGGACGCGGAGCCGGGGTTCGGCCGGCGCGGCAGCCAGTGTCTCGCCCAGCAGCACGGCGGCGGCGTCCACGTTGGTCTGGAAGAACGCCGCTGGCGAGACCAGGAATGCCGGGCCGAGGCGGGTTTCACGCACCTGCCCGCGGCCTGAGACCACCAGCGTCTCGCGACCCACCATGAACGGGCCCGGCCGGTCGTGCACGTTGATGAGGAACCCGTCCGGCGGCTCAGGACCGGCCAGCACGGCCCTGACGGGCGCGCGCAGGCGTTTGTCGTTCCGGGTCACGACCAGCATGACGACGGCCTGGCGCTCGTCCGCCGTCGTCCGCACGATCACGTGCCGCAGGAGTCCGTCGAGGCGTGGACCCGCGGCGGGAATGCCGGCCCGGGCCATGGCATCGCGCACGGCGAAGGCGAGGCGGTTGCCACGGCTGCTGTGCACCGGGCATTGGTCGACGGCCACGACGCGGTTCGACTCGCGGGCGAAGTGCCCCATCACGAGCCCTCGGCCGCGGGGCCCGGCGCCGAACACGAACGAGACCTTGTGCCTGAAGTGCCAGGGCTGGCCGTCAGGACCGGCCGGGGTGCCGGCCATCGGCTCGACGCGGGGCACCTGGCCGCTCAGGGCGTGGTCGAGCAGGTCCTGGAGCCAGGCGCGCTTGCGGGCCAGTTGTTCGCGGTACGGCACGTCCTGCAACTGGCATCCGCCGCACACGCCGAAGTGGGGACAGCGGGACTCTCGTTCCAGGTTCACGGTTCAGGGTTCACGGTTCGCGGTTCCGGGCTCCGGGTTCCTGGCTCCGGGCTCCGGGTTCCGGGCTCCGGGCTCCGGGCTCCGGGTTCCGGGTTCCGGGTTCCGGGCTCCGGGCTCCGGGCTCCGGGCTCCGGGCTCCGGTTCTAGCCTCTAGCCTCTAGCCTCTAGTTATGACCTCCATCCCGTCCATGTATGGCCGCAGGGCCTCCGGGATCACGATCGAGCCGTCGCGCTGCTGGTAGTTCTCGAGGATGGCGAGCGCCGTCCGGCCGATGGCCACGCCGGAGCCGTTGAGCGTATGCGCCAGCTCGGCCTTGCCGGTGCCGTCGGGGCGGAAGCGGATGTTGGCGCGCCGGGCCTGGAACGCCATGCAGTTGCTGCACGACGAGATCTCGCGATAGCAGTTCTGGCTCGGCAGCCATACTTCGATGTCGTAGGTCTTGGCCGACGCGAAGCCCATGTCGCCCGTGCACAGGACCACCGTGCGGTACGGCAGGCCGAGGCGCTCGAGCACGTTCTGCGCGCAGGTGGTCATGCGCTCGAGTTCGTCGAACGACCGGTCCGGGTGGGTGAAGCTGACCAGCTCGACCTTCGGGAACTGGTGCTGGCGGATGAGGCCGCGCACGTCGCGCCCGTGGGAGCCGGCCTCGCTGCGGAAACACATCGTGTAGGCCGTGTAGCGCAGCGGCAGCTCGCGGCCATCGAGGATCTCGTCGCGGTGCAGGTTCGTGACCGGCACCTCAGCCGTGGGGATCAGGTAGAGATCCCAGTCGCCGGCGATCTTGAACAGGTCGGCCTCGAACTTGGGCAGGTTGCCGGTGCCCTGCAGCGTGGCCGCGTTTACGAGGTACGGCGGCTCGACCTCGGTGTACCCGTGCTCGCGCGTGTGCAGGTCGAGCATGAAGCTGGCCAGGGCGCGGATCAGGCGGGCGCCGTGGCGCATGGCGAACGCGAAGCGGGCGCCCGACACCTTCGCCGCGCGCTCGAAGTCGAGGATGCCCAGCGCCGCGCCCAGCTCGTCATGGGCCTTCGGTTCGAAGTCGAACACGCGCGGGTCGCCCCAGCGGCGCACCTCGCGATTGTCGTCCGACGAGGCGCCCACGGGTACCGTCTCGTGCGGCAGGTTCGGGATCGTCAGCAGGATCTGGCGCCGCTTCTGCTCGAGTCCCTCCAGATCGGCTTCGAGCTGCTTGATGCGCTGGCCGCGCGCCTTGTTGGCGGCGAAGATGTGCGACACGTCCTCGCCGGCCTTCTTCGCCCGCGCCACGGCCTCGCTGGCCGCGTTCTGCTCGCGCTTGAGGTTCTCCACCTCCGGGATGAGCCGGCGGCGTTCGCCGTCGAGGGCGGCCAGCGTGTCGAGTTCCGGGGTCATCGGCGCGCCGCGCTGGGCGAGCTTCTCGCGGACGGCGTCGAGGTGGTCGCGGACGAAGGCGGGGTCGATCATGGGGGCATGGTACCTTGCACGAGGGGCCAGGGGCTAGGGGCCGTTGCCCCCGGCGCCCGTAGCCTGTAGCCTATAGCCCATAACCCGTTGCCCGGACGGTGCACCATGATCATCCGTAAAGCCGTCTTCCCCGTCGCCGGCCTCGGCACCCGCTTCCTCCCCGCCACCAAGGCGCAGCCGAAAGAAATGCTGCCCCTGGTGGACAAGCCCATCATCCAGTACGGCGTCGAGGAGGCGCTGGCTTCGGGAATCGACCACATGATCCTCGTGACGGGCAAGGGTAAGAACGCCATCGAGGACCACTTCGACGTCTCGACCGAACTCGAGATCCTGCTCGAGTCGCGGGGCAAGGAGAAGATGCTGCGGCAGGTCCGGGAGCTGTCGAACCTGGCCCACGTCTACTACGTGCGGCAGGGCGAGCCCCTCGGCCTCGGCCACGCGGTGCTGGTCACGCGCGAGATGGTCGGCGACGAGCCCTTTGCCGTCGTGCTGGCCGATGACGTGATCGATGCGGAGCCCGCGGGCCTGCGGCAGATGATCGACGTCTTCGAACGCGTGCAGTCACCCGTGCTCGCCGTCGAACGTGTGCCCTGGGACCGTGTCTCTTCGTACGGCATCGTCGACATCGCAAGCGAGCAGGACGGCCTGGTGCAGATCCGCGATCTGGTCGAAAAGCCGCCGCGCGAGGAGGCGCCGTCGAACCTGGCGATTATCGGGCGCTACATCCTGACGCCGGACATCTTCCCCGAGCTCGAGGCCACGCAGTCGGATCGTACCGGCGAGATCCAGCTGACCAACGGCCTGCGCAGCCTGCTGAAGAAGCGCCCGATCTATGCCTGTGAGATCAAGGGCGTGCGCCACGACGCGGGGAACAAGCTCGGGTATCTGAAGGCGACGGTCTACTTTGCGCTGAAGCGCCCGGACCTCGCGGCGCCGTTCAAGGAATACCTGCGGTCAGTGGAACTCGGCGACTGATCGCCCCCAGCTCGACAGCGGGACAGCTCGACAGTTCGACAGCGGAACAGCGGGACAGCGTGATCTCTTCTTGCTTCCGCCTTCTGCCTTCTGTCTTCTGTCTTCTGTCTTCTGTCTTCTGCCTCGTCCCTACTTCCCCTCGCCCTTCGTGTCGCTCTTGGCGGCCGGCTTCGATTCGGTGGCGGTCTCCGATGACGAGGTCGCGCCCGTCTTGTCGGCAGACCCGGCATTGTCGGGGGAAGACCCGGTGGCGCCGGGCTTCTTGCCGGCGTAGTCGGTGATGTACCAGCCGGTGCCCTTGAACTGGATGGCGGGCGCCGACAGCAGTTTGTGCACCTCTCCGGCAGCGCAGGCGGGGCACGTGTCGACGGGCGGGTCGGAGAAGCGCTGGATCTTCTCGAACCGGTGCCCGCACGCGGCGCATTGATATTCGTACAGCGGCATAGTGACTCGGTCGTCGTGACTCGGGACCCGCAAATCAATCCCGGATTGATTTATGCGTCCCGGGTTGTATAAATCAATCCGGGATTGATTTACACCGTGCTTCGTGTTCCTTCGCTTCTTGCTTCTACCTTCTGTCTTCTGTCTTCTGTCTTCTGTCTTCTACTCGATCGCCCCCCCCCGCGCGTCGGCGAGCATCAGCCGCCGGTGCACGGGGATGGTGGCGATGCCGTTGCGCAGGAACGTGTCGTGGAACGTCTTCAGTGAGAAGTCGGCGCCCTTCTCGGTCTTGTAGTCCTCGCGCAGCTTGAGCAGCATCAGCTTGCCGGCGGCATAGGACCCATAACCCGGATCGAAGGTGCCGCGCTCGGCCTCGCGCCGGGCACTCCCCTCTTCGAGAAACGCCTCGTCGCGGAAGAACCGGACGCCCTGCTCCACCGACATGTCCTCGGCGTGGAGCCGGATCGACACGATCAGACGCGCGGTGCGGATGAGCGCCTCGGCCAGCTGGCCCATGCGGATGGCGGGGTCGTTCTTGCCGAACCCGGCCTCCGCCATCATCTGCTCGCAGTAGTGCGCCCAGCCCTCCACCGTGGCCACCGACGCCAGCATCAGCGACCGCCGGGCCTTCGACTCCACCTGCCGGAGGTGCTGGAACTGCAGGAAGTGGCCGGGAAACACCTCGTGAATCGACACGGACCAGAGTGTGGGCTCGTTCATGTCGCGCAGGTGATCCTGGCGCCGTTCGGGCGGCCACGACGGATCGGGCTCGGTCAGGTAGTAGAGGGCGCGCGCCGGCCGGGTCTCGAACGGCCCGGGCGTCCACATGCTGGCAAAGGTCCAGCGGCAGAACTCGGGCGTGGCCTCCACGACGACGGGTTCGGCCTTGGGCACGGTGACGAGGTCCCGGCGGCGGATGAAGTCGGACAGCGTTTCGAGCTGCCGCCGCGCCGCCGGCACGACGCCGTCGGCGGCGATCAGGCGCTCCTTGGCCCGGCGCCAGACCTCCACCGGGTCGCCCTTCTCGATCTTCGCGGCGGCGCGCCGGAACTCCTCCTGCAACCGGTTCAGCTCGCGCAGGCCGATGTCGAGCAGGCGCTCCACGGGCACGTCGATGCCCTCGTCGTGCTTCAGCTTCAGCGCGAACTTGCCGGCGCCAATCCGGAAGGAGGCGCGCGTCTTCGGCGCGAGGTCGGCCTCCAGGTACTGGATGTACGCCTTGATGGCGTCGATGGCTTCCGTCTGGGCGTCGGCCAGGTCGCCGAGCAGGCCGAGATCGTCGACGTCGATGAACGCCTTCGGGAGATCCGACTCGATGAACGTCAGCGCGCCGCGCAGGCCATCCAGGCTGCTCTTGATGAAGATGCCCGGGGGTTCCTTGATGTTGTCGCGCGCAGACTGCATCAGCCGGGGCGCCTGCCGCAGCTTCGACAGCACCCGCCGCGCCCGTTCCTCCGCGGGCGCGTAGTTGAACAGCGCCTGCAGCGCCAGGCTCGCCGAGAGCAGCTCCGCGTAGTGCTGCGGATTGCGCTCCCACGTGCGGATCTGCTCGAGTTCGTGGAGCCGCCCCTGGATGTGCGACACCATCCAGGGCCGCTCGATCCGTTCCACGGGCGTGAGCGACTCGTCGGCCATCGACGTCAGGCGCCGGGCGAACGAGGCCAGGTGCTGCACCTGCGAGTCGATGGCGGACCGGCTCAGGTCTTCGAGCAGGTCGTCATACGTGTGCACCCCGTCGACGGTCGCGCCGGTGGGGTACGTCTCGTGCAGGTAGGCCAGGTAGTCGTCGATGAAATGGTGCAGAGGTTCCGAAGCAATCATGAACACGCTCAACGGAGGCGAAGGAGCGTCGCTGCGTCCTACGGCGGGACGCGTAACTGCCAGGCTGACAACAAATGACAATGGTACAATAATTACGCCGGCAATGACCACGAAGGCGCGAAAACCTGTCCAACAATCCCGGATTGATTTCCCGGAGGGTACCACCACGGGAAATCAATCCGGGATTGTTTATCTGGTCGCGACCCCTATCGGCAATCTCGAAGACATCACCCTGCGCGCCCTGCGCATCCTGAAATCCGTGGACCTCATCGCCGCCGAGGATACCAGGCACACCGCTAAACTGTTGCACCACTTCGGGATCACGACCAGGACCACCAGCCTGCACGACCACAACGAACGCTCCCGGGCACCGGATCTGGTGGCGCGCGTGGCGGCAGGCGCCACCTTGGCCCTGGTTTCCGACGCCGGGACGCCCGCGGTGTCCGACCCCGGATTCAACCTGGTCCGCGTCGCACTCGACGCCGGCATCCGCGTCGAAGTGGTACCCGGCGCCAGCGCGGTCCTGACGGCGTTGACCGCATCGGGGCTGCCGACCGACTCGTTCGTGTTCGTCGGTTTCCCCCCCCCGAAGGCCGCAGCCCGAACGGCGTGGTTCGCCAGCCTGGCCGCTGAAACCCGAACGATCGTGATGTTCGAGGCGCCACACCGGATCCGGGAGAGTCTGGCCGCCGCCCTCGACGTACTCGGCGACCGTGAGGCGGCCGTGGGCCGCGAACTGACCAAGTTGCACGAAGAATTCATCAGGGGTTCGCTCTCGGGCATCCTCGCCAGACTCGGCGACACGCGAGGCGAATTCACCATCGTCCTGGCGGGGTCAGGACGGAGTGGCGATATTGATACAGCCGTGCAAGTGTCTGACTTGGATATACTTGCGGCCTTCGAGTCGGCGTCTGAGTCTGGCCTGGGACGCCGCGAGGCGATCGCCGCCGTCGCTGCCCGCTTCAAGCTGCGGCCCCGCGCAGCCTACGCCGCGGTCGAGCGCGCCAGGTCCAGCAAATCTTGACCCCACTTCGGCGCTTCTGTTAACGTTAGCCCGCCAATTGGCGTTTCTGCACATTTAGATCCCGGGCGTCCCCCGTTCAGGAGCAGTCATGGCGAAGCTACGGCGCAAGCCAACGCCCCCGGCGAAGTCAGCCAAAACAAAGGCGAAGCCGGTGGCCGCCAAGTCGAAGCCCCTCGCCAGACCGGCCCAGCCGGCGGCGAAACCGGCCGCAAAACCACCCGCAAGACCGGTCGCCAAACCGGCCGCGAAACCGGCCGGGAAGTCGGCGTCGCCCAAGGGCAAGCTCCCGGCAGGAACGAAACGCCCGCCGGTCGCCAGCGGCCCGGCCAAGGCGGCGGCCCTCAAGGCAGCGGCCAGAAAGCCGGCAGCCGCCGCTCCCCCGCCGCCGCCGCCGCGGCGCAGCACCTACATCGACGCCGTCGCCATGTACGAGCGCGGCGTCCAGGCCCTGCAGGCGCGGAAGTACCGCGAGGCCGCCGACACCCTGCGCGCCGTCATCGCCCAGTTCCCCGAGGAGAAGGAGCTCCACGAACGCGCGGTGCTCTACCTGCGCGTCTGCGAACGCCAGATGGCAGCGGCCCCGAAGCCGGTCGAGACGCTCGACGACCGGGTGTACGCGGCGACGGTGGCCATCAACAACGCCCAGCTCGACCAGGCAATCGACCAGCTGACGGCGGTGGCCTCGTCGGACCCCGAGCACGATCACGCGATGTACATGCTGGGGGTCGCGCACGCCTTGAAGGGCGATTACGCGGGCGCCGTGCGGCACCTGTCGCGCGCGATGGCGCTCAACCCCGAGAACCGTGACCTGGCGCGCAAGGAACCCGATCTGGAGGCCCTCCGCCACACCGACGACATGCGCCAGTTGCTCGCCTCTCCGCCGGCGCCGATCCCGCGCAGGACGCCGCGCGTCGCGCGCCCGCGGCGGTAGGCGCCATGGAGGACGCCCGCCTCGACGCCCTGCGTGCCGCCGGCGTGACGATCCTGGATCCGGCCACGACGTACATCGACGCGGATGTCGTGGTGGGCCGGGGCACGATCCTCCATCCCGGCGTCACGCTCGAGGGACGGACCGTCGTCGGCGCCGACTGCCGCATCCGCTCCTGGGTGCGCCTCACCGACGTCACCGTCGGCGATCGTGTCGTCATCAACGACTGCTGCGTGATCGTCGACTCGACGCTGGAGTCGGACACGGGCGTGGGGCCCTTCGCCCATATCCGGCCGGGCTCACGCGTGCGCGCCCGGGCCCACGTCGGCAACTTCGTCGAGTTGAAGAAGACCGACATGGGCGAAGGCACCAAGGCCAGCCACCTCGCCTACCTCGGCGACGCGACGATTGGCGCGGGCGTCAACATCGGCGCGGGCACGATCACGTGCAACTACGACGGGGTGCACAAGAACCCCACCATCATCGAGGACGGGGCCTTCATCGGCAGCGACAGCCAGCTCATCGCCCCGGTGCGCGTCGGCGCGGGGGCCTACGTCGCGGCGGGCTCCTCGATCACCAACGATGTGCCGGCCGGGGCGCTGGGGATTGCGAGGGGGAGACAGCGGAACGTGGAGGGGTGGAGGGAAAGGAAGAAGGGGAAGGAGAAGAAGACAGAAGACGGAAGACAGGAGACAGAGGGCGGAGGTCAGAAGGCGGACGCCTGACGATGGCACAAACTGCGTACCTCCCTCCGGCGGACACGCTGCACCTGTCGCCACGCCTGATCGCTTAAGGCCAGATGGCCCTGGCTACGTTGATTCCTCTCACAGGCCCGGTTCTTGCTGTGCCGAAGGACGCTGAGACCGTTGAGGGGGCTCAACCGCATGGCACCGGCGTCATCGTTCACAGATCTCGTGGTGTGGCAGAAGGCCCACGCGCTGGCGCTGGCCGTCTTCGCGTTGGCGGCTGAGTTGCCGCGCCGCGAAGAGCGCGGTCTTTCGGCCCAGATGCGGCGCGCAGCGGTGTCCGTGCCAGGGAACATCGCTGAGGGATTCAAGCGGTCCAGTCGCGCGGACAAAGCCCGGATGCTCAATATCGCCCAGGGATCGCTCGAGGAGTTGCGCAGTTACCTGAGACTGACCGCGGATCTCGGGTTTGCTGTCGATCCGAGCCTGGCGTCAGACGCCGACGAGGTGGCGAGGCTGCTTGACTCATATCGCCGGAGGATCCTGGAGTCCATGACTCGTTCGTGACCATCCGGACGGGCAGGCTTCACTGTCTTGGTTCTTGGTTCTTTCTTCTGTCTTCTGTCTTCTGTCTTCTGACAATCGTAAGGAGATCTCCCATGTGCGGCATCGTCGGCTACGTCGGCCCGCGGCCGGTCCTGCCCATCCTGCTCGACGGCCTGCGCCGCCTGGAGTATCGCGGCTACGATTCGGCCGGCGTCGCGCTGGTCAACGGGCGTGACGTCACCCTGCGGCGCAGCGCCGGCAAGCTGGCGCGCCTCGAGGAGGCCATCGCGGCGGATCCCGTCGACGGGGAGTACGGCCTCGGCCACACCCGGTGGGCCACGCACGGCCGCCCCACCGAGGAGAACGCCCATCCCCACCGCGACTGCACCGGCCGGATCGTCGTCGTGCACAACGGCATCATCGAGAACTACCTCGAGCTGAAGCGGGACCTGCAGCGCGAGGGCCACGTCTTCGTCACCGAGACAGACACGGAGGTGGTGGCCCACCTCGTGGAGCGCGAGAGCCGCGCCGGCGTGCCGCTGGCCGATGCCGTGCGCGCCGCCCTGGCGCGCCTGCGCGGCCTCTACGCCCTGGTGTTACTGTCGGCCGACGACCCCGGCGTGCTCGTGGCCGTCCGCAACGGTCCGCCGCTCGTGGTCGGCATCGGCGAGGGCGAGTACTTCGTGGCGTCGGACATCCCGGCCATCCTCGCGCACACCCGCGACATGGTGTTCCTGGCCGACGGCGAGATGGCCGTGGTGACCCGGGCAGGCGTGGCCTTCAGCCGCGTCGACGGCACGACCCTGGACCGCCGGCCGCAGCGCGTGCTGTGGGATCCGATCCAGGCCGAAAAGGCGGGCTACAAGCACTTCATGCTCAAGGAGATCTTCGAGCAGCCCGCGGCCGTGCGCGACACGATTCTCGGCCGCCTGTCGATCGAAACGGGACGGGTGTTCCTCGACGAAGTGAACCTCACCGACGAGCAGGCGCGGCGCATCGACAAGGTGGTGATGCTCGCCTGCGGCACGTCGTGGCACGCGGCCCAGGTGGGCAAGTTCTTCGTTGAGGAGCTGGCGAAGGTGCCCGTGGAGGTGGACTACGGTTCGGAGTACCGGTACCGGGACCCGGTGGCCGACGACCGCTGCCTCGCCGTCGTGATCACGCAGTCGGGCGAGACCGCGGATACGCTGGCCGCCCTGCGCGAGGCGCGGCGCAAGGGCGCCCGCGCCGTGGCCGTCTGCAACGTGGTGGGCAGCATGGCCACCCGCGAAGCCGACGGCACCGTGTACACCCACGCCGGGCCGGAGATTGGCGTGGCGTCCACCAAGGCGTTCACGTCCCAGCTGGTCGCGCTGTACCTGCTGGCGCTCTATCTGGGCCAGACACGCGGCACCCTGCCGCCCGCCGAGGCCCGCGTCCACATCGAGGGCCTGCTCAAGCTGCCGCAAACGCTCGAGTGGGCCATCAAGGCGTCGGCGGGCGTCGAGGACATCGCCCGCAGCTTCAGCCAGCAGCGCGATTTTCTCTACCTCGGGCGCGGCGTGAACTACCCGATCGCCCTCGAGGGCGCGTTGAAGCTGAAGGAGATCTCGTACATCCACGCCGAAGGGTATCCGGCGGGCGAGATGAAGCACGGGCCCATCGCCCTCATCGACGAGCACCTGCCCGTGGTGGCCATCTGCCCGCGCGACCACGTATTCGAGAAGATGCTCGGCAACATCCAGGAGGCGAAGGCGCGCGGCGGGTCCGTGATTGCTGTCACCAACGGCGGCGACGAGGGCCTGCGCGACCTGTTGAACCCGGCCACGGACTATCTCGTCACGCTGCCCACGGTGCCCCGGCTGCTGTCGCCGGTCGTCTTCGTGATCCCGCTGCAGCTGCTGGCGTACCACATCGCCGTGCGCCGCGGCTGCGACGTGGACCAGCCGCGCAACCTGGCGAAGAGCGTGACGGTGGAATAGGAAGAAGACAGGAGACAGGAGACAGAAGAAGAAAGAAGCAAGAAGAGAGAAGCAAGAAGAGAGAAGAGAGGCGGCGCCGCACAACGCACGCCGCGACGGTACAATGGGGGCTGGGCGGCGTTCAGCTTCTGTCGTTGTTGCTCTTTGTCGTCGTCGTCTTCGTCTTCGTCGTTGTCGTTGTCGTGGTCGTGGTCGTGGTCGTTGGTCGTTGGTCGTTGTTTGTTGTTCTTTGTCGTTGTTCTTTGTCTTTGTTTCCTCTCTTCGTTGTGTGTCTCTGTTTCTTGTCTTCCGTCTTCTGTCTTCTGTCTTCTGTCTTCTGTCCCTATGACCTTCCTCGAAGAGTTGAACCCCGAGCAGCGCGAAGCGGTGCTGCACACCGACGGATCGCTGCTCATCCTGGCCGGTGCGGGATCGGGCAAGACCCGTGTGATCGCCTACCGCATCGCGTACCTCGTGGGCAGCGGCGTGGCCGATCCGTCCGAGATCCTGGCCGTCACCTTCACCAACAAGGCGGCCGAGGAGATGCGCGAGCGCGTGGCCACCCTGCTGGGGTCCGGGTCCGCCGGCATGTGGATCTCCACCTTCCACGCGCTGTGCGCGCGGCTGCTCCGGCGCGAGGGGCCCGCCATCGGCCTGCCCCGCGACTTCGTCATCTACGACTCGTCGGATCAGCTCTCGGCCATGAAGCAGGTGCTGCGCGATCTCGAGATCGACGAGAGCGCGATTCAGCCGCGGGCGGCCCTGGGCCGCGTCAGCCACGCCAAGAACCGCATGGAGTCGCCGGCCGCGATGGCGTCGCAGCGCTTCAACTTCCGCGCGGAGCAGATGGCGAAGGTCTACGACGCGTACGTGGCCGCCCTGAAGGGGGCCGGCGCCCTGGATTTCGACGACCTGCTGCTCAAGACCGTGGAGTTGTTCGAGAAGGCCGAAGACGTGCGGGCCCGCTACGCCAGCCGGTTCCGTTTCGTGATGGTGGACGAGTACCAGGACACGAACCGCCCGCAGTACCTCCTCATGCGCCGCCTGGCCGAGGTCCATCGCAACCTGGCCGTGGTCGGCGACCCCGACCAGTCGATCTACGCCTGGCGCGGCGCCGACATCCGCAACATCCTCGACTTCGAGCGCGACTTCCCCAACGCCGTCACGGTGCGCCTGGAGCGCAACTACCGCTCCACGCAGGTGATCCTGGACGCGGCGTCGGCGGTGATCGCCAACAACCGCAACCGCAAGGAGAAGCGCCTCTGGACCGACCAGAAGGGCGGTGAGCTCATCACGTGCGTGCGGTGCACCGACGAGCTCGAGGAGGCCGACTTCATTGCGCGGTCGGCGCGCACCGTGCTGCAGGCCAGCCGCGACAACACGGCCGCCATCCTCTACCGCACCAACGCCCAGTCGCGCGTCGTCGAGGACGCGCTGCGCCGCGAGAACCTGCCGTACATGATTGTCGGCGGCGTCCGCTTCTACGAACGCAAGGAGGTCAAGGACGCCCTCGCCTACCTCAAGCTCCTCCTCAACCCCCACGACGATGTGAGCGTTCGGCGGGTGATCAACGTCCCCGCGCGGGGGATCGGCAAGGGCGTCATGGACGCGCTCGACGGGCTTCGCGATCAGGGACATGGGATATGGGATATGGGGCATGGGGCCGAGACATCGGCAACCCCGGGCCCTGAGCCCCACGCCCCGACCGGCGGCCTGCCGCTCGAGCCGGATGGCCCCTCCGAAGCCCGTTCGCTATGGACCTGTCTCTGCCAGGGACTCGACGCAAAGCGGTTCCCGAACCGGGCGGCGGCGTCGCTGGTGGCGTTCCGCGACCTGATTCGGTCGCTCACGGACATGGCGCAGCGCGAATCCGTGTCGGTGACCATCGCCAAGGTGCTCGACCAGTCGGGCTACCTGCAGGATCTCCGCGAGGATCGCAGCGAAGAATCCGAGGGCCGGATCGAGAACCTGGCCGAGCTGGTCTCGGCTGCCCGCGAGTACGAAGGCCGCGAGCCCGAGGCGTCGCTGGCCGGCTTCGTCGACCGTCTCTCGCTGCTGGCCGAGGCGGATGAATCGGACGGCACCGAGGACGCCCGCGTGATCCTGATGACGCTGCACAGTGCCAAGGGCCTGGAGTTCCCGGCCGTCTTCATTGCGGGTCTCGAGGAAGGGTTGTTCCCCCACTCACGCGCCTCCGACGAAGACGAGGATATGGAGGAGGAACGGCGGCTGTGTTACGTGGGCATGACACGTGCCCGGCAGCAGTTGTTCCTGACGAGCGCCGCCCGCCGGCGTGTCTTTGGCGAGTATCGCGCCTCGGAGCCGTCACGTTTCCTCGACGAAGTGCCGAAGGACCTGGTGAAGCGGTACGACTTCTCGGGCGGCACGTGGCAGAGTTCGCTCTTCCGCGGCGGCTCGGTCGACCCCTACGCACGCCCCTCGCGCGGCGGGTATGGCGGCGGCGGCCGCGGGTACGGCGGGCGCGACGGGCAGGCGGGGTACGGCCGCAGCCGGGAGGGCGCCGAAGGCTGGGGCGGGCGGCCGGGCCACGGTCGGGACGGCGGGGCGGCCGCGGGGCGGAATCCGGGGACGACGGCGGGATCCGGCGGGCCGAAGGCCGACGTGCCGTTTGCGTACGAGGACGAGGATCAGTCGGGCGAGTTGCGCCTGGGGATGCGCGTGCGCCACGCCCAGTTCGGCATCGGCACCATACTGGGCCTCGAGGGCGAGGGCGGCGATCTCAAACTGGCGGTCCGCTTCGCGTCGGTGGGCACGAAGCGGCTGCTCGCCAAGTACGCGCGGTTGGAACGGGCATAGCGGGGAAGAAGACAGAAGACAGAAGACAGAAGACGGAAGATACACGGAGCACGGAGCCAGGAGCCAGGAGCCCGAAGCCCGAAGCCCGAAGCCCGAAGCCCGGAGCCCGAAGCCCGGAGCAGAAAGAGGGCCCGGTAGCTCACGCTGCCGGGCCCTTTCTCTTGAGGAAGCGGCGAAGAAGGAGGCGGGACAGCTCGGTCCCTTCTATCTTCTGTCTCCTGTCTTCTGTCTTCTGTCTTCTGTCTTCTTCTTCTTCTTGCCTTACTCCGCTGCCTTGAACCCCGTGATCACCCAGCGGCCGACCAGGTCGCCCGGGTTGCCGTCCTTGCCCACCACGCCCTTGAGGGTGGCGCGCTTGATGGTGAACACGTACTTCTTGCTGGCGTCGGAGCCGTCCGGCAGCTTCACCTTGGCATCGATGGTGATGTCCTTGGTGTTGATCTCACCCTCGTAGTCGGTGACGACCACCGGGTTGCGCGCGTCCTGGACGCTGATCTCGACGACCGGGCGGTCCTTGTTGAGCGCCACGCGGGCTTCGGAGACCTTCTTGGCGAAGACGGCCGTTTCTTCGCGCCACTTCGTCCATTCCTTCTGCAGGTCGGCGTCCTTGCCCTTCAGGGGCTTGTTGGCCGCTTCGGCCTTCAGGATGCGGTCGATCGCCTCGGTGTTGGCGTCCTGGAATTCCTTCTTCTTCTTGCTGAACTCGTTCTCGGCGTCCTGGGCCGCCTTGAGGTCGGCGGCGTGCTGCTTCAGCGTCAGCGGCTCGACGGCATCCGGCGTCGAACTGATCACGCTGAACGTGGACACCTGTCCGTCCTTCTCCGGGTCGAACCCCACGGTGGCGATGTTGGCCAGCGTCAGGTTGTCGCGCATCTTCGACGCGTTGAAGTACTTGCGCAGGGTGGTCGCCTCTTCGCCGCTCCCGCCGCAGCTGACCAGCGCCATGATGGCGAGAATCAGCGCCGGAGCGATCACGATACGCAAACTGTTCGGCCGAAACATGCCAGCCTCCTTTACTCCGCTGTTGGGGTTTCTTCGTCCTGCCCGTTTTCCCGGTCCTCGTCCCGTTCCGCCAGACGGACCACTGACACGACTCGGTCGTCGGCCTCGATCCCGATCAGGCGCACGCCCTGTGTCGCCCGACCGATCGGCCGAGTCCCACTCGTCGGCATGCGCAGGACCTTCCCCTGCAGCGTGATGAGCATCAGCTCGTCTTCGGCGCCGACGGACGCAATTCCGACCACGCGACCGTTCCGATCGGTCGTGTGGATGCTAATAATACCCACTCCGCCCCTCGACTGCACGCGGTATTCGTCGAGGGGGGTCCGTTTGCCGTACCCGTTCTCGCAAACGGTCATCACGGTGGCGTCGCTGCCCGCGGGCACCACCTCCATCGCCACCACCGCGTCGCCCTCGCGCAGGCTGATGCCGCGCACCCCGTACGCCGTCCGCCCCATCGGCCGGACGTCGCTTTCCGGGAACCGGATGGCCATCCCGTCCCGGGTGCCCAGGAAGATCTCCCCCGTCCCGTCGGTCATCTGCACGGCAATCACCTGGTCGCCGTCCTCGACCCCCATCGCGATGATGCCGCCGGCCCTGGGGTTCTGGTAGGCCTTCAACTCGGTCTTCTTCACCACGCCCTTCCGGGTGCCCATGAAGACGTACCGGCCGTCCTCCCACTCCCGCACGGCGAGCAGCGCGGCGATCTTCTCGCCCTCGGCCATCGACACGAGGTTCGCCATCGCTTTGCCCCGCCCGTCGGGGCCCACATCCGGAATCTCGTGCACCTTCAGCCAGTACGCCCGGCCCCGGTCCGAGAAGATCAGGATGTAGGCGTGCGTGGACGCCACGAAGAGGTGCGAGACGAAGTCCTCCTCGCGGAACCGCATCCCGATGCGGCCCTTGCCGCCCCGGCGCTGGTTCCGGTAGCTCGACAGGCTCGTCCGCTTCACGTAACCGGTGGACGTGACCGTGATGGCCACCTCCTCGTCGGCAATCAGGTCCTCGATCTGGAACTCGCCGTTCTCGTCGGTGATTTCCGTGCGCCGGGCGTCGCCGAACCGGTCGCGGATCGCCCGCAGCTCCGAGACGACGATGTCCATCAGCAGCCGGTCGCTGGCCAGGATGGCCCGCAGCCGCTCGATGGTCTTCAGCACCTCCACCAGCTCGTCCTCGATCTTCTGGCGCTCGAGGCCGGTCAGGCGCTGCAGCTGCATGTCGAGGATGGCCTGGGCCTGGATGGCCGACAGCCCGAAGCGCGAGATGAGCCCCTCGCGGGCCTCGGCCGGCGACCGTGACGCCCGGATGAGCGCGATCACTTCGTCGAGGTGGTCGAGGGCGATCTTGAGGCCCTCCAGGATGTGGGCGCGGGCCTCGGCCTTGCGCAGCTCGAACTCGATGCGCCGGCGCACCACCTCGCGGCGGAAGTCGACGAACCGGTCGATCATCTCGCCCAGGGGCAGCACCCGGGGTCGGCCGGCCACGATGGCCAGCATGATGATCCCGTAGGACGACTGCAGCGGCGTGTGCTTGTAGAGGTTGTTCAGCACCACCTCCGGCACCTCGCCGCGTTTCAGCTCGATGACGATCCGCATGCCGTCGCGGTCGGATTCGTCGCGCAGGTCCGAGATGCCCTCGATCGTCTTCTCGCGCACCAGTTCGGCGATCTTCTCGATCAGCCGCGCCTTGTTCACCTGGTACGGGATCTCCGAGATGATGATCGAGACGCGGTCGCCCTTCTTCGACGTCTCGGTGGACGTCTTTGCGCGCACCGTGATGGTGCCGCGGCCGCCCCGGTAGGCCTCGAAGATGCCCTGGCGGCCCACGATGATGCCGCCGGTCGGGAAGTCGGGGCCGGGGATGACGCGCATCAGCGCCGCCACGCGCTCGAGGCCCGTGACGCCGGGGTGCTCGATCGTCCAGATGACGCCGTCGATGACCTCGGCCAGGTTGTGCGGCGGGATGTTGGTGGCCATCCCGACGGCGATGCCCGACGACCCGTTGACCAGGAGGTTCGGGTACGGGGTCGGCAGGACGGAGGGCTCCTCGGTGGTCTCGTCGTAGTTGGGGACGAAGTCGACCGTGTCCTTGTCGAGGTCGGCCATCATCTCTTCGGCGAGGGCCTGCAGCCGCGCTTCCGTGTAGCGCATGGCCGCGGGCGGGTCGCCGTCGACGGATCCGAAGTTGCCCTGCCCGTCCACGAGCGGGCTGCGCATGTTGAAGTCCTGCGCCAGCCGCACGAGGGTGTCGTAGATCGCGCTGTCGCCGTGGGGATGGAAGTTGCCCATCACCTCGCCGACGATCTTCGCGCACTTGCGGTACGCCCGGTTCGACGCCAGGCCCATCGTCCGCATGCCGTAGAGCACGCGGCGGTGCGAGGGTTTCAGGCCGTCGCGCACGTCGGGCAGCGCCCGCCCGATGATCACGCTCATGGCGTAATCCAGGTACGAGCGCTTCATCTCGTCTTCGATGGCGACGGGGATCTTCGCGGACGTTTCCATTGTTCCTTGTCGGAAGCGGGAATCCAGAAGCAGGAATGGGTCGGCGTCAGTCCAAGCGCGTCAGCGCGCTCCCTTCTGTCTTCTGTCTTCTGTCTTCTGTCTTCTTCAGATATCCAAATTCCTCACGTCGAGCGCGTTGTCCTCGATGAACTTGCGCCGGGGCTCCACCTGGTCGCCCATCAGCGTCGTGAACATCGAGTCGGCCTCGGTGTGATCCTCGGCCTTCACCATCAGCAGCGTCCGGGCCTCGGGGTCCATCGTCGTGGCCCAGAGCTGGTCCGGGTTCATCTCGCCGAGGCCCTTGTAGCGGTTGATCGCCACGCCCTTCTTGCCCGCCGCGATGAAGAACTCCACCAGGGCCTCGATCGACGCCAGCGGGACGTCGGCCGGCGGGGCCTTGGCCCCGCGGGCCGCGGGCGCCGCCGCCTGGGCCCCCTCGGCCGCGCCGTCGTCGTCGGGAGCGCCGGTCTCCGGCTCCTCGTCCTCGGCCTTCGGCGCCGCCTGCGTCATCACCGTCACCGGCCACTCGAGGTCCTTGATCTCGCGCCACGTCGTCAGCAACGACCGGTAGTCGCTCGTCCCGAGCAGCTCCGCGCCGACGGTCATGCGCCGCACGTACGGCCCGCTCCCGTCCTCGACCTGGACCTGGTAGCGGTTGTGCTCCTCGTCGCGCGTCACCGTCGCCGTGCGCGTCTCGTCCTGGCCGAGGACCTCGGCCAGGGCGTCCACCTGCGCCCGATCGCTGAAGAACGCCCGGTCGTGGAGGTCGCGGCCGAGCAGCGCGTGGATCACGCCGGCGGTGTAGCCGCGACGTTCCACGGTGGCCAGTTGCTTGCCGTACGCGATGGCCCGGTGCAGCAGGCGCTCGAGGTCGGCGCCCGAGAGCAGCGATCCGTTGGTCTTGAGCGTGCGGTGCTCCACCGCCCGCCGGATCAGGAACGTCTCGAGCTCGCGGTCGTCCTTGATGTAGGTCTCGGCCTTGCCGCGTTTCGCCCGGTACAGCGGCGGCTGGGCGATGTAGACGTACCCGTTGCTGATGAGCCCGGGCAGCTGCCGGTAGAAGAACGTGAGCAGCAGCGTGCGGATGTGCGAGCCGTCCACGTCCGCGTCCGTCATGATGATGATGCGGTGGTACCGCAGCTTCGACAGGTCGAAGTCCTCGGCGCCGATGCCGCACCCGAGGGCCGCGATGATCGCGCGGATCTCCTCGCTGCTGATCATGCGGTCGAACCGGGCCCGCTCCACGTTCAGGATCTTGCCCTTGATGGGCAGGATCGCCTGGAAGCGCCGGTCGCGTCCCTGCTTGGCCGACCCGCCGGCCGACTCGCCCTCGACGATGTAGAGCTCGCTCTGCGCGGGGTCGCGTTCCTGGCAGTCGGCCAGCTTGCCGGGCAGGGCGCTGTTGTCGAGGGCGCCCTTGCGCCGCACCAGGTCGCGGGCCTTGCGGGCCGCCTCGCGCGCCCGCGCCGCGTCGGTGGCCTTGGCCACAATCCGCTTGGCGACCGCCGGGTTCTCCTCGAGGTACGCCCCCAGCCGGTCGTTCACGATCGCCTCGACGATGCCCTTCACCTCGGTGTTGCCGAGCTTCGTCTTGGTCTGCCCCTCGAACTGCGGCCGCGGGATCTTGACGCTGATGATGCTGATCAGGCCTTCACGGATGTCGTCGCCGCTGATGCCCTCGTTCAGGTCCTTCGCCAGGTTGTTCTTCGTGGCGTAGTAGTTCACCGTGCGCGTGAGCGCCGCCCGGAACCCCGACAGGTGCGTGCCGCCCTCGTGCGTGTTGATGTTGTTGGCGAACGAGTACCCCGTCTCGGTGTAGCTGTCGTTCCACTGCAGCGCGATCTCGGCGATGATGCCGTCCTTCTCGCCCCGCATGTAGATCGGCTTGTCGTGCACCAGCGCCTTGTTCTTGTTCAGGTGCGTGACGAACGAGACGATGCCCCCGTCGTAGTGGAACTCGTGGCGCTTTTCCTCGCGCTCGTCCTGAATCGTGATGCGCACGCCCGGGTTCAGGAACGCCAGCTCGCGCAGGCGCTGCGCCAGGGTGTCGAAGCTGAACTCCAGCGTCTCGAAGATCCGGGCGTCCGGCTTGAAGTGCACCTTCGTGCCGCGCCGCTTCGTCGTCCCCGTCACCTCGAGGGCGCCCGTCGGGGCGCCGCGCTCGTACGACTGCTGGTAGACGTGGCCGTTGCGCCAGATCTCGAGGTCCAGCACCTCCGACAGGGCATTCACCACCGACACGCCCACGCCGTGCAGGCCGCCCGACACCTTGTAGCTGTCGTTGTCGAACTTGCCGCCCGCGTGCAGCACCGTCAGCACCACTTCCGCCGCCGACCGGCCGCTGGCGTGCATGTCCACCGGGATGCCGCGCCCGTTGTCCGACACGGTGACCGAGTTGTCCGTGTGGATGACGACGATCACCTCGTCGCAGTAGCCCGCCAGCGCCTCGTCAATCGAGTTGTCGACGACTTCGTAGACGAGGTGGTGCAGGCCGATCGGGCCCGTCGACCCGATGTACATCGCCGGGCGCTTGCGGACGGCCTCGAGGCCCTCCAGCACCTTGATCTTGTCCGCCGAGTAGTCGTCGGACTCCGCCTGGCCCGCCTCGAAGGCGGCGGCGGCAGCGGCGGTGTCGAGGGCGGACGCCTCGACGGCTGTCGGGGCGCTGGCGCGCCCGTCCGCCGCGTCGGGCGGCTGAACGGGCGCCGTGTCGTTGACGGACTGCGGCATGTGACGGTCAGATCCTCATGGGCATGACGACGTAGGTGTAGTCGTAGTCCGACGTGCCCACCGGGCGCATCACGGCCTGGCTGGCTTCGTCCTTGAACTCGATCGCCACCACGTCGGTCTGCACGGCGTTCAGGAAATCCACGACGTACTGCGCGTTGAACGAAATGTGCATCTGGGGGCCGCCGTACTCCACCACCAGCTGCTCGTGCGCCTCACCGAACTCCTGGCTGTTCGAGGCAATGTCCACGCGGTTCGGCTCGATCGTCACCTTGATCGCCCGCGACCGCTCGTTCGACAGCAGCGCCACGCGCCGGATCGCGCTCGACAGCCGATCGCGCTCGAACTCCACCCGCTTGTCGTTCCCCTTCGGGATCACCCGCTCGAACGCCGGGAACTGCCCGTCGATGACCCTCGACACGAGCAGGCGGCCGTCGATCTGGAAGAACAGGTGGCTCTCGCCCTTCTCGAACCGCACCTCGCCCTCACCCTCGCCCAGCAGACGCCCCAGCTCGTTCATCGTCTTCTTGGGCAGGATGGTGCGCGACTCCTCGGTCTTCTTGCCCGCGGCCTCGCGCGGCACCGTCACCAGCGCCAGCCGGTGCCCGTCGGTCGCCACCAGGCTCATCGAGTCGTGCCGCAGCACGAAGAGGCCGCCGTTCAGGAAGTACCGCGTGTCCTCGCCCGTGATGGCGAACTGCGTCTTCGCCACCATCTCGCGCAGCGCCTTGCGCTCGATGGCCGTGCCGTCGCCGTCGGCCGGATCCGGCATCGACGGGAAGTCTTCCTTCGGCAGCGTCTGCATCCGCGACTCGAAGCGGTCCGCCGCCACCTTCACCGTGCCCGCCTTCTCTTCCTCGATCCGGATGTCCGTCTCCGGCAGTTCCTTCACGATCTCGAAGAACTTCTTCGCCGGCAGCGTGAGCGCGCCGGGCTTGCCCACCGACGCCGCGCAGCGGCCCCGCAGCCCGACCTCGAGGTCCGTCGCGGCGAGCCGGACCTCGTCGCCGGCCGCGTCCAGCAGCACGTTCGCCAGGATGGGAATCGTGTTCTTGCGCTCCACGATGCCCTGGAACAGCTGGAGTTCTTTCAGGAGATCGGACTTCCGGACGACGAGTTCCATGGTGGCCGCCCTTTCGTGTCGGGCCCGCGGTCGGGCGCGGGTACAGATCACGAGAACAAAGGTACAAACGAAACAAGAAATTATACTGAAGAGAATGGCCTGTTGAAAAGCCCAGAATGAGGCGCTAAAGCCTTGAACACGAGAGATTTGCGGTCACGAATTCCTGTTGACAACCTGGGGGAATCAGCCGTCGTTTTCCACCGCCCCGTCGAGGCCCGTTTCGCCCCGCCCGATCTCCACAGCCCGTCCACAGAGACAGGGGGGCGGCGCTGTGGAAAAGTGGCGCCGAACGGCCGAACGGCCGATAGCCCATCGGCCCCCGTCGTTGTCCTTGCCGAACGGCCGAACGGCCCATAGCCCAACGGCCTGCGTCATCGTAAGGACTCAATCAGCGTGTTGATAACCCTGTTGAAATCCCGGTCCTTCTGCCGCAACGTCTCCACCTTCCGGATCGAGTGAATCACCGTCGAGTGGTGCTTGCCCCCGAAGCTCCGTCCAATCTCGGGCAGCGATGCGTTCGTGAGCGACTTGCACAGGAACATCGCGATCTGCCGCGGCATGGCCACCGACTTCGAGTTGTTGCGCGATCGCAGATCGACCGGCTTGAGCTGGTAGTAGTCCGCCACCGCCTTCTGGATCATGTCCACCGTGAGCGCCCGGTCGTCGTGGCCGCCGAGGTTCTTCAGCACCTCCTGCGCCAGCGCCATCGTCACCTCCCGGCCCGTGAGCGAGGCGAAGGCGATGAGGCGGATGAGCGACCCCTCGAGCTCGCGGATGTTCGACTTGATCTTCTCGGCGATGAAGATTGCCACGTTGTCCGGGAGCGGCAGCGCCTCGGCCTCGGCCTTCTTCTTCAGGATCGCCACCTTCGTCTCGAGATCCGGCGCCTGGATGTCGGCGATGAGGCCCCACTCGAACCGCGACCGCAGCCGCTCCTCGAGCGACGGAATCTCGTTGGGCGGGCAGTCGCTGCTGAGCACGATCTGCTTCTGCGAGTCGTACAGGGCGTTGAACGTGTGGAAGAACTCGGTCTGCGTACCTTCCTTGCCCGCCAGGAACTGGATGTCGTCCACCAGCAGCAGGTCCACCGTCCGGTACCGGGCGCGGAAGTCGATGATGCGGTTGTTGTGCACCGCGTTGATCATCTCGTTCATGAACCGCTCGGTCGAGATGTAGGTGAGCTTGAAGCCCGGGTTGTGCTTCAGCGCGTAGTGGCCGATCGCGTGCATCAGGTGCGTCTTGCCGAGCCCCACCCCGCCGTAGATGTAGAGCGGGTTGTACGAGCGCGACGGCATCTCGGCCACCGCGCGGCACGCCGCCTCGGCGAACTGGTTCGACGGTCCGACGACGAACGACTCGAAGGTGTAGCGCAGATTCAGGCCCGTGGCCGGGCCGCCGTCGTAGGCCACGCCCGAGTAGGGCGGCGCCGGCGGCGCGTCGGGCGCCTCCTCGTCGTTGGCCGGCTCCTCCACGGATTCGTCCTCGCCGAGGCGCGGGACGGCCTCGGCGGCCTGGACGCGGGCCAGCTGCTCTTCCGAGGCGTCGGTGATGTAGGTCACCCGGACCCCGGGGCGCTGCAGCTCCTCGAGCGCCTCGTTGACCAGCGAGGCATAGTGCCGCGTCAGCCAGTCCCGGAACAGGGGGTCCGGCACCCGCACCACGACCGTGCTCCCCTGGTCCGAGACGAAGGACGTCGGCTTGAACCAGGTGTAGAAGCTGTGGCGGTTGACTTTGGCCTCGACGCGGCCGAGCACGTCATCCCAGAGGTTCATATGCCGTCACACCGGACTTTCGCCCCGCCAGAGGGCCGTCAAACCGCCCCTCCGGGTCACGCCAACGCAAAAACCGCGCAAATAGCGGGCGATCTTCCGGTTTCGCCCGCAGGCTTTTCCACAGTTTTTTCCACAGCTGTTGAAAAGTGTCATGTCTGACACACGCTGGGGGGTCCTGGGACCCTGTGGAAAACCACGGCCGACTGTAGCACTTTCAGCCGCCCCCGCCTAGCCGTCCTGTCGTCCCCAGGGCACAGTAAGTTCGCGTGTCCCCAGTCCTTCGAACGCCGTGCGCCAGCCGAACCCCGAGCCCCGAGTCCCGAGCCCCGGGCGTGATCCCCCTGTTGACGAATCCCCCGTCGGCCCGGTAGCATAGAAAGTTCCTTCGTCTCGATAACAGGTGCTACAGTGAAGCGTACCTTTCAGCCAAACAACCGCCGCCGCGCGCGCACGCACGGCTTCCTCGTCCGGATGTCCACGAAGAACGGCCGCCTGGTCCTGAAGCGCCGTCGGGCCAAGGGCCGCAAGCGCCTGACGGTCTCGTCGTCGTAGGCCCGCTGCGGGGGCGGCACATGGGGCCCGACAGCCTCCCGTCCCGCGCGAGCGTTCCGGCGCCCGCAGACGGCCAGCGGCTGACGCAGGCCGAGCGCCTGCGCCGGCGACAGGACTATCTGGCCGCTTATGAACACGGTACCCGGGTGTCAGGCTCTCTCATGACCGTGTTCTTCCACACGAACTCTCTCGGCCACGCGAGGCTCGGCATCGCGGCCACCCGCAAGATCGGGTCGGCCGTGGTGCGCAACCGCGCCAAGCGCCGGGTGCGTGACGTCTACCGCCGCCACAAGCTGTCGGCGAGTCTGGACGTGGTGGTCATTCCCCGCCGCGAGCTGGCGACGGCGCCCCCAGAGCGGGTCGAGTCCGAGTTCCGTGCCCTGGTCAAGCGCCACCTCCGCCGCAAATCAATCCCGGATTGATTTATGCATTTTCACGGCGAAGCACCATCTGGGCCCGCGCATAATCAATCCGGGATTGGTTTATTCAGCCGGGCGGCGCTGGCCCTGCTGCGCGGCTATAAGTTGCTTATTTCTCCGTTGTTTGCGGGATCCTGCCGCTACCTGCCCTCATGCTCCGACTACACGGCGGAGGCGATTCGGCGCCACGGCCTGCCGTCCGGCCTGTGGCTGGGCGCTCGCCGCCTGGCTCGCTGCCACCCCTTCGGCGGCTCCGGCCTCGATCCCGTCCCGGAAAAGGGGCCAGGCCCCTTTTTCCGCCCCCGTCCCGGAAAAGGGGCCTGGCCCCATTCTTTTTGATACACCATGGAAAAGCGCGTTCTGATCGCCGTCGTCTTGTCGTTCCTGGTGCTCTACTTCTACCAGGCCTTCCTGGCGCCGCCGCCACCCAAGCCGCAGCCGAAACCGGTCGTCCAGGCGCAGCAGGCCGAAGGCGCCGGTACCCAGGCTGGCGGCAATGGGTCGCCGGCCGTCCAGGGCGGCAGCGCGAGTCCCGCGGCGGTGCCGGCAGCCATGTCCGCAGCCCCGGCGGCGACGCTCGTGGGTGAGGCCGCCGAGCGCGACATCGTGGTGGAAACCAGCACGGTCCGGGCGGTGTTTACTAACCGTGGCGCCCGCATCAAGACCTGGATACTCAAGAAATACCACGACGACAAGGGCCAGGTGGTCAACCTGGTGCCCAGCGGCCTGGCCGGTGCGGCCCTGCCCTTCTCCCTGGACACGGGCAACGGGCAGGTGGACGGCACCGTCAACAACGCGCTCTTCAAGGTGGTGGAGGACGGTTCGGCCGGCAGCGACACGACGCCCCGGACGGTGTCGTTCGAGTTCCGCGACGCGGCCGGCCTGGCCGCCCGGAAGACGTTCGTGCTGCAGCCCGGGTCGTACGTGGTCGGGTTCAAGGCCGACCTGTCGATGGGCGGCACGCCCGTGAACCTCGGCGTGGCCCTCGGGCCCGGGCTCGGCGACGTGCAGACCACCCACGGCACCTCCTACTCACAGAAGGCCAACGGCATCGTCCACCTGGACGGTGGGGTGACCCGCTTCGACGCCAAGACGATCATGGCCCAGCCGTCCCAGCAGGGCGTCTGGGACTACGCCGGCATGGACGACCACTACTTCATGTCGGTGGCGCTCCTTGGCGGCAAGACCGAGGCCGGCATCCGCTACCGCCACTACTGGGTGGCCAAGACCGACGCGTGGCCCGAGCACGACTTCGTGGCTTACACGATCAACCCGAAGGGCGAGGCGGTGGACCTCTCGTTCTACATCGGGCCGAAGGAGTTCGACACGCTGCAGGCCGTGGACGCCAGCCTGGTGCGCGCGATCAACTTCGGGATGTTCGCGTGGCTGGCGGTGCCGCTCCTGAAGGCCCTCAACGGCGTCAACGGCTACATCAGCAACTACGGCTGGTCGATCATCGCGCTCACGGTGCTCATCAACCTGGCGATCTTCCCGCTGCGGCACAAGAGTTTCGTGTCGATGCGCAAGATGCAGGCTCTGCAGCCCGAGGTGAAAGCGATCCAGGACCGCTACGCGAAGTTCAAGGCCACCGACCCCGAGAAGGGCAAGATGAACCAGGAGTTGATGGCGCTCTACAAGGAGCGCGGCGTCAACCCCGCCAGCGGCTGCGTCCCGATCCTGCTGACGATGCCGATCCTGTTTGCGTTCTATTCGCTGCTGTCTGCAGCGATCGAGCTGCGCGGCGCGCCGTTCATGCTGTGGATCAAGGACCTCTCGGTGTACGACCCGCTCTACGTCACGCCGGTCCTGATGGGCATCACGATGGTGGTGCAGCAGAAGATGACCCCGTCGCAGGCCGACCCTGTGCAGCAGAAAATGATGATGATCATGCCGCTGGTCTTCATGGGCATGTTCCTGTGGGCGCCGAGCGGCCTCGTGATTTACTGGTTCGTGAGCAACCTGCTCGCCATCGGCCAGCAGTACGGCACGAACCGGCTGCTGCCGCCGCTGACCGCGAAGGACCTGCGGCCGGTGAAGCAGCCGACGAGGGTGATCTAAGACAGAAGACAGAAGACAGAAGACAGAAGACAGAAGACGGAAGCAAGAACGTGTCACGCTGTCGCGCCGCCGAATCGCCGAACGGCCAAACGGCCGAACGGCCGCGTATGAGTGCTTATGGAAAAGATCGCTGAATTCGTCGAATCCGTGACCACCGCGATGGGGCTCGAGTTGACGGCGTCTGTCGAAGAGACGCCCGACGGCCAGCGCGTGAACCTGCAGGGACAGGGCGGCGACGTGCTCATCCGCCGGCGCGGCGAGGCCCTGAACGCCCTGCAGCAGGTGGTGGCGTCGGTGTTCCGCGATGCCGTGCCCGACGGCCAGCGCATCGCCGTGGATTGCCAGGGATTCCGCCGAGACAAGGATGCGGAACTGAAGAAGATGGCGATCTTCCTGGCCGAGAAGGCGATCTCCGGCGGTGTGCCACAGGAGATCGGTCCCCTCAATCCCTACGAGCGCCGCATCGTCCACATGGCGATTGCCGACGTGCCCGGAGCGACCTCCGAGAGCGTCGGCGATGCGTTCATGAAGACAGTGACGATATCGGCGGGGAAGAGATAGCGACCCGTCGTGGGGGCCGGCTTCAGCCGGCCCTGCACGCGTCCGGCTGAAGCCGGACGCCACGAAGGGGCTGAAAAAGGGGCCTGGCCCCTTTTGCGTTTGACCTAAAACCGCGGAAAAGAGGCCTGCGGAAAAGGGGCCTGGCCCCTTTTTCGTCGGGCGGGCGGGCGCTGCGACACGCACATGCTCTCCCCCTCCCCGACCATCGTGGCCATCGCGACGCCGCCCGGGCGCGGAGGCGTGGGGATGGTGCGGGTGAGCGGCGCGGCAACCCGGGACGTGGCCCGCGCGCTGCTCGGCCGCGACGACGATCTGGCTGCCCGCCACGCCACGTTGTGCCACGTGTTCGCGTCCGACGGCGTCCGCCTGGACGAGGTCGTGGCCACGTTCTTTCCGGCGCCGCATTCCTACACCGCTGAGGACGTCCTCGAGATTTCCGCCCACGGCAGCCCGCGCCTGCTCGGCGCCATCGTGCGGGCGGCAATGGACGCAGGCGCCCGGCTGGCCGAACCCGGCGAGTTCACGCTGCGCGCGTTCCTGAACGGCCGCGTCGATCTCGTGCAGGCCGAGGCCGTGGCCGACCTGGTGGACGCGGTGACGCCGCTGCAGGCCCGCGTGGCGTTCGACCAACTCGAGGGCACGCTCACCCGTCGGATTGCCGCGCTGGACGAGGCGCTGTTCGACCTGGCCGCGCGGCTCGAGGCCTCGCTCGATTTTCCGGACGAGGGTTATCACTTCGTCGGGCCCGATGAGACGCAGGAGACGCTGGGCCGCGTGGCGGAGGGTATCGACGCGTTGCTGGCCACGGCGGGGCGCGGCCGGCTGATCCGGGACGGTCGTCAGATTGCCATCCTCGGCAAGCCCAATGTGGGGAAGTCCACGCTGTTCAACTGGCTCGTCGGCACCGACCGCGCCATCGTGACCGCGATTCCGGGGACGACGCGCGATCTGGTGACGGAGTCGATCGACTTCGAGGGCATCCGGTTGGCGGTGGTGGATACGGCTGGTATCCGGACGAGCGACGATCACGTGGAGCGCGAGGGCGTGCTGCGCGCGCGCCAGGCGGCAGCGGTGGCTGACGTCGCGATTGTCGTCTGCGACATCTCGCGGCCGCTCGAGGCGGAAGACGAAGAGGTGCTGGCGGCCACGGCGGGCGTGCGCCGGGTCGTCGTGGGGAACAAGGCGGACCTGGGGCGTGGGGCGTGGGGCGTGGGGCGGGAGGGCGTGGGGCGGGATATCGTGGGGTCAGAAGCAAGAAGCCAGAAGCAAGAAGGAGTACGATTCCCGGCGCTCCATACCCCGACTCCCGCGCCCGATATGCCAAGTCCCGCGCCCGATGCCCCACGTCCCAAGCCCCACGTCCCACGTCCCACGTCCCACGCCCCAGTCATCATCTCGGCGAAGACCGGGGAGGGCCTCGAGGACCTGCGCGTGGCGTTGCGGCAGGCCCTCGAGATGGGGGACGAACCGCTGCGGGACACGGCGCTCGTGACGAACCTGCGCCACGAACAGTTGTTGCGCGTGGCGCGCGGAGCCCTGGGCCGCGCCTGTGAAGGGTTGGCCGCGTGCGGCGGGGGCGTGGACGAAGAACTGGTGCTGGCGGACATCGCGGCGGCGCGCGTCGCGCTGGAGAGCATCACGGGGCGGCGCACGACCGAGGACGTCCTGCGCCGTATCTTTGAACGCTTCTGCATTGGGAAGTAGGCGGACGGGTTCCAGGTTCCAAGTTCACGGTTCACGGTTTACGGTTCAACGGCCCAACGGCCCAACGGCCCAACGGCCCAACGGCCCAACGGCCCAACGGCCCGACGGCCCAACGGCC
>CAYNDV010000043.1:0-31109 GCA_964396055.1 uncultured Vicinamibacterales bacterium | reverse complement strand
GCCCTCGTGCTGATGGGCTTCACCTACGATTCCCGCTTCGCGGTCGAGGAGTGGTCGAAGGCCTTCAAGACAGCGGTGGCCGGCCGTTCCGATGTGACTTTCTTCGAGGTTCCCGTGATCGGCGGGATGGGCCGGATGGCGAAGTGGTTCATCGACTCGGGCATGCGCAAGGGCACCCCGAAGGACCTGCACGAGAATGTCATCACCGTCTACGGAGGCGTGGACCGCTGGAAGACCGTGATGGGCTTCACCAAGACGGCTGAGAAGGCCGCGTACCTGGCCTTGCTCGACGCCGAGGGCCGCGTGGTCTGGAAGCACCACGGACCGTTCGACCGGGTGGCCTTCGAGGCCCTGGTCGCCGTGCTGCCGCCTGCCGCCCTCGGCCCGGGCCAGCGGATCGACGCGTCCGCGCCGGGAGGCGTCGCCCCAAGTCTATAGCGCGATGCGCAGGCCGGGCCCCCGCCGGCCGTGTCCCACCTTGACGAGGCCGAGCAGCAGGTCTTCGGCGGCCTCGGCGTCGGCCAGCCGGAACGCCGCCGGGGCCTGACTGTCGCCCACGTGAACGGCGAGGCCCGCATCCTTCACGGCGCCGAACGCATCGTCTTCTCCACGGCCGTTCCCGACGACGACCACGGCGCAGCGTCCGTGCACGCGCTCCACGGCCAGCTTCACTTCCCGGATGGCGTCGGCCGTGGTCCACTTGAGGTCAGGCAGCACCTCCATGTCGTCGCCGCACTCGACGAGGCGCAGGCGATGCGTGCGCGCGAACGGGGCGGCCAGTTCGCGCACCTGCTCGACCACACGCTGCCGTGTGGCGGGGTGAGGCAGCCAGGCCAGCCGTACGGCCAGGTAGAGGTTCCGGTATTCCACGACGAGCCCCGGCACTTCGCGCACGAGCGGGTGCAGCGCGGTCGCGAGCGGAGCCAGTACGTCCGCGCACTGCGCGGCGCCAAGATGGAAGAACGACACCTGCGGGCCCTCGATCTCCATGCCGCGCAGGCCGATGTAGTAGAGCCGGCGGTCCCGCCCGACGGCGGACTGCAGTTGCGCCAGGCGCCTGCCGCTGGCCACGCACATCGTCACCGAGTCGAGCGACGCCAGCGACGCCAGCAGGTCCCTCCGCGAGGCCGGCACCCGTTCGTCGCCCGGCTGGTCGCCCACGTCGGTCAGCACGCCGTCGACGCTGCAGCAGAGCAGGAGGTGCGAGCTGCGCCACGTCCAGCTGATGGCCGACACGATGTCGTGTGTCATTTCTACCAGCCTCCGCTTCCGGTATCATGAGCCTGCACTGGCCCACCAGCGACGCTGCAAGTCGTGCGCCAGGCGCGGGGTGCCGGTTTTGCTGGCGTTCCGGTCAGCCAGCCCGCCGGCTTCGCACGGGACTGTGGCAGGAAATTCACGGCCGGGATCGTGCATTTGCCCGGCGCGGTCCCCGGAGGCAATGCCGCATGACTGGTGAGTCCGCAGGCCCTGACGATCGTGAGCGCGTACTGGTGGTCGAAGACGATGCGGCCACCCGGGTGGGGCTGCAGCAACTCGTGCGCAGCTGGGGCTATGTCTGCGAGGCGGCGGCCGATGGCCGCGAAGCCCTCGTGGTGATTCCCGAGTTCCGGCCCGGCATCATCCTGACGGACCTGGTGATGCCGGGGCTCGACGGCCTCGGGGTGCTGGCGGCCACCCGGGCCCAGGGCGACGACATCACCGTCGTCGTGCTGACGGCCCAGGGCTCCGTCGAAACCGCCGTTGCCGCCATCAAGCAGGGCGCCTACGACTACCTGACCAAGCCGATCGACCTGCAGCGCCTGCGGATCCTGCTCGAACAGATCCTCGAACGCCGCCAGACCAACCGCGAGGTGCGCGCGCTGCGGCAACAGCTGCGGGCGCACGGCATGTTCGGGCGCCTGGTGGGCAGCAGCCCGGCGATGCGCGAGATCTACCACACCGTGGAGCTGGCCGCGCCCACCGGTGCGTCCGTGCTCGTGACCGGCGAATCGGGCACCGGCAAAGAACTGGTCGCGCAGACGATTCACCAGCTCAGCCCGCGGGCGGCGGGGCCGTTTGTCCCGCTCAACTGCGCCGCGATCCCCGACACCCTGCTCGAGAGCGAGCTGTTCGGGCACGAGCGGGGGGCGTTCACCGGCGCCGTCGAACGACGCATCGGCTGCTTCGAGCTGGCGCACCGAGGCACGTTGTTCCTCGACGAGATTGCGGAGATGACGCCGGCCACGCAGGTGAAGCTCCTGCGGGTGCTGCAGGAGCGGTCGTTCCGGCGCCTGGGCGGCCGGACGGAACAGGCGGTGGACATCCGGGTGGTGGCGGCGACCAACGCGGACCCGGCCGAGGCCGTGCGCCGCGGGCAGCTGCGCGAAGACCTGTTCTACCGCCTCAACGTGTTCGCCATCCGGCTGCCGCCCCTGCGCGAACGGCTCACGGACCTGCCCCTGCTGGTGCGGGCCATGCTCGACGAGTTCAACGCCCGTCTGGGGAAATCGGTGGCGGGCGTGGACGATCGCGCGATGCGCCTGCTCGAGGCCCATGCCTGGCCGGGCAACGTGCGCGAGCTGCGCAACGTGATCGAACGGGCGGTCATCGTCGCACAGGGGCCGTCGATCGAACCCCGCGACCTGCCGCCGGCGGTGACGGGGATGCCGCCGGCCGATCCCGACACGCGGGAGCTGACGCCCGGCATGACCGTGGACGACGCCGAGCGGCGCCTGATCGATCTCACGCTGGCGCACACGCGCAACAACAAGACCCGTGCGGCCGAAATGCTCGGCATCAGCCTGAAGACGCTGCACAACAAACTGAACCGGTTCCGGGCCGAGGCCGCCGGCTCCGACAGCTGACGGCCATGCGCGTCAAGACCAAGCAGGTGGCCGGGGTGACGGCGCTCGTGGGCGTCGTCGTCGTGACGCTGAGCGCCATCCACCTCACGTCGCTGGTGCGGGTGCGGTTGCAGGAGACGCGCACGCGGGCGGAGCTGCTGAGCAACGCGGTCTTCCACCAGGCGTACGCCACCGTGGCCGGGGCCGACGACCCGCGCGCCGTGCTGGCCGCCGACCGCGGCGTGCGCACGGTGCTCGAAGCGGGCGTCTTCTCGCCGGGGGTCACCTATGCCGCGATCGCGGATGCGCACGGCGTCGCGATTGCCCACAGCGATCCCGCGGCCGTCGGCCGGCCGTTGACGCCGCAGGCGGACCTGCCGGCGTTGCTCGACCAGGGCCCGTGGGCCCAGGTCTCGGCCATCTGGGGCGACGACGGCCGGCTCTACGAGGTGCGGACGCCGCTGCTCATCGGCGGACAGTCGTTCGGGTCCATCCGCATCGGCATGTCGATGCTGCTCATGCGCCAGGATATCCGCGACGCCGTGCGCCCCGCGGCGATGACGGCAGCCGTGGCGCTGGCCGTGGCCGCCCTTTGCGCGTTCCTGCTGGCGCAGTCGCTCCTGAGGCCCGTCCACCTGATCCGCACCGGACTGAGCCGTCTGGGCCGGGGCGAGTTCGGCGTGCAGCTGGACCTTCCGGCCCGCGACGAGTTCGGCGAACTGGGGGAGTTCTTCAACACCCTGAGTGCGCAGGTCGCCGACGATCGCGACCGTCTCGCCGATCACAAGGCCACCGCCGAGTCCCTGCGCCGGCTCACGGCCCTGGGTCGGCTGACGTCGGGTGTCGCGCACGAACTGAAGAACCCGCTGAACGCCATGGGCATCCACCTGGAGCTTATCCGCCAGGCGGTGGACGCGGCCGATCGCGATGAGGGCGCCTTCGACGCCGCGGCTGCCCGCGAGCACCTGTCGATGATCGCCGGGTCACTGCGCCGGCTCGACGATGTCGTGCAGGTGTTCCTCCGGTTCACGAAACCGGAGGAACTCCGCCTCGAGCCCGTGGCCATTCCGGCGGTGTTCGAGCAGATCCGGCCAATCGTCGAGGCCGAGGCGAAGGGGCGGCGCATTGCCGTGGCCATCGAGGCCCCCGCCGGGCTGCCGCCGGCCCGGGGCGACGCGGCCATGCTGGAGCAGGCGCTGCTCAACCTGGCGCTGAACGCCTGCCAGGCCATGCCCAACGGCGGACAACTGGTGCTGCGGGCCGCCGCCGGTCCCGGGCGCGTGGTGCAGGTGCGCGTCGAGGACACGGGCGTCGGCATCCCCCCCGAGCACCTCGACAAGGTGTTCAACCTGTACTTCACGACGCGGGAAGGTGGCACGGGGATCGGGCTGGCGATGGTGTACCGGGCCGTCCAGCTCCACGGCGGCGAGATCGAAGTCACGTCGTCGCCGGGCGGCGGCACGACGTTCACGCTGCAACTGCCGCAGGCCTGACGCGGTGCGGGTGTGCGACAATGCCCGCAGGCCGTGTGATGACACTGGGGATGAAGCGTCGCGCGCGAATCGTCTGGCTGGCCTGGTGCCTGGCGGGTGCTGTGGGCTGCGCGACGGCGCAGGCGCGGACGCCGGGCGGTCCGGCCCTGACGGTTCCCGAGCCTCCGCCTCGTACCATCGAAGCCGAGCCCGAGCCCGAGCCGGCGGAGACGGGTCCGACGCCGGTGATCGTGCCGGCCAGGCCGCCGGCGCGACCGGTGCGGCCGCCGGCCAGGCCCGATCGCCATCCCACGGATCCGGCCCCTGTGACGCCGCCGGTGCAACCGGCTGATGCCGTGGCGCGGCCGGCGGAAACCGCCGCACCGGCGCGGACCCTCCAGTCCACCGATCGTCCAGCCGAGGCTGAAGCCCGTATCCGGGGGGTCCTCGCCGATGCCAGCCGCGACCTGGCCGCGATCGATGCCCGCAAGCTGTCGGCAGGCGCCCGGTCGCAGTACGACTCCGCCAGGCGGTTCATCGCGCAGGCCGATGACGCCCTGAAGCAGCAGAACCTGGTGTTCGCCGGACAACTCGCCAGCAAGGCGGCCTCGCTCGCTGCCGCCCTGCGCGCCCGCTGATCAGCGCGGCGTCCAGGTGGTCTTACACTCCTCCCACTGCGCCAGCATGTCGGCGGCAGCCTGGCGGGCATCGCCCGGCGCGACCTGCCGGGCGCGTTCGGGGATAATCGCCTCGGTGACCAGACGATCCAGGTCACGCCGCAGCGTGGCGCCGCCGCCGGCAACACTGCGGGAACGGATCCAGCCCGCCTGTGCGGCATGCCAGGCGCCGTCGAGGTCCCCGGCCCCGCGCGTGGCGGCGGCCAGCCAGTACGGCGCCGCCGCCGAATCCGGCCTGAGCCTCGTTTCGAACTCCATGCGCGTGAAGATGCGCCGGTACTGGTCGCCGCGGGTGGCGGCGGGACCCTCGCGCGCCACGCGGTCCAGCGACTGCGCCCACCAGTCCAACACCCGGTCGCGCCCGTCGAACGACAACATTCCGGGCAGGTCGGTGCCGAGCGCCGTCCTGAACATCTCCGCGGCGACACCCGGCTGACCAGCCAGGAAGGACCACTCACCCCAGGCGACCAGCAGATCCACGCGATCGCGGGATGACAGCTTCGACCCGCCGACGGCCATCAACGCGTCCTGCGCGGCGGCGAGTGCCGTGTCGGATTGGCCGGTTCGAAACCGTTCCAGTTCGGCGCGCGCGACGATGATGATGGCCGCGTCGGCGAGGCCGGGCCGGCGGCCGGCTTCCCGGGCGGCGGTGATCGCCGCGTCGTACTGGCCCATGTTGTAGAGCTGACGGGCGCGGGCCAGGGGATCGGGCGGCGTGGCCGCCACCAGTGTTCCCGCCAGCGCCGCCACGACCACGAACCGTTCAGCTGCCGTCGTCCGCACCGGGTGCCTCCAGGCGTTCGCCTGTCGACCACTGTACGCACGGCCCGTACCGGGCGCAACGGCGGCGTGCGGAGACGGACCTGACAGGGAATGGCGGGGGCATGCCCCGGCGACGGCTGGGGACGCGGAGTCTCGCCGGTCGGAAGGAATTACACGACACGTTTCCGCGTGCGGCAACTTCTGCCGCAGATCCGTGCAGTCCCGTGCACGAAACGGCCGCAGGACGGGCCCTGCCGGGTTGGCAAGGGCCTTGAACAGGTGTCGAGCGTGAGGCTCGTCGATCGTTCACCAGTGAGGTTATCCATGAAACAGATCCTGCGCGTCATCGCCGTGGCCACGCTGGCGGCTGGCGTGTTGCCCGCGTGTGCCACCAAGTCGATGGTGAACAACAGCGTCGCCGACGTGAACCGCCGCGTCGACGCGGTCACCCAGTCGCTCAACGAGACCCGCGAACGCGGGCGCGTCACCGACGCCCGGCTGGGCGAAGTGGACCGGACGGCGCAGCAGGCCCACGGCGAGGCCCGCAGCGCCCATGAGGCCGCCACGGCGGCTGGCGGCCGCGCGGACGCGGCCGCGAAGAAGGCCGACGCCCTCGAACTGGCGTCGCGCCGCGTGCTCTATACCGTGGTGCTCAGCGAGGACCAGGGACAGTTCGCCTTCGGGCGCGCGCAGTTGCCGGAGACGGCCGTCGCGCGACTCGATGAGCTGGCCGAGCAGGTGAAGGCGGATCCCCAGGGGGCCTTCTTCGAAATCGAGGGCCATACCGACTCGACCGGGTCGCGGATCTACAACGAGCAACTCGGGCTGAAACGTGCCGAGGCCGTCAAGCGGTACCTGTACGAGAAGCATCAGATTCCGCTCCACCGCATGAACGTCATCACCTACGGCCCCGACAAGCCCGTGGCGTCCAACGGCACGCGCGACGGCCGCGCCCAGAACCGGCGGGTGGTGGTGAAGGTGCTGATCTAGAGGCTACTTCTGACTCTTGCCGGTCATGCGCTGCAGGATGTCCTCGACCTGCTTGAGTTCCTCGCCGTAGCGCGCCCAGTCGCCCTCGCGCTGGGCCTTGACGGCGGCCTCGAAGTGCTGGCGGGCGAGCGCCGCCAGTGTCTCGATCGGCTCGGTCCCGGTGACCGGCGTCCCGGCGGCCGGGGTGTCGGTGGCCGGGGCGTTGTCGAACTTCAGGACGGCGCTGCGGGAGAAGATCCGATCGATGGCCTGCTCGAGCGTCTCTTCCATGGCGATCTGGTTCTGGTACGCCACGATGACGCGCTTCAGTTCGGGGATCTTGCCGCCGGCGGCCCGCAGGTACAGCGGCCGGATGTAGAGCAGTGATTCTTCGATGGGGATCACCAGCAGGGTGCCCTGGATGACTTCGGACCCCTGCTGGTTCCACAGCGTGATCTGCGGTGAAATCACCTGGTCCTGGCTGATGCGCGCGACGATTTGCCGCGGGCCGAACACCACCTTCTGCTTCGGGAACTGGAAGACCAGCAGCCGGCCGTAGTGCGCGCCGTCGCTGCGCGCCACCATCCAGGCCGCCAGGTTGTCCTTCCGGCGCGGGGTGAACGGCAGCATCTGGATGAACTCGGCCGACTGTTCGCCGGGCAGCTTCATGATGGTGTAGTAGGGCTCCATCGCCTTGGCCGCACCCGCCACCTCGATGGCCGGCACTTCCCACTGGTCCTCCTTGTTGTAGAAGACCGCGGGGTTGGTCATGTGGTAGGTGGCGAACATCGCGCTCTGCAGCCCGAAGATGCCCTCGGGGTAGCGGATGTGCGCACGCAGGGCCTCGGGCAGCGACGACAGGGGCGCCAGCAGGCCCGGGAAGATCCGGTTGAGCGTCTGGACGATCGGGTCGCGCGGGTCCGCCAGATAGAACGTGGTCGTCCCGTGGTAGGCGTCCACGACGATCTTCACCGAGTTGCGGATGTAGTTCAGGCCGCCTTCCGTCCGCGTGGAGTAGGGGTACTGGCCCGTCCACGTGTAGGCATCGATCATCCAGAACAGGCGCCCGTCGGCAATGACGAGGTACGGGTCGCGGTCGAACGACAGGAACGGCGCGATCGTCGACACCCGGTCCATGATGTTCCGGTGGTAGAGCACGCGGCTCTCGGCCGTCAGGTCCTCGCTCAGGACGACTTTGAACGATCGGAAGCGGCTGGCGAACATCAGTTTGCGGAACAGGGACCCCACGGGCACGCCGCCGCGGCCGTCGTAGGCGCGGTACACGTTGTCCTCGCCTTTCGGGAAGTGGAACTCCTGTGCCCGGGTCCCGACAAACACGTGGTCGCTCGAGAGCTCGCCGTAGTAGATCGACGGCTCGCGAATCTCGAGCCCGATGGTCGACTCGGGCGGGATGTTCTTGATGAACAGGACTGGCAGCCCCTCGGGCGCCACTTCGTTGACCGGGCCCAGCGTCACGCCGTACCCGTGGGTGAAGGTGAGCCGCTCGTTGATCCACGACTTGGCCGGCAGGCTCTCGGAATTCAACTCGCGGGCCGAGAGCATCACCTGGCGGTACTTGCCGTCGATCGTGTACCGGTCGTTGTCCACCGACGTGAAGTCGTAGTAGGTCCGGATTTCCTGAATCTGCCCGAACGTGTCCAGCAGCGGCTGCTGGTCCCAGAGACGCACGTTCTCGATGGTCGTGGCGTTGGCCGCGATGTCGGCGCGGGTCAGCGTCGCGTCGCCCGACAGGCCGCGCTCCTCGACGCTTTCGAGGTCGAACGCCTTGCGCGTCGCGGCGATGTTGTACGCGATGTACGGCGTCTCCTTCACCTGCTCGTTCGGCGTGACCACCAGCCGTTCCACGGCCGTGGCCGTCGCTTCACCGCCCACCCAGACCAGGGCGTAGAGCCCGAAGGCGCCGATGAGCAGCCAGGACCGTTTGGTGGCGGCGTGCACGAGGGCCAGCACGGCGCTCACCACCGAGACCCCGGTCAGCAGGCTCAGGGCGGGCAGCTTGATGGTGACGTCGACGTAGGTGGCGCCCTGGATGATCCCGGCCGGCGACACCGCAAGCAGGGCGCGATCCAGCCACGCGCCGGCGCCCAGCAGCAGCAGCACGAGGGCGGCGAGGACCGACAGGTGCGGCCGCGCAAGGCCGGCGGCGCCGAACGGGCCGCCGCGCCGCACGGGCGACTCGCGTCCAGGCAGCAGGTAGACCGCGATGGAGCCGACCAGGCTGAGCACCACGACCACCATCGCCAGGCCGCGGACGAACGTCAGCCAGGGCAGCGTGAACACGTAATACGACACGTCGTGGCCGAAGATGGGATCCGCCGTGCCGAACGGCGTCGCGTGCCGGTACTGCAGCCACTCCATCCAGTGGCTCGACGCCAGGATGCCGATGCCCATCCCGACCACGGCCGGGACGATCGAGGCGAGCAGCACCACCCCGCGCCGCTGCACGACGATCGGCGTGCCGTCGGCGGGCGAGACGCCCAGCACGAGGTACGGCTCGGCGAAGTGGCGCAGCGCGAGACGGAAGTTCACGAAGAGCCAGACGAAGGTCAGCAGCCCGGCCGTCACGCCCAGGCCCGCCTTGGTGGCCAGGCTCACGCTGAACACCTGCGTGTAGCCCAGTTCGGTGAACCACAGCCAGTCCGTGTAGAACGTCGCCGCGGACGGCCACACCACGGCCCCCGCCAGGACGACGAGCAAGACCGCCAACTGGAAGTGCCCTTTGCCTTTCACGGACGGCTCCTGAAGTGGGGATGTGCCGGGGCGGAGGCGGCCGGCGCCGGCGCCAGCCGCCTCCGCATGCTGTCACCCGCCATCGTACCCCAGCGGGCGCGTCCGCGCAGCCGCAATCGACGTGATTACGCCCGGTCGGCGGCCGCGTCGGCGAGGGTCCGCAGGCCGTCCAGCATCCGGGCCAGGTCGGCCGTCGTGGTGCGGGGATTCATGACCGTCACCCGCAGGACACGGCGGCCGCCGAGCACCGTGGTCGTGATCCAGCCGTCGCCGCCGCGGTTGAAGGCCGTCCGCAGCCGCAGGTTCCACCCGTCGAGGTCCGCGTCGGGCGTGTCGTCGCGGCCGCGGTAGCGGAAACACAGGATGTTCGACTCGGGGACGTGGAGCGCCTCGAAGTCCGGCGACGCGGTGACGAGCCCATGGAGATCCTGTGCCCGCGCACACAGCCGGTCGTACAGCGCGCCCAGTCCGTCGGCCCCGTACCGCTGGAACGCCACCCAGACCTTGAGGGCGTCGATGCGCCGCGAGCACTGGAACGTGCGCACGCCCTGGTCCCAGTTGCGCGCCCCGTCGCGCGCGTGAAACAGGTAGGGCGCCCGCTGCGAAAAGGCCGCCTCCAGGTCCCGCTCGTCGCGCGCCAGCACGACGCTCGCGCTGAGGGGCATGAGCAGCATCTTGTGCGGATCCCACGCGAGCGTCCGGGCGCGGGCGATGCCCGCCAGCCGGTCGCGGTGCCGCCGCGAGAGCAGCGCCGAGGCGCCGTGAGCCCCGTCCACGTGGAGCCACAGGCCACCCTCATCGCAGAGCCGGCCGACGGCGTCGAGGTCGTCGAACGTGCCGGTGGCCGTGCTGCCCGCCGTGGCCACCACCGCCATGACACGGGTGCCAGAGTCCCGCAGGCCCCGCAGCACGCGCGCCAGGGCCTCGACGTCCAGGCGGAAGTCCCGCGACGGGACCGTGACGATCCGGCTGGTTCCGAGCCCGAGTTCACCCACGGCCCGTGCGACGCCGTAGTGCGCGTGCTCGCCGCAGACCACTACCGGCAGGTCCGGGCCGAGACCGGCCGTCCACGCGTCCGGGCAGGCGGCCTGACGCGCGGCCAGCAGGCCCGCAAAGGTGGCCTCCGTGCCGCCCGACGTGAACGTGCCGCCCGCTTCCGGCCCGTACCCGACGCCGTCCGCGAACCAGCGGATGACGCAGGCTTCGATGGCGGTGCCGGCCGGTGACATCTCCCACACCGCGCCCGACTGGTTCAAGGCGGCGGTCAGCGCCTCCGTCCAGACGGCCGCCGGGACCGGCGCCGACACCTGGTGGCCCATGTAACGCGGGTCCATCAGCCGGTTACAGTCCGGCACGACGTCGCGCGCCACCCGGGCCAGCACCTCCGGCAGGGGCCGGCCGTCGCGCGGCAGCGGTTCGGCGAAACGTGCCGCCAGTTCTTCCGGCGTCCGGGCCGTCGAGACGGCGCCCTCACGCGCCGCGGTGGAGGCCAGGTAATCGGCGACGAGCGTCACGAACGCCAGGCCGGCCTCCGGCTCCGCGTCGCGCGCGATTGCGTCGAGGACCGGGTGCCCGCCGGCCGTGGTATTCTCTGCCCCGTTGGATTCGGAGGATGACATGAGACGTGGCCTGCTGTTGCTGATTGCCGGAGGTCTGCTGATGTCCGCGAGCCTGTCTGCCCAGCCTCCCGCGCCGGGACGCCCAGCCGCCCTGGGCGTGCAGGCGAACATCGTCTTCTTGTACTACAAGGACATCCCTGCCGCGCAGCGCTTCTACGAGGACGTCCTGGGGTTGACGCTGACCGTCGATCAGGGGTTCGCGAAGATCTACCGCGTGTCCCCGACGTCGTTCATCGGCCTGGTCGACGAGTCGCAGGGGCTGCACCGCGCGTCCGACACCAAGCCGGTCACGGTGTCGTTTGTCACCCGGCAGATCGACCAGTGGTACGACTACCTCGTGTCGAAGGGCGTGAAGATGCGCGGGCCCCTCCGTGATGCCACGCGGCACCCGACGCGCGGGTTCGTGGCGTACGATCCCGAGGGGTACTTCCTCGAGTTCGAGACCTTCCTGGAGCATCCGCAGAACGCCGCGCTGCTGAAAGCGCTGGCGGAAAGGTAGCGGCGACACGATGTCGAGGCTCGATGAGCAGGCACGGGGCGTCTACGTCATCTCCGCCACCCCGTTCGACGATGACCAGGCCATCGACTGGGAGAGCGCGGACCGCCTGACGGACTTCTACCTGCAGTGCGGCGTGCACGGCATCACGCTGCTCGGCATGATGGGCGAGGCCCAGAAGCTCACGCTCGACGAGGCCGCCGCGTTCTCGGCCCGGGTGATCCGGCGCGTGGACGGGCGCGTGCCGGTCGTCGTCGGCGTCAGCGCCGGCGGCCTGGCGCCGATGGGGGAGTTGACCCGGCGGGTCATGGGTGAGGGGGCATCGGCCGTCCTCGTGGCACCGCCGACAGGCCTGCGCACGGACGACCAGATCTTCGACTACATGCGGGGCGTCGTCGACGCCCTCGGGCCGGACGTGCCCGTGATCTACCAGGACTATCCGCCGACCACGAACGTCTACCTGTCATCGACGTTGTTCCTGCGGATGGTGCGGGCCTTCCCCTCGCTGATCATGCTGAAACTCGAGGACTGCCCGGGCCTCGACAAGCTCACGCGGATCCGGGCAGACTCGGCGCGCGATCACCTGCGGCGCGTCAGTGTGCTGATTGGCAACGGCGGCCTGTACTTTCCCCAGTTTCTCCGGCGCGGGGCCGACGGGGCGATGACGGGCTTCGCGTTCCCGGACATGCTGGTGTCGGTCTTCGAGCGGTTCGCCGCGGGGGACGCGTCCGGGGCCGATGACCTGTTCGACGCCTACCTGCCGCTCGTGCTCTACGAGCAGCAGCCGGGGTTCGGCCTGGCGGTGCGCAAGGAAATCCTCCGGCGGCGCGGCGCCATCCGGAGCGCCGTGACGCGGGCGCCGGGGCCCCGCCTGCGCCCAGCGGACGTCGAAGACCTCGACGCGCTCATCAGCCGGCTCGAACGGCACGCGGAGGCGGCCGATGTTTGACCTGGTCGTTCGTGGCGGCACGGTGGTGACGCCGGCGGGTGTCCGCTGCGCCGACGTGGGTGTGCGCGGCGGCATCATCGCCGAGGTGGCGCCCGGCCTGGGACCCGCCACGCGGGATCTCGAGGCCTCGGGACGCCTGGTGCTGCCCGGCGGCATCGACGCCCACTGCCACATCGACCAGCGGTCGTCGAGCGGGCTCATGACCGCTGACGATTTCTACACGGCCGGGGTGTCGGCCGCGTGCGGCGGCACGACCACGGTGCTGCCGTTCGCCGCCCAGCACCGCGGGCAGTCGCTGCGCGAGGTGGTGGCGGCGTACCACGAACGCGCCCGGAACCGCGCCTTCGTGGACTACGGCTTCCACCTCATCGTGTCCGACCCGACGCCGGAGGTGCTGCGCGACGAACTGCCGGCACTGATTCGCGAGGGCTGTCCGTCGCTCAAGGTCTATCTGACCTACGAGGCGCTCAAGGTATCGGACCGGCAGTTGCTGGCGGTCTGCGACGCGGCGCAGGCTCACGGTGCCCTGGTGATGGTGCACGCCGAGAACCACGATGCCGTCGCGTGGGCAACCGAGCGGCTGCTGGCGCAGGGGAAGACCGAGCCGCGCCACCACCCGGCGGCGCGGCCGTCCGCCGCCGAGGGCGAGGCCACGCACCGCGCGATTGCCTTGGCCGGACTTGCCGGGGCCCCGGTCTTCATCGTCCACGTGTCGTGCCGGGTGGCGCTGGAGCCCATCGCGGCGGCGCGCGCGCGGGGCGCGCAGGTGTTCGCCGAGACGTGCCCGCAGTACCTCGTCCTGACGGCCGCCGACATGGACCACCCGGGGTTCGACATGGCGCGCTACATCTGCAGCCCGCCGCTGCGCGCGCGCGACGACCAGGAGGCGCTCTGGGCCGCGCTGGCCGACGGGACGCTCGACCTGGTCGCGTCCGACCACGCCCCGTACCGCCTCCGCGATCCGCAGGGCAAGATGGTGGCAGGCGGGCAGGCGCCGTTCACGAAGATCCCGAACGGCCTGCCGGGCCTCGAGCTGCGGATGCCGCTGCTGTTCTCCGAAGGTGTCGTGCGCGGCCGCCTCACGCTGGAGCGCTTCGTGGAGTTGACTGCCACGGCGCCGGCCCGGATCTACGGCCTGCCCGGAAAGGGACGCATCGCGGCTGGGACGGATGCCGACCTGGTGATCTGGGACCCGGAGCGGACCGACACCGTGTCGCAGGCGCGGCTGCACGACGCGATGGATGACAGCCCCTTTGAAGGCTGGCGCGTGACGGGCTGGCCCGAGACGACCATCGCCCGTGGCGAGGTCGTCTGGCACGAGGGGCAGGTGACGGGCGCCCCCGGCCGCGGCCGCTTCGTGCCGCGTTTCGCAGGCGCCGGACGTGACAGGAGTGTCATCGTCCAGGCTCCCGTCATCCGGTGAGTCCCGGCCCCGGTCACGACCCCACTGGCGCCGGGGGGAGTCAGTACGCATAATAGGCGGACCGTCGGACAACCCAGGAGGACCCAGATGGACAAGCGGGTGGGATTCGGGCCGCGCCTCGGCGCGGCGGTGATCGACGCCGTCGTCATCATGATCGCGGGTGGCCTCTTCGGAGGCATCCTCGGCAGCATCCTCGGCATTGGCGCCGGCGCGGCAGCCGGCACGGCCACCGACGAGGAAGCCGCCGCAGTGGCTGCGGCCGCCCTCGGGTTCATGGGCGGCATGATGGTGGGGATGTACCTCGTCGCGATTCTGTACGGCCTCATCGAGGCGTTCACGGGCGCGTCACCCGGCAAGATGATCCTGAAGCTCAAGATCGGGACCGAGGACGGCCGGACCGCTCCGACGGCGGTCTACTTCACCCGGTGGGCCGTGAAGTACGCCGGATCGATCCTGGGCACGCTCGGCGCCATCACGGGCATCAGCCTCGTGGGCACCCTCGGATCGCTCGTGGGGTTCGTGATCTTCATCGGCTGCTTCCTCGTCCTGGGCGACAAGAAGCAGGCGCTCCACGACATGGCGGCGAAGACGGCCGTGTATCTCAAGGCTGACCTCGTATAGGAGGTGGCCCGGATAGGCCGGAGACAACAGACAGCACGGGCGTGGCGATGTAGTGCAGGGCTTCAGCCCTGCCCCTCGCCACGCCCGTCGTCTCTCTAGCCTCTAGCCTCTAGCCTCTAGCCTCTAGCCCCTGATCTTCTCGAACGCCTGCGCGAGGTCGTTGATCAGGTCGTCGACATTCTCGATACCGACCGCGTAACGCACAAGGCCGTCGGTGATGCCGGCTTCCTCGCGGTGTTCGCGCGATACGCCCGCGTGCGTCATCGATGCCGGGTGCTCGATCAGCGTTTCGACGCCGCCGAGCGACACCGCCAGCGTGGCCAGCCGCACGTTGTCCATCACCGTCCGCCCCGCCTCGAGGCCGCCCTTCAGCTCGAAGGCGATCATCGCGCCGAACCCGGTCATCTGCTGCTTGACCAGTTCGTGCTGCGGATGCGACGGCAGCCCGACGTAGCGGACCCAGTTGACGCGAGGGTGCGACTCCAGCCACCTGGCGATCTTCATCGCGTTGGCCTGCGCCCGCTCGACGCGCACGCCCAGCGTCTTGATGCCGCGCAGCACGAGGTACGCCTGGTGCGGGTCCATGTTGCAGCCCGAGGCGATCATCATCGCGCGGATTGCCTTGCCGTGCGTCTCGCCCTTTGCCACGACGATGCCGCCCACGACATCCGCGTGACCATTGAGGAACTTGGTGACCGAGTGCAGCACCACGTCGGCCCCCAGGTCGAGGGGCTTCTGCAGGTAGGGGCTTGCGAAGGTGTTGTCCACCACGAGCATTGCGCCGTGCTCGTGGGCGATGGCCGCCGCGCCCGCCAGGTCGGTCACCTGCATGGTCGGGTTGGCCGGGCTCTCCACGTACACCATCCGCGTCTCGGGGCGTATTGCCGCGCGCAGGTTGGCCAGATCCGTGGTGTCCACCCAGGTCGACGCCACGCCGAACCGCGACAGGTGCTTCTCGGCAAGCAGCCTGGACGGCCCGTAGACCGACGAGGTGCCCACCAGATGCGCGCCCTGACCGAGGAAGGCCAGGTACACGGCCGACACCGCGCCCATGCCCGAACTGGTCGCGACGCCCATCGCGCCGTTCTCCAGTTCGGCGACACAGCGTTCCAGGGCGCTGATGGTGGGATTGCCGAGCCGCGTGTAGATGTAACCAGCGGCCGTGCCCGCAAACCGGTCGGCACCCGTCTGGGCGCTGTCGAACGCAAACGTCGATGTCTGATAGATCGGCACCGTGGCGCTGCCGAACGGATCCTTGTGGGCGCCGGCGTGGATGAGCTGGCTGTCGACGCCGAGCGACTTCGTATCGTGGGACATGTAGGCCTCAGGGAGTGCGGCGGTCCGGGTGCGGGCCGCGGCCACGGGGGCAGACCTCTAGCTTACTCAACTGGCCGTACTTCGGGGAAGGGCGCCGGCCAGAGCCGGCGGCCGGTGTAGGATCTCAGCCGTGGAGCAACTCGGACGTTCGATGATGCCCCCGCATCCCCACCGGGGTCGGGACCGGGGCCGGACCGTGTCGGCGACCTTGATGGCCGCGGCCCTCACCGCCGCGTGCGCTGCGGGCACCGGGGACGGCGCCGTGCGCGGCGCCCCTGACACGCAGATCCGCCAGCCGGCCGTTGCCGGCGGCTTCTATCCGCGCGATCCGGCGAAGCTGAGGGCGGCGGTGGACGGCTTCCTGCGCCGTGCGCTGCCCTCCGATCTCCCGGATGTTCGCGTACTGGTGGTGCCGCATGCCGGGTACGTGTATTCGGGCCAGATCGCCGCGGACGCCTTCCAGGCCGCTGCCGGTCAGGCCGTCGACACCGTCGTGCTGCTCGGCGCCAACCACACAACCGCCGGATTCCCTCGTGCCTCCGTCTACGACGGCGCCGCGTGGCACACGCCGCTGGGCGCCGTGAGCGTCGACCGCGATCTGGCGCAGGCCCTCGTGGCGGCCACAGGCGACGCGGTCTTCGATCGCCGGCTGCACGAGAAGGAGCACTCGATCGAGGTCCAGGTGCCATTTGTGCAGGCGCTCTGGCCTGCGGCCCGCATCCTGCCGATTGTCGTCGGCAGCGCCGACCCGGCGATGTGCACGCGGCTCGGACGAGCGCTGGCGGCCACCGTCGCCGGCCGTCGCGTCCTCATCGTCGCGGCCTCCGATCTGTCGCACTATCCGGGGGAAGCGGCTGCGCGCCGCGTCGATGCGGCCACGCTGACGGCCATCGCCACGGGCGATGGCCTCGCGCGGCTGGCCGGCGACGAGGTCGAGCCCCGGACGACGGAGGGCCTCGGCGGGATTCCCGGTCTGGAGACGCGGGCCTGCGGCCTGGGCGCGGTGATGGTAGCCACCGAGGCCGCACGGCAGCTCGGCGCCGGGCGGGCGGCCGTTTTGTCGTACGCGAATTCGGCGGACAGCCCCGTCGGCGACCCGGCGCGGGTCGTGGGCTATGGCGCCGTCGCCTTTGCGGAGGGGCCGCCAGGCGCCGATGTCCAGGTCCTCTCGCCGCCGCGCGCCGATGCGGCATCCGCGCTCGACCTGGAGGACCGGCGGCAGCTCATCGCCCTGGCGCGGCAGGCCATCGACGACAAGCTCCGCAGGGACGTCGTGCCGCTGCCGCGGGGCGGCAGTCCGCGGCTGCTGCGGGAGCGCGGCGTCTTTGTCACCCTGAAGCGGAACGGCGAACTGCGCGGCTGCGTGGGGCGGGTGGTGGGCGAGGGCCAGGGGCCCCTGCGCCGCCTGGTGAGCCTCGTGGCCCTCGAGGCGGCGTTTGCCGACCCGCGGTTTCCGCCGGTGACGCCGGGCGAGTGGCCGCACCTCGACGTCGAGGTGTCGGTGCTGACGCCGCCGACGGCGGTGTCCGCCGCGGGCGAGATCACGCCCGGCCGTGACGGCGTGGTGCTGGTCCTGGGGAAGCGGTCCGCCGTCTTCCTGCCGCAGATTGCGACCGAGCAGGGATGGAACCGCGAGCAACTGCTGGACAATCTCGCGCTCAAGGCCGGCCTGGGGCCGGCCGACTGGCGGGAGCGTGACGCGCGCCTCTACACCTTCCAGGCCCTGGTCTTCGACGACGCGGCCGTCCGGTGAGGCGGGCGGAGGGACGGGACGGACCCGCCCCTCCGGCGCGCGCGGCAGCGTGTCACCGGTTGACGAACACCACCTGGCCGCCCGCCTCGGCAATCACGAACTGCGTGCCCCGGATGGCGAGGCCCACGGGCCGCGTCAGCCCGGCGATGGTGCGCGCCGCGGTCACCTGACGTGTCGACAGATCGATCGACAGGATGGTGCCGTGTGCCGCGCTCAGCGCGTACAAGACGCCTGCCTCCACGGCCGCGCCGGTCACCACGTAGTCCTCGAGACCCCGTCCCTCCTTGAGCGTCAGCCCCGAGCCCGGAGCCACGGCGGGCACGAACTCCTCGGACAGCGTCATGTCCTGCCTGGCGAACCGCGACACGACGGTGCGGCGGTTCCGCGCGTTGGGCACGCCGACGGTGAGCAGGGAATTGGATGCCGGGTCGAACGCCGCCGACTGCACGTACATGAGCCGGGCCCGCACGGTCGTGAACCGGCCCCTGCCGGCGTCGTCGAACTGGTCGGGCGCCTCGAGGAAGTACCGGAAGTTCTTCACCGCGTCGGCGGTGTCGACGACCTTCAGCGTGACGAAGCTCTTGTTCTCGGCGACGGCCACCAGGGTGCGGGTGTCGAGGAACGCCGCGCCGGCGAACACGGCGAGATCCACCGAGTAGCCCGGGTCGACCACGGTGCCCTTCAGCAGGCGACCGAGCCCGCCGTCGGCCAGGTACACGCCGTGCTGGGTGGTGAGCAGGAACCGGTCCGATGCCGCGTCGTACGCCAGGTCGGTGAGGGTGCCGCGCAGGGGCAGCGCCAGGGCCTGCCGCCCGGTGATGGTCAGGGCCGCGGGCCCGTCGAGCGGGCCGGTCGCCGGGGTGGCGTCGAGGTCGTCGAGTGCCGGTGTGTCGATGGCCCAACGGCCCCGCCACGACAGCGGAATCCGGGTGTCCCACTCTTCCAGCGACCACACCCAGTACTTCGGGTTGAACGAGAACCGCACCGGGTCGCTCTGGCCCATGTACGGCGGCGGCCCGGTACTCGCGAAGGCCTGGACGATGTTGCCGGCGATCACCAGGAGGAAGACACCCATGGCCAGCGAGTCGAGGGGGCGCAGATCGCGGCGCTCGCCGGGACGCCCGCACTCGTGCAGGGCCATCAGCAGCAGCCCCATCACAACCGTGCAGACCCAGAAGATGAAGGCGGACCAGGTGTAGGTGTGGGCGCCGAGGATCTCGAGGCTGAACCCCTGGCCGATGTCGCGCGCCATGTGCAGGCTCGAGTGCCGGATGCCCATCCACACGCCCCAGGCGCCGACGAGCACCGCGACGCCGATGTAGCGGGGGCGCGGGCCGTAGCGGAGGATGAACAGGCCGGCGAGCGCGATGAGGGCCATGCCGATGCGCTGTTCCCAGCACATCACGCACGGCGAGTCGCCGTAGACGAATCCCAGGACGAAGACGGCGATGCCCACGGGGACCGCCGAGAGGAACAGCACGGCCAGGGCGAGGACCGAGTAGACGGGCTGACGGTTCATGGCGGTCTCTCCCGCGTCAGTAGTTGAACCCGGGCAGGACCGAGCTGCGGCTGGCGACGAGGAAGCTGGCGACCATGAGCACCGTGCAGGTGACCAGCAGGGCAAATGCCGCGCGTTCACGTTCCGGGCGGCGCCAGACCAGCCAGGCCGCCGCTGCCATCAGGACGAAGTTCAGAAATTCCACCCCCACCTCCGCGTTGGGACGATATCATCAGGCGGGACGGGGCCGTACGCAAGCCGGCATTTCAGCCGGGCCGCGGAGAGACGCCATGGCCAGACGAGTCCAGACCTACGAAACCGAGGCCATCGTGGTGACGTTCGACCCGGAGGTCTGCATCCACTCGGCCGTGTGCCTGCAGACCCTGCCGGCGGTGTTCGACGTGCGCCATCGGCGCTGGGTGCAGCTCGAGCACGCCGACGCGGCCGACGTGGCGGCCGCGATTCGTCAGTGCCCGTCCGGCGCCCTGCAGTACCGGTTCAAGGACCCGCTGGCGCCTCGTCGCGGCGAGGGCAGCGGGGACTGAGCGGTGGCGGGTCTGCTGCTGACGATCCTGCTCGATGACCTGCTGCCGATCTTCGTGGTGGCGGCTGTCGGGTTCGTCCTCGCGCGGCGCTGGCACGTGGAGGTGCGGTCGCTGTCCCGGGTGACCTTCAACGCGCTCGGACCCTGCCTGATCTTCGATCTGCTCGTGACCAGCCCGGTCGGCGCCGCCGAGGCGGGTCAGATCGTCCTCTTCACCGTGATCTTCGTGCTGGGCATCGGCCTGATCGCGAGGCTGGTGGCGCTGCCGCTGGGGCTGCGCGGTCCCGAACTGGCCGCCTTCCTCATCGTCGTGATGTTCTCGAACGCCGGGAACTACGGCATGTCGGTCGTGCTGTTCGCCTTCGGCCGCGAACACCTGGCGCGCGCCGCGCTGTACTTCGTGACGAGCGCGCTGCTGATGTTCACGGTGGGCGTCTTCATTGCCACCAGCGGGCGGGAGGGGCCACTCCGGGCGCTGCAGGGGCTGGCCCGCGTTCCGGCGCTCTGGGGCGTGCTGGCGGCTGCCCTCGTGCTGGGCACCGGCACGACCGTGCCGGTGGGCCTCCTGCGCCCCGTGCAGCTGCTCGGCGACGCCGCGATCCCCTGCATGCTGCTGGTGCTCGGGATGCAGCTGGAACGCGGCGCGTGGCCCGCGCGGCCGGGCGTGGTGGCGGCGGCGGCCGTGCTGGCGCTGGTCGTGGGGCCGGCCGCCGGGTTCGGCCTGGCCTGGGCCTTCGGGCTCGAGGGCATGGCCCGGCAGGCGCTGGTGGTCCAGACGGGCATGCCGACGGCGGTCATCACGACGATCCTGGCCCTGGAGTTCGACGCGGCCCCGGCCTTCGTGACCGCCGTGGTGGTGGCGACCACCGTCCTCAGCCCGGCCACAGTGACCCTGGTGGTGGCCATGGCCAAGGGCCTCCCGTAGGGGCGCCTTCCTGAGGTATACTCTGCCGTTACTGTCGCTGGGCTACGCGACAGCTTCCGCACCAGTTCGACCCGTGATCTCCTGACGCTCGCCAGGCGTGGGAGAGGCGCACCCCCGTGCGCCCGGAAGCCGGTTTACGGAGATCTGAGGAGGTTTTGAATGGCGTCTCGCACACTCGCCGTGGTGCTGGGACTGGTCCTCGCGGCTGCTCCCGCGATGGCCGGACAGGCCCAGCCGTCGCAGCAGAGTCCGTCCCCGGCGCAAACGCCCTCGGCCGGCCAGCCGGCCCAGCCGGCCGCGAAGCCGGCCGACAGCCAGGCCCCGCCGAAGTACGAAGAGCAGGTGGTGGTGACGGCGTCGAAGGTGGAGCAGCAGCTCATCAACGCGCCCGCCACCGTCAGCGTGATCAACGCGGCGACGCTGGCGAGCAAGCCGGCGTCCGACTACGCCACGCTGTTCCGGGCGGTGCCGGGCGTGAACGTCAGCCAGACGTCGGCCCGGGACATCAACATCACGAGCCGCGGCGCGACCAGCACGCTGTCGACCTCGCAGCTGGCCCTGATCGACGGGCGCAGCATGTACCTGGATTTCTTCGGGTTCATCGGGTGGGACTTCATGCCGGTGAACTTCAACGAGGTGAAACAGATCGAGGTCATCCGCGGCCCCGCGTCGGCCGTCTGGGGCGCCAACGCGATGAGCGGCGTGGTGAACATCATCACCAAGACGCCGCGTGAGCTGGCGGGCACCAGCATCGCCATGGGCTTCGGGTCCTTCGACCGCGAGGTGGACGGGAACGGCGCCGAAACCGGCGGCCTCTGGTACATCAACGGCTACCACGCCGGCGCGATCAACGACAACTGGTCGTACAAGCTGTCAGGCGGCTTCTACGCGTCGGACGCCTTCGCCCGGCCGACGGGCACCATCGACAACGCGTTCCAGACACCCTATCCGGCGTTCACCAACTCGGGCACCGACCAGCCGAAGTTCGACGGGCGCCTCGACTACGACTTCGCTGATGGCCTGTCGCGGGTGACGGTGGCGGGCGGCTATGCCGGGACCAACGGCATCATCCACACGGGCATCGGGCCGTTCCGGATCGAGAAGGGCTCGAACATGAGCTACTTCAAGACCGACTACTCCCGCAACGCCCTGAAGGTGAAGTTCTTCGCCAACGTGCTGGACGGCGACGCGCCGGCCCTGCTGGCCGTCGGCGTGGACGGCAAGCCCATCGAGTTCTTCTTCAACACGAAGACGTTTGACTTCGAGATCTCGAACATCCAGACGATTGGCACGCGGCACGTCCTGAGCTACGGCGGCAACATCCGCCACAACGCCTTCGACCTGTCGATCGCCCCGGGCGACGACTCGCGCAACGAGCAGGGCGTCTACCTGCAGGACGAGATCTTCCTGAGCGACAAGTTCCGCTGGCTGGTGGGCGCGCGCCTCGACCACTTCGACGTGCTCGACGATGTGGTGATCTCGCCGCGGACGACGCTCATGTTCAAGCCGGCGCCCGCCCACACGCTCCGGGCCTCGTACAATCGGGCCTACCGGGCGCCGTCGCTCATCAACAACTTCCTCGACGTCAAGATCCTCAACCAGCTCAACCTGGGGCTGATCAACCCCGGGCTCGCCGGGCGGATCTATACGTTCCCGATCCAGGCGTCGGGCTACCAGGCGCTCACCGAGCAGACCCTGGACGCGTATGAACTCGGCTACTCGGGCGTGATCAACAACCGCGTGTCCGTGAGCCTGGCCTGGTACTACAACGACATGAAGGACGAGGTCTACTTCACGCAGGTGGGGTCGTACTCGTCGGGCAAGGTGCCGCCGGGCTGGCCGCTGCCGCCGGTGGTGCTGGACCTCCTCATCGCGCAGAACGCCTTCGGCCCGGGCCTCGGCCTGCCGTCGGACTTCTCGTACCGGAACCTCGGCAACGTGAAGATGCAGGGGATCGAAGCAGGCATGGACGCCGTGGTGACGCGCCACCTGAACGCTTACGCCAACTATTCGTGGCAGGGCGATCCGGACGCGAACTTCCCCTCGTCCGAGCTGAACCTGCCGCCGACACACCGCTTCAATGCGGGCATCGGCATGAACGCCGGGCGTTTCGTGGGCAGTTTCGACGTGAACTACCAGAGCGAGGCGTACTGGCAGGACGTGCTGGACGCCCGGTACGCGGGATGGACGGACTCGTTCTCGCTGGTCAATGCAAGCTTTGGCGTCAAGGTGGCCAACAACAAGGCCCTGGCGCAGATTAAGGTGAACAACCTGCTGAACGAGGAGATCCAGCAGCACATCTTCGGCGACGTCCTGAAGCGGTCGGTCGTCGGGGAGCTGAGGATTTCGTTCTAGACAGAAGACAGAAGACAGAAGACAGAAGCAAGAAGCAAGAAGCAAGAAGAAACACCTCTCAACAGCGCGGGCGCGCCGGTAAATTGAACCGGCGCGCCCGTCGTACTTCAACGGCCCGACGGCTCGCCCTGAGCGAGCCCGGAGGGCGAGTCGAAGGGCCCATCGCCCTGGAGATCCCATGCGCGAACCCTCCTCTGGCGGCGAACTGTCGAAGGTGCTCGGCCTTGGCAGCGTGATCGGCATCCTGGTGGGCACGGTCATTGGCTCGGGCATCTTCATCGTCCCGGCCACGATGGCGGCCGAGGTGAAGACGCCGTTCCTGCTGTTTACGGTCTGGGTGGTGGGCGGCGCGCTGAGCTTCTTCGGCGCCCTGGCCTTTGCCGAACTTGGCGCGGCTTTTCCCCAGGCCGGCGGGATGTACGTCTTCCTGCGCGAGGCCTACGGCCGCATGACGGCGTTCCTGTTCGGCTGGACGCTGTTCCTGGTCATCGACTCCGGGGCCGTGGCGACGCTGGCCATGGCGTTCGCCTCGAAGTACCTGCCGTATTTCGTGGACCTGCCGCCCTGGGGCACCAGGGCCGTGGCCCTGGCCCTCATCGCCCTGCTGCTGGCCATCAACTACGCCGGGGCGAGATTCGGGGCGTTTGTCCAGAACACGCTGATGATCATCAAGTTCGCGGGGATCGTCGGCATGTCGGCCGCGGTCTTCCTCGTGGGGGACGGGCAGCCGTCGCACTTTGCGGCCGCGCCGGCGCCCGACGCCGGCGGCAGCCTGATCGGGCCGTTCGGCGTGGCGCTGGTGGCGTCGCTGTGGGCCTACAAGGGGTGGGAGATCGTCACGTTCAGCGCCGGTGAGATGAAGAACCCGACCCGGGATCTTCCGCTCGGGCTGCTGGCGGGGTCGGCCCTCGTCCTCGTGCTGTATCTGGTGGCCAACGCCGCGTACCTGTGGATCTTCCCGATCGAGCGGATTGCCGGGTCGACCCGCATCGCCGCCGACGTGATGGGCGTGCTGTTCGGCCCCGCGGGCGCTGCGCTGATCGCGGCCGTCATCCTCTGTTCCATCGCGGGCGCCGCCAACGGCAACGTGCTCACCGCGCCGCGGGTCTTCTACGCCATGGCGCGCGACGGGGTGTTCTTCAAGCAACTCGCCGCCGTCCACCCGGCGTACCACACGCCGCACGTGTCGATTCTCGCCATGGGGGCGTGGGCGGCGGTGCTGACCCTGTCGGGCACCTTCGAACAGCTCGCCACCTATGTCGTGTTCGGCCAGTGGATCTTCTTCGGCCTGACCGTGGGTGCCGTGTTCATCCTGCGCCGGACCCGTCCGGACCTGCCCCGGCCGTACCGGACGTGGGGCTACCCGGTGACGCCGGCCATCTTCATCGCGGCGTCCTTCTACATCGCGGTGAACACGCTGATCACGCAACCCCTGAATGCCCTGGCCGGCCTCGCGATCATCGCGCTGGGCGTGCCGGCGTACTGGGTGTGGAACAGGAAACGTTAGAACCCGATCCCCTGCTTCGGGGGGACCGGCTCACGCGTGAAGCGTCCGGCTGAAGCCGGACGCCACGACAACCGTGAACCGTGAACCGTGAACCGCCCCTATCTCTTCGGGTACCCCGGCACCGGCGGCCACGTGAAGGGCTTCGCCTTAATCTGCTGCAGCAGCACTTCGATGGCCTTGTCGAGTTGCAGATCCCGGCCCGCCGACGCGGACGCCGGGTCGTTGTCGAGCAGGATGTCGGGATCGACGCCGTGGCCCTCGACGAGCCACTGGCCCTTGTCGTTGTAGAAGGCGTTGTTCGACTGGTGCACCGTGCCGCCGTCGATGGTGGTCTGGCCGTTGATGATGCCCACCAGACCGCCCCAGGACGGGATGCCGATGACCGTGCCGATCTTCCGGGCCTTGAAGTGCTCGAGGAAGGCTTCGCCGTCCGACCCGTTGTACTCGTTGGTGATGGCGGCAATCGGGCCGGTCGCCACCGAGCCGGGGTACCGGAACGGCGTCATGCCCCGCAGGACGTTGTGGGCCACCATCTTCCGCTCGAACTTGTCGATGATGAAGTACTCGGTCCACCCGCCGCCGTTGCCGCGCACGTCGATGATGAAACCCTTCTTGTCGCGGAAGGCGCGCCAGTACTTGTCGAACTGGCCGATGTTGTTCGTGCTCATCGCCGTGATGTGCGCGTAGCCCAGGTCGCCGCGGGACGCCGTGAGCACCGCGGCGATGTTCCCGGCCACCCAGCGGTGGTACCGCAGGTCGCCCTCCGAGCGGATGGGCTCCACCTCGTAGGTGCGCGCGCCGGCCGCCGTCGGGGTGCGGCTGACCGTCACCCGGACCCGCTGCCCCCGCGTCACCTGCAGATGCCGGTACGGGTTCTGGCCCTTCATGTCGTGGCCGTCGATGGCGACCAGGTAGTCCCCGTCCTGCACGTCGATGTCCGGCCGTGCGAGCGGGGCCGTGAGGTCGCGGTTGTACACCGTCGGGCCCAGGATGCGGGCCAGGCGCGGGTAGCCGGCCGGGTCGGCCACGATGTCGGCGCCGAGCAGGCCGGTGAATACCGGGTTGGGCGGCAACTGCGCCGGGGCGTGGTCGCCGCCCGACACGTACGTGTGCGACACGTTCAGTTCCCCCACCATCTGTGACAGCAGGGTGTTCAGTTCCGCCCGGTTGTTGAGGCCGGGCAGCAGCACCCGGAACTTGTCGCCGATTGCCTTCCAGTCGTTGCCGTGGAAGCCGGTGTCGTAGAAGAAATCCTCATACCAGCGCCAGGTGTCGTTGAAGATTTGCGTCCACTCCGCCAGCGGCTGCACGCGATACGTCATCCGGTCGAGGTTGAGTGCCGCGCCCAGAGCCTTCGATGCGGCCAGCTTGTCCACGGGGCCGAGGTGGTAGGTGCCGCCCTTCCTGGCGACGTAGTGTTCGCGATTGGCGGACAGCCGCCAGTCGCTGATCGTGCCCTCCACCGTGACCTCGCGTTGCGCGGCCATGTCGAAGACGTGCAGCGCCCACTTGTCCTCGCCTGACGGCGTGAAGACCGTTTCGATCTCCGCCTCGCCGAAGAAGTCGGTCGCGGCCCAGGTGACGAACCCCTTGCCGGCCTTGAGGTAGAAGTAGTTGCCCGACTTCACCGGCAGTGGGAAGACCCGCTGCTCGAGGCCCGCCAGATCGATGCGGAAGGGCTGCGGATCGTCCTTCTGCCCGGGTGTCACCGCCCTGGCGAACGGCGGCGTCTGGCCGGCTTTCAGCTGCACCGCCATCACCTGCACGGGGGTGGGGATGACGTGGTTGTCCTCGAAGATGTCGATGCGCGTCGTGAAGTCGCGATACGACAGGAAGTACAGGTACTCGCCGTTGGCGTCGAACGACGGGTTCATGCTGTCGTAGAAGCCGTCGGTCAGGGGATAGCTCCGCTTCTGATCCAGGCTGTAGAGAAACACCCGGTTGTTGCGGTTGAACTCGACGAACGAGTAGGTGACCCAGCGGCTGTCGGGCGACCAGGAGTAGTCGCTCACTTCCCAGAAGAACTCGTCGTTCTTCAACTGGTTCGACGAGGCGATCGTCGTCAGGGCCTTGGTGGCGATATCGAGCCAGAACAACGTGAAGTCCTTGTTGCCGAACAGGATCTTCGTGCCGTCCGGCGACCAGTCCAGGTGGTACGCGGTCCGGTCCAGCGTCGTGGTGAGCGCGTCCCACGGCTTGTCGGGATCGGCCACGTCGAGGGCGTAGATCTGATACGTGCCGGACCGGTCCGAGTAGAACGCTACCCGCGCGCCGTCGGGCGAGAGTTGCGGCATGCGTTCGCGTGTGCCCGGCGTGCGCGTCAGGTTGCGTGGCGGCTGGCGGTCGTCGCCCGTCACCAGGTAGATGTCGCCGCGCGCCTCGAAGACCGCCGTCTTCCCGTCGTTCGACGCGCCCATCGCGTGGATGTAGTCGCGGGGATTGATGGTCCGCTCGGCCAGTTGCCAGCGATCGCTCGGCACGCGAACGTCCACCTTGCGGGCCTTGTTCGTGGCGGTATCGAGGAGATAAAGGTCGCCGGCGCGGACGAAGACGATCGAGGTGCCGTCGGTTTCGGGCATCTGGACGTCGAAGTCCGCGAAATCGGTCACCTGCGCCACCTGCTTCGTCGCGAAGTCATAGGTGAAGAGGTTGGCGATGCCGTTCGTTCCGCGGTCCGACACGAAGTAGAGCCGGCTGCCGACCCACATCGGGTAGGCGTTCTTGCCCACGTAGTCGGTGAGCGCCGTGAACGTCTTCGCGGCCGTGTCGTACAGCCAGAGGTCGGTGTACTGGCCGCCTTTGTAGCGCTTCCAGTAGTACTCCTCGTTGCCGCGGCGGTTGTAGGCGATCTTCGTGCCGTCTGGCGAGTACGACGCCAGGATGCCGCGGTCCATCGGCAGTCGATCGGGCAGCGCGCCCGCCGGCGTCGTCGCGTACAGCTTCACGATCGGCCTGAACGTGTTCTCGTGGCCGGAGCGGAAGATGATGCGGCGGCCGTCTGGCGTCCAGGCCACCGGGCGGGTGCCGGTGCCGTAGAAGGTGACGCGCGCCGGCGTGCCGCCGCCGGCATCCATGACATAGACATCCGCGCCCTCGTACTGGCCCGTGAAGGCCACGGTCTTCCCGTCGGGCGAGAACCGCGCGAAGTCCTCCGTGCCCGGGTGCGACGTCAGGCGGCGCGCTTCGCCGCCCGCGGCCGGCACGGACCACAGGTCCCGGTCCCAGGTGAAGACGATGGTGTCCTTGTGGACGTCCGGGTACTGGATGAACTTCGCGGGCGTCCCGGCCAGGGCCGCGGAGGAGAGACCAAGGGCGAACGCGCAGGCCAGGGCGAGGGTAGTTCGAATGTGTCGCAGCATGGACGACTCCGGATGAGGCCATTCCAACGCGAGGGCCCGACCAGTCTACACCGGGGTCGGGACGCTTGTGGCGCCACCGGGGCACACCGCAGTCAGCGCGGGTAGCCGCTCGTGTCGGTGATGGAGTCGAATCCGGCGCCGTTCCACCGCAGAACGGGGTAGAAGTCGTCGGGATCGCGGAAACGCGTGCCGGGACCGGCCTTGCCCATGACTTCGTACTGGCGGTGAGTCGAGGCGACGTCCGGACCCAACTCGGTGCCCACGATGTTGAAGTCCGCATCGAGCGTGTAATAGGCGACGCCGCAGCACGGCTCGTTCGGCGTCGAAATGCCCGCATTCTGGACCGCCACGACCACGCGATCGGCGCCGACCTGGACGATCGTGCTCACGAACGCGTTGTGATTCAGGGCGGCCTGGAGCCTCGATCGCGGGAAGACGAGGAAGATGTCCGGGCCCCCAGGCGGACACCCCTCGCAGCGGTATCGCCCTTCCCGGGCCGGGGCCGAGCCGCCGATGTTCCCGAAGAACACCGCCAGCGCGGCGCCGCCGATCTCGTTGGACGCCCCCCCGACGAACGTCACAGGCCGATCTCCGAACGTGACGCTGGTCAAGCTCGTCAGGTAGCCGTTGCTCCAGTACTCGCCGCGCACCCGGCCCTCGGAGTCCAGGCGCTGCAACACTGCGGGGAAGTGGAGGGGGTGCTGGCCGATGACAAAGAACGTGCCGCGGAAGTCCGGGCGTTGCTCCTGGAAGACGTGCGTGAAGTACACCGGCGGGCACGCGTACTCGCCGAACCGGACCTCGCGTCGCACCTGGTGCCTGAATCGTGGCGTGCCGTCGCTGTCGAAGCCGTAGAGCGTCGGGTCTTGCGGGTGACGTCTCGCCAGCACCACCTCGTTCCGGCCGTCGCCGTCGAGGTCCCAGACGCCCCAGGACCGGCGGCCAACGTCGCGGGGCTCGAGCGTCAGGTCCGTCAGGGGGTGTTCGAACGTCGCCGACCAGAGCGCGTGGCCACCGGCGTCGTGGCAGGTGAGGGCATTGCCGGCGAACGTCAGTGCGGCGGGCTGCGGCCCGGACGGCGGCACCCTGCGGGCGAACAGGCCTCCGCCCGGACTCGGCGCCAGCCACAACCAGGCGATGGACGCGGCCGCCACGAGCACCGCTACGGCCATCCCCGCAGCACCCGTGAGGGCAAACGCGCGGAGCGGCCGGGTTCGGCGGGCGCCAGCCGCGCCAGGCGCAGACTCGAGCGTGATGGTTGCGCCGCCACGGGTCTCCACGTGTCCATGCCCGTTCCCGGGCACGTGGCTGTCGGCCTCGGTGGACACCAGGGCGGTTCGCGACTGCCGGGCCATCCACGCGTCGATCTCGTCCGGCTGGGCGTACACCGACTCGCCCGTGCCGGTGTTCAGGCGATGGACCGGCATGCCGAGCTCCCGCTCCCACCGTTGCGCGGTTCGCACACCGCGGCCGATGTGGGCAGCGATCTCCTTCCACCCGTTGAGGCGCGGCCGCGGCGGGCTGGGCGTGGGGGCGACCGGGGGGTGTGTCATCCAGGAAGTTGCCGGATCCCGACGGGGCGGGAGTATACACCAAGCCACCCGCGAGGTGAGCCGGCGTCCCGATTCCGGCTAACTGGTGCCCACCCGCACGGCCATCATGGTCGCATCGTCGAGTGGTTCGGCCGCGCCGCGGAAATCGCGGATGACCGCTTCCACCGCCGCCAGCACGTCTGCCGCGGATGCCGCCGGCGGGGCAGCGGCCAGGGCGTTCTGCAGGCGCTCGTAGCCGAACATGTCGCCCGCATCGTTCTCGGCCTCCGCCGTCCCATCCGTATACAGGAACAGCAGATCTCCCGCGCCGACCTTCACGGTCCGCTGCTCGTAGCCGTTGCCCGGCATCAGGCCTACCGGCAGGCCCGTGGCCGCCATCGATTCAATCGGGCTACGACCCGCCCGCATGAGGTACTGCGGGTTGTGCCCGGCGTTGACGTAGCGCAGTTCGCCGTGCCCGGCGTCGAGAATGGCGATGAACAACGTCACGTACACCGCGTTCGGCGTGTTGGCGGCCACGTCGCGGTCCAGTGCGTCGACCAGGGCGGGCAGGTCGAGCTCGAGCGGCAGGCGGGCCCGCAGCGTCGCCTGGATGTTGGCCATCAGCAGCGCCGCGCCGACGCCCTTGCCCGACACGTCGCCCATGATGAGGCCCAGGGCGTTGCCCGGCAGGGCGAAGTAGTTGAAGAAGTCGCCGCCCACTTCGCGGGCGGGCATCGAGACGCCCGTGACCTCGGTGAGGCCCAGGCGCAGCGGCGCGCGGGGCAGCATGTCCACCTGGATCTGCCGGCTCAGTTCGAGTTCGCGCTTGAGGCGCTCCTGCTCGACGAGCATCCGCTCGTGGGCCTCCAGCTCTCCGGCCATGCGGTTGAACGCCTGCGCCAGTTCCCCCACCTCGTCGCGGGACACCACGGTGACGCGCGTGCCGCGTTCGCCGGCGGCGAGGCGCTGGACGCCGTCCGTGAGCGTCGTGAGGTGCCGCGTCAAGCGCGACGCCAGCGGCGCGATACCCGCGAAGGCCCCGACGATGAGCAGCAGGCCGAGGCCGAGGTTGCGGGCGGCGGCCATCCGCATGTCGCGCAGGGAGTCGGCCAGCGGCCTCGCGATCCCGAACACGATGCCCGAGTCGTCGTGCCGCGTCACCACCACCCAGTCGCCGATGGTGCGCGCGCTCTGTCCCGGCACGGACGCGAGGGCGGCCCGATCGAGCCGCATCGCCTCCACCACGGCGCCGTCCTGCGGGCCGAGGGTGTGAATCTCATTGTCGGTGTCGAGCACGAAGGGGACTTCGCCCCGTTCGCGGCGGGCCAGGCTCAGGACGGTCTCGATCATCCGGTGGCGGTTGACCGTGGCGTTCACCTCCCCAACCACCGCTCCGTCCATCTGGACGGTGAAGGTCATGGCCTTGCCGGCTGCGAGGTCCTTCATGCGCGCCTGGTACTCGGCCTTGCGGCGCTGGCGTTCGGCGGCGCGCGCGGCGGCCTCGGCGTTGGCGCGCGCCCGGTCCACCACGTTCCCGTCCGGGGCGACCTGCCGTTCCCGTTCGGCCCGGTCCTGCATGGTTCGGCGCCAGGCGGCCACGTCGGCGGGCGAGGGCGGCGTGAAGGGCACGACAACACCCGCGCTGCCGGGTGGGCGCGGGGGCCCTTCGCGGGGCCCGAAGTGAAAGACCATGCCGGCCGCGAGCGGGGCAGCCGTGTCCGCCCCGGGCGGGCCGGCGGGGCCCCGGGCGGG
>CAYNDV010000042.1:0-31261 GCA_964396055.1 uncultured Vicinamibacterales bacterium | reverse complement strand
TGGTGGGAGCGTGACGTGTTCTGCATTTCGCCGGGCCCGAACGGTCTCTACGAGACGTTCTTCGGCGGCTGCACGACCGACCACGGCACCTGCCGCACCGGTGACGACTTCGTGTACGTGATCCAGGGCAGCGGCCGGTAGGCTGCGGTCCGCGCCATCGCGGCGCTTGTGTGGAGGCGGGCGGCCCGGGCTCAGGCCCGGGCCGGCTGCCCTCCGCTTCTGCTGGGGGGTAGGGTCAGGCCATGCGCGGTTCGATGCTCCGTATGACCCGCCGACGCACACCGGGGTTCACCCTGATTGAACTCACGGTGGTACTGGCCGTCATCGTGACCCTCGCGCTCATCCTCACTCCGTCCATCGCCAACTTCATCAACGACTCCCGGATGGCCCGCGCCCGGGCCGATGTGCAGACCATTGGCGCGGCCGTGATGCAGTTCTACCGTGACACCGGGTATTTCCCCCAGTGGGTGACGTCCGCCGGCGGCGGCCCGGGCACGCCCCAGGCGCGCGTGCAGGTGCTCGGCAGCCTCGGCAACATTCCCTTCGAAACGCAGACCACGCTCTGGACGACTGGCTTGACCGACGACCTGGCCCGCCAACTCCTGACCAACGGTCCGGGGTACGCCATGCGGACCGCCACCTCCCAGTTCGGCTGGAACGGTCCGTACCTGTCGTCGGAACTGCGCTCCGACCCCTGGGGCAACCGCTACCTCGTCAACATCGGCCTGCTCGACACTTCTCCGGGCGTGACGACCCTCAGCGGGCGGCCGAAGGCCGCCGTGTGGGTGCTGTCGGCCGGCCCCGACGGCCTGATTGAGACCCTGTTCGACCAGCCCATCACCGTCGCGGTGCTGGGTGGCGACGACATCGGCCAGCGGATCCAGTAGCGGCCGGTCCCGACCCGGGGACCGCCAGGCCCGGCCCGATTTCTCCACGCCGACCCCGCCGCGGGTCGCCCGCCAGGCCCGGGGCGTGCGAAACTGCTTGTATCTGCACAGGATCTGGCGATCGGGTGCCTATGGTTCAGGCGCCATCGAGCCGAAAACCCTAGTGACATATGGCGAACCGTATTGGTCTCGAACTGCTTCCGGATGCCTGCCGCGTGGTCGAGGTCCAGACCTCGGGCGGCTGGTTTGCCCGTAAAGGCACGGGGGGCGCCTCGCGGGTCAAGATGTTCCGCGAGATCCCCTATTCGCCCGAGAGTCCCGGGGCGTGCGCGGCGGAACTCCGGCGGTTGCTCGGCAACCGCGGGCGTGACTGCCGCATCGCCGTGTGGGGCCTGCGCGGGACCCACCAGGCGCTCTACCTCCCGCAGGCCGGGACGGCCGAGCTCGAGACGATGGCCCGCCGCGAGGCCCGGGCCGGGTCCGGACAGGCCGGCCCCGCCGGCCCGGTAGCCGACGGGGTGACCGTCGGCGAGCACCAGGAAGGCGGGCGCCGCGAAGTCGGGTACATCTCCGTGTCCCCGGCCGAGTTGCGCGGCCGCATCCAGCCGTTTGCGGCCGCCGGCCTTGCGTTCGGGTCCGTGACGACGCCAGCGACGGCCCACGCCCTGCTCGTCCGGCAGCGGTGGGCGCAGTTCGGCGAGGCGGTCACGGCCGTGTTGTCGGTCAACGCGCGCGCCACCGCGATGACGGTGGTCCGCGGCGGTGTGGTGCTGTTCGGGCGCGAGATGCCGTGGGGGCACCAGACCGAACGGGTCGATCGGGGATTCGTGTTCGATGCGGCCGCGTTCGCGGGGCAGCTCGCTTCCGAACTGCGGCGTTCGCTCGTCTATCTCAAGCAGCAGTCGAAAGTGGACGTGGGCCACGTGCTGGTGTGCGGGGATCTCCCGGATCTCCGGGCCCTGACCGGCCCGCTGATGCACGAGCTCAACGTGGAGGTGGAGACGCTCGACTCGCTGGACGGCTTCGATGTCGCCCGCCTGCCCGAGCCCGCCGACGAGTTCCGCATGCGCGTAGGCGCCCTGCGCACCGCCTGGGTGCTGGCTGCCGACGCGGCGCCGTCCGTCAACCTGTTGCCTCGCGAGGCGGCTACCGTGAGTTTCACCAGCAGTTTCGATGCGCAGGCGCGCCGGCGCCTGGCCGTCGCCGCGGTGGCCGGCGTGGTCATTGCGGGCGCCGCGTGGGCCGGTGCCGAGTTCTTCGTCCGGTCGTCCCGGACCCAGCTCGAGGCGCTCCGCCGCCAGGTGAACAGCCTGGGCCCGGCCGTGCAGCGGCTCGACGACACCCGGCGGACCGCGGCCATCGTGGCCGCGCGGCACGCGGCCCTGGAGGCGTTCGCCACGCAGGGGCCACGCCTGGCGCGCGTGCTCGAGACGCTGGCCAAGGACGCGCCGGGCGAGGTGGTGATCAACACCCTGGCCGTGACGCCGGGCGTCGGGTCGTGGAAGGTCACGGTCAATGGCCAGGCGATCGCCGGCTCGCCCGCCCTGGCGCAGGCCGTGTTCAACCAGTTCCTGCGCGGGGCCAGCGGGTCGGCCCTGCTCGGGGTGCCTGTGCGCCCGCCGTCGATCAAAGTGGAGGCTGAAGAGCCCCCGGGGACGTTGGCGTCGGCGGATGCGACGGGCGCCGGCGGCGGCGGGGGGGGCGGGGCCGCGCTGATGACCCCGCGCGACGAGATCGCGGCGCTGGAGCGGCCGCGCAACGTGATCGTCACCGAGTCGTGGAACGCGCTGACCGCCGACGAGCGCCGGACAGCCGAACTGATCGGCCGGCGGCCGCAGCGCGTGATGATCGAGCCGCACTGGCACCTGCATCCCGGCGGCGTGCCGCGTCAGGTGGCCGAGGGCGTCGCGGCGTACAACGCCGAGCAGGCGCAGTGGGAGAAGCTGGTGCTGAAGGGCCAGGGCCAGACTGCGGTGCCGCCGGTCGAGCGGCGCGCCGGCAGCGTCCTGGACTTCACCGTCGAGTTCGAGGTGCGCAAGTGAGTGCCGTCAATCGAGCCACTGATACGTTGGAGCGCGCGATCCCGGTCGTCGCGGTCGCAGCCATTGCCCTGGTGGGGTACTTCTGGTTCGTGCAGCCGCGCATCACGGAGGTCCTCCGGAACCGCACCGAGATCGCGAACCTCGAGGGGCGCGTCCGGACGCTGCAGGACACCGTGAACCGCGGCCGTGGCGTGGCCACGCCCGACGAAGCCGCCGCGTTGAAGCTGTTCGACGAACGCGTGTCGAAGGACGACAGGGTGTCCGACATCGTCGAGACGCTGGCCCGCACGGCGATGGCCAGCGCCCCTGACGGGCGCGTCCAGGGTCTGCGCATCGAGACCGGTCAGCCGGTCAGGTGGCAGCCCGGCCAGCGCCCGGCGGCGGCGGGCGGCGACGGCGAGGCACCCGACAGCCCGGATCCCCGGTTCGGACTCTTCCCGGTGACGCTGACCTACACGCCGGTGACGGTGGCGTTCGAGTCGAGCTACGGCACGATCGCCCGCTTCGTCTGGCAGCTGCGCGACCTCCCGACGACGATCGAGATCCGGTCGATGGCGTTGCAGCGGGGCCTGCCGCTGATGAAGGCGTCCATCCGGATCTTCGTCTATCAGCGGGGTGACGCCGTGGTGTCGCCGGCCGTGCCGGTGCCGGGCCCGGGCGGGCCGATGCCCGGCGCCGCGGCGCCGCGTGTCGCGCGGCTCTCCCTGGCGGAGGGGTGGTAGGCCATGAAAGTCCAACGGCGTCACCTGCACATCGCGATTGCCGTCCTGGTGCTGGCCATCGGCTGGAACCTGTGGTCGTTCTTCAAGCCAGCGACCCGCACCACGCCGATGCAGCAGCCGCAGGCCCCGCTCCTGCAGGGCGAGTCGCCCGGGCCGAACCCCGGCGAGCCGGCGGCCATCGACCCGGCGTCGATCCCGGCTCCGCCCGCGCTGGACGCAGCCGCCGCGCCGGCGCTCGCGCGCGACCCCTTCCTCTTCGGCGACGAGACGCGAGATGCCCGGGCGCAGACCGCAGCCGACGAGCCGACGCCGGATCCCGTGGTGCGCACCATCCTGGTGTCGCCTACGCGGCGCACGGCGATCGTGGACTCGCGCATGGTGAGCGTCGGGGACGCCGTCGGATCGCTCAAGGTGGTCGAGATCGAGCGCGACGCCGTGGTGTTCGCGAACGCGGCGGGTGCCCGGCGCCGCGTGGCGCTGCACCGGGCGCCGCCGCCGGGACTCCGGAGATGACCTGGTGGGACCGGCTCCGGGCCCAGGCCGGGAGCCCCGTGCGCAAGCCGTCGGCCTCGCGCCTGCAGCTCATGGTGCTGCTGCCGGTCACGATGGGGCTGCTCGTGGCGGCCACCGGCTTCTTCGCCACCAGCATGTCGCGCCGGATCCACGTCCTGCACGGGCTGTTCACGCCGGAGACGGCGCGCCAGCTGCGCACGCTGGACGTGCAGCTGCTGCTCATCGCGGCCATCGCCGCGGTGCTGGCGTTCGCGATCGCGTTCGGCGTGACGACGCCGCTGCGCGCGTTCCGCGACCGGCTCGAGGCCGTGAAGTCGGGCGACCTGCGATCGAACATCGACGTCCAGGCGACGCCCGAAGTGGAGCGCCTGGCGGGGGCCTTCAACGAGGCTCTCGACTCGGTGAACCGGTACCTGCTGCAGGGCATGACCGGCGCCGTGATCACGCTCGCGGTGGACGGCACGGTCATCGGATCGAGCCCCGCCGCCGAGATGATCCTCGGCTACCACGAAGACGAAATCGTGGGCCGGCGGTTCAGCGACGTCTTCGCACCGGCGGGAAGCGGCCGGGCGCAGCTCGCGGCCCTCGAGACGGCCATCTCCCAGCGCCGGCCCCTGACGATGGACGAGGCGTTCATCGCCACGAAGGACGGCCGGCCGGTGCGGATCGGCGTCTCGGTGTCGTACCTGCGCCGGGGCGAACGCGCCGCCGGGGGCGGCCACGACGAAGTGGTGGGCGTGACGATCGGCTTCAAGGACCTCACGGAGATCCGCCGGCTGCGGGAGCAGCTGCGCAAGGCCGATCAGCTGGTGGCCCTGGGCACGCTGACGACGGGCGTGGCGCACGAGCTGCGCAACCCCCTGGCGTCCATGCGCGGCCTGGCCGAGCTGCTGGCCCGGGACTTCGGGCCCGACGACCCGAAGCGGCGCTACGTGGCCACGATGATCGAGGCGATCGATCGCCTGAACGTGATGGTGGAGAACCTGCTGCTGCTGTCCGCCGACGCGCCTCCCGGACGCGAGTCCGTGGATGTGGCCAGCCTCGTGCGCGAGGTGGTGGCCTTCGTGCGCCTGGGCCTCGGTGCGCGGCCCCTCTCGATGATGGTCGAGGTGGAGCCGTCCGCGGACGTCAGCGTGACGCGCGGGAGCCACAGCCGCCTCACGCAGGCGCTTTCCAACATCGTGCTGAACGCCGTGCAGGCCACGCCGGACCACGGCGCCATCCGGATCCACGTGTCGGCGGCGGACGGCATGGTGGTGGTCCGGGTGCACAACACGGGGTCCTACATCCCGCCGGAGGTGATGAAGCAGCTGTTCGTGCCGTTCTACACGACCAAACCCACGGGCACCGGCCTCGGGCTGGCCATTGCCCGCAAGATTGTGACGGCCGGCGGCGGGCGCATCGACGTCGAGAGCGACCCGGCCGGCGGCACGACGTTCACCGTGGAACTGCCCGCCGCCGGGTGGCCGGCTGCGGGCGAGCCGCCGGATGGCGGATCGCAGGCGTTGACGACGACGGCGCATTCGGCTTGACTGTACGACTATGTTCCATGTCCTCGTAATCGACGACGACGAGCAAATGCAGTTCTTCCTCAACGAGGCGCTGCACCGCAGCGGGTACGCCGTCACGTTGCGGAAGACCGCCGAGGAAGGGCTGCAGGTCCTCAAGGCCGAGACGCCCGACCTGGTGCTACTCGACATCCGCCTGCCCGGCATGAGCGGGCTCGACGCGGTCGGCGAGATCCTCAAGATCGACCCGGGCGTGCCCATCATCATCATGACGGCGCACGGCACCCGCGACAACGCGATCGAGGCCATCCGCCGCGGGGCCTACGACTACTTCACCAAGCCGTTCCGTCTCGAGGAAATGGAGATCGTCATCCGGCGCGCCCTCGAGAAGCGCAAGCTGCACTTCGAGATCGAGCGCCTGCGCGAGGAACTGGCCACGACGCCCGGCCACGGCTGGGCCACGTCGGGCAGCCGCGCCATGGCCGAGGTGATGCACCTCATCGAGCGGGCCGCGCCCACCGACTCGACCGTGCTGGTGCTCGGCGAGAGCGGCGTGGGCAAGGAACTGGTGGCCGAGGCCATCCACACCCGGTCCTCGCGCAAGCACCGGCCGTTCGTGCGGCTGAACTGCGCAGCCATTCCCGAGACCCTGCTGGAATCCGAGCTGTTCGGGTACGAGCGCGGCGCGTTCACGGGGGCCCAGTCGCGCAAACCGGGCAAGTTCGAGCTGGCCGACGGCGGCACGCTGCTGCTGGACGAGATCGGCGACATGACGCTGGCGACGCAGGCCAAGATCCTGCGCGTGCTCCAGAGCCGCGAGGTGGAGCGCGTCGGCGGCACGACGACCATCCGCGTGGACGTGCGGATCATCGCGTCCACCAACAAGGACCTGCTGAAGAGCGTGCGGGACGGCGTGTTCCGCGACGACCTGTACTTCCGGCTCAACGTCATCACCATCCAGGTGCCGCCGCTGCGCGAGCGGCGCGAGGAGATTCCGGCCCTGGTGGACTTCTTCCTGGCCGAGGCGAACCAGCGCCTGGGCCGCACGATCAAGCGGGCGTCGTCGGACGCGCTGGCGGCGTTGATGGCCTACGACTGGCCGGGCAACATCCGCGAGCTGAAGAACGCCATCGAGCGCGCCGCCGTCGTCACCGATGGGGAGGTGGTCACGCTGGCCGGCCTCCCGCAGCCGATCCGGCCGGCGGGCGTCGGCCTCGTGGCCGGCGTCGCCTCCCAGCAGTGGGAGGCGCCGGGTGCCATGTCCCTGGACGAGAAGATCGCCCAGCTGGAGCGCGCGTTCGTCATCGAAGCCCTGTCGCGAACCGGCGGCGTGCAGGCCCAGGCGGCCCGCCTGCTGGGGATCACCGAGCGGTCGATCTGGCACCTCGTCAAGAAACACCGCATTGAGGTCGAAAAGATCAAGGAACGGGCGCAGACGTAGGACGCGCCCCCGAGGCGGTACTCATGATCGGGCAACTACTCGTCGCCAACCGTGCGATCACGCAGGATCAGCTGGACCAGGCCCTCCGGGAACAGAACCGGACCGGGGCCCTGCTCGGTGACGTCCTGGTCTCGATGAAGTTCCTGTCGGAGGAAGGCCTGGCGAAGGCCCTGGCCCAGGAGGCCCGGGTCCCCTTCGTGGCCCTCGACGGGGCGTTGCCCGACGCGGCGGCGGCCAGCCTCGTGCCGGAAGCCATCGCGCGCCGCTACCAGATCGCCCCGGTGTCGCGCACGCCGAGCCGGCTGAAGGTGGCCCAGGTCAACCCGTTCGACGTGGTGGGACTCGACGAACTCCAGCGGGAGGTCGAGATGCCCGTCGAGGTGGTCTGCGCGCCCCGGTCGGCCGTCAGCACCCTCATCGACAAGGCGTACGGCGGCGGCGGCAGCGGCCGGCTCAAGGGCCTCATCGACGAGGGCATCGCGGCCGTGTCGCAGCCCGGCCAGGACATCGAGCCCGAGCAGTCGCCCGTCGTCCGGCTGATCGGGGTCCTCATCGAGGACGCGGTCCGCGCGGGCGCCAGCGACCTGCACCTCGAGCCCGAGGAGAAGGTGGTGCGCGTGCGCCACCGCGTGGACGGCGTGCTGACGCACACCGAAACGATTCCCAAGGACCTGCTGCCGCCCATCGTCAGCCGGTTCAAGATCATGGCCGGGCTCGACATCGCCGAACAGCGCCTGCCCCAGGAGGGCCGGATCACGCAGACGGTGACCGGGCGCCTTGTGGACTTCCGCGTGTCCACCTTTCCGACCGTCTTCGGCGAGAAGGTGGCGGTGCGCATCCTCGAGAAGGACAAGCTGGTCCGGGGCCTCGAGGACCTGGGCCTGAACCGCCGCAACCTGGGGCTGTTCCACGACCTGCTGAGCCGGTCGCGGGGCATCGTGCTGGTCACCGGCCCGACAGGTGCCGGGAAGACGACCACCCTGTATTCGGCGCTGAACGTCCTGGGGGGCCGGGAAAAGAACATCATGACCGTCGAGGACCCCGTGGAATACGAGTTCCCGACGATTCGCCAGACGCAGGTCAGGCCGCGCGCCGGTCTGACTTTTGCATCGGCCATCAGGTCGATCCTGCGGCAGGACCCGGACATCATCATGATCGGTGAGATCCGGGACCCTGAAACCGCACAGCTGGCTGTGCGCGCCGCGCTCTCCGGTGTGCTGGTGTTCAGCACCCTGCACACGCAGGACTCGCCCGGCGCCATGCCCCGGCTGATGGACATGGGCGTGGAGCCCTACCTCATCGCGTCGGCGATGGCCGGCGTGGTGAACCAGCGGCTCGTCCGGCTGATCTGCACCGAGTGCAAGGCGCCGGTGAGCTACGCGCCCGAGATGCTGGCGAAGGTCAACCTGACGCCGGCCGACGGCGTGACGTTCTACCGCGGGAAGGGGTGTCAGCATTGCGGCCAGACCGGGTACCGGGGCCGCACGGGCGTCTACGAGATCCTGATGGTGGACGCCGGGCTCCACGAGATGGTCCGGAGCCGGGTGGACTCCCGCCAGATCAAGGAGGCGGCGATTCGGGGCGGGTTCAAGTCCCTGCTCGACGACGCGCTGTCGAAGGCCGTGATCGGGCAGACGACGCTGGAGGAAGTCCTCCGGGTGTCCTGGGAATAGCGAGCGACTGCCATGCCTGAATTCGCATACGTTGCCATCGGCGCCAACGGCCAGCGGATGGAGGGGACGGCCGTGGCCGCCACCGAAGACGCCCTCGCGGCGATGCTGCGGGCGCAGGACCAGTACCTCGTGCAGGCCGGCCCCGCCGACGACACAATCGATCTGGCCCAGGTCCGCTTCTTCGAGAACGTCACGCGCCGCGACGTCATCTTCTTCACGACCCAGCTCGAGACCATTGCCTCGACGGGGGTCAACCTCGTGGACGGCCTGAGCGGCATCGAGGCGCAGACGCCGAAGGCCGGCATGCGGAAGATCGTCGGCGACATCCGCCGCAGCGTCGAATCGGGGCTGAGCCTCTCGCAGGCCATGGAGCGCCATCCCGACGCGTTCGACGAGCTGTATGTGAGCGTCGTGCGCGCCGGCGAGGCGACGGGGCGCGTGGACCGATCGCTGGCCGACCTGGCGCAGCAGCTCGAGTGGTCCGAACGGCTGGCGGCCCGCGTGCGCGAGGCGGCCACCTACCCGCTGCTGGTCATCGGACTGCTGTCGGTGCTCATGGTGGTCCTGGTCGGCTTCACGATCCCGCGTTTCGCGCAGGTCTACCAGCGCGTCAACCCCGACCTGCAGCTGCCGCTGCCCACCCGGATCGTCCAGACGACGGGCCTGTTCCTGGCGGACAACTGGATCATCCTGCTGGCGGCCGGCGCGGTGCTCTACATCCTCTTCAAGCTCCGGGTGCAGACCTCCGAAGGCTCGCTCTGGTGGTCGCGCCTCATGCTGAAGGTGCCGATCCTCGGCGACGTGCAGCGCAAGGTGGCGCTGTCGCGATTCGCCCACTACTTCGGCACGCTCCACGAGTCGGGCCTCGAAGTGGCCCCCTCGCTGTCGCTGATGCAGCGCGTGCTGGGCAATCCGTACCTGTCCGAGCGGTTCGGCGCGGCGGTGCGCCGCGTGATGGCCGGCGAACGGCTGTCGCGGGCCCTGGCCGCCGTCGGCGAGTTCTCGCCCATCGTCATCCAGATGGTGGCGCTCGGCGAGACCACCGGCGAGATGCCGAAGGCGCTGCACCAGGTGAAGCAGTACTACGATCGCGAAGTGGACGGCACCGTCAACCGCGCGCTGACGCTCTTCGGGCCCCTGGCGCTCGTGGTCCTGGCGAGCATGTTCGTCCTGATCGCCGTGGCCTTCTACCTGCCGCTCTTCAACCTGGCAAGGGCACTCCGATGAAGACACATCGTCCCCGTCCGGCCGCCGGCTTCACCCTGATCGAGATCGTCGTCATCATCGCGGTGCTGACGATTCTCGCGACGGCCATCACGCCGGCCATCCTCCAGCAGGTGGTCGACACGAAGATCGAGTCGACCCGCAAGGAGGCCCGGGCGCTGCACGAGGCCCTCGTCGGCCGGCCCGACGCGAGCACCTTCGGCTTCGTCGGCGACATGGGCCGCCTCCCCCTGAACGCGGATGAACTGCTGCGGCCGCTGCGGACCACGCTGCCCTACACGACTCTGACGACGCGGGGCGTCGGCATGGGGTGGAAGGGTCCCTACGTGAACGTGGGAGACGCGAAGGACGACTTCCTGACCGACGCCTTCGGCCGGCCGTACAGCGGGTTCGATACCGGCCAGATCCGCTCGGCCGGGCCCGACGGCGTCATGGGCAACGAAGACGACATCGTTTATCCGCCGAACCCGCCGGCCTACCTCGGGCGCGTCATCGTCACGGTGAAACGGATGGCCGCCGAGGACATCAGCTACACGCTCGACCCGCCCGGGTACGAAGTGCGGCTCTTTTTCTCGAACGGCGGCCAGGAAGCCATGCTGGCCGACAACATCGCGCCCTTCATCTTCGAGAACATCCCGCAGGGCATCCACGCGATCCAGGTCTGCCGCCTGAAGAAGGACCAGATCGTCGTCCAGGACACGATCCAGGTCCACGGTGGCGCCACCAAGCTCGTGGAACTGATCTTCAGGCTCTAGGCCCTTGGGCCGTTGGGCCAGGTTCACGGTTTACGGTTCCAAGTTCCAAGTGCCAGGTTCCAGATCCCGGGCTGTGCCCGCGGACCGAGAACCGAGAAGCGAATACCCGGCCCCTGGCCCCCTAGCCTCTAGCCCCTAGCCTCTAGCCCCTAGCCCCTAGCCTCTAGCCTCTAGCCTCTAGTAAAGTGGGAACCGCGGCCGCCCCTGCGCCGTCTCTTGATCTACGAGGAAAGGCGGGGGGCCCGTGGAGGCCCGCGTCCACCCGGATTGGCACCTATGGCACTCATCGAAACCGTCGATCTCTGGAAGACCTATGTGATGGGCACGGAAGAGATTCACGCCCTGAGCGGCGTGAGCGTGAACATCGATCGGGGCGAGTACGTGGCCATCATGGGGCCGTCGGGCTCCGGTAAGTCCACGCTGATGAACCTCATCGGCTGCCTGGACACGCCGTCGAAAGGCAGTTACCTGCTCAATGGCAAGCAGGTGAGCCAGATGAACGACGACGAACTGGCCCGGATCCGCAACGAGGAGATCGGCTTCGTTTTCCAGACCTTCAACCTGCTGCCGCGCGCGACGGCCCTGCACAACGTCGAACTGCCGCTGGTGTATGCGGGCGTGCCGTCCAAGGATCGCCAGACACGGGCCCGGGCCGCGCTGGATCGCGTGGAACTGGGCGACCGCATGACGCACCGCCCCAACCAGTTGTCCGGTGGTCAGCGGCAGCGCGTGGCCATCGCCCGTGCCCTCGTGAACAACCCCTCGATCATCCTGGCGGACGAGCCGACGGGCAACCTCGACTCGAAGACCGGCAACGAGATCATGGCGCTGTTTAACAGGCTCTACGAGGCGGGCAATACGATCATCCTGGTCACGCACGAAGCCGACATCGCCGCGCACGCCAAGCGCGTCATCCACATCCGCGACGGCAAGATCTCCGACGACATCCGTCAGGCGGCGTAACGGCACGCCCGGATCACGCCCCGGATGCCCGGCCCGGAGTGTCGGCCGGCGGCTGCCGCTGCGGGCTGGCGGCCCAGTGCCCCGGCGCCACCTCGCACAGGGGCCCGATGGCCGTGTCTGCGCGGGCCGCGGCGTCCCAGACCACGCGCGGCGGGTGCGGCAGCGGGCCGACGTGCGGCAGGCTCGACAGCAGGGCGCGCGTGTAGGGGTGCGCCGGGTCGCGCAGCACGTCCTCGGCCGGCCCCATCTCCACCAGTCGGCCGCGCCACATCACGCCCACACGGCGGCACAGGTGACGCACGAGGCGCAGATCGTGCGCGATGAAGAGCAGCGTCAGACCCAGGCGCTCCTGCAGGTCCAGGAAGAGGTTGATCACCTGCGCCTGGATCGAGAGATCGAGCGCCGAGACGGGCTCGTCGGCCACCAGGAACGACGGCCCCGTGGCCAGCGCCCGGGCCAGGCCGATCCGCTGGCGTTGCCCGCCGCTGAACTCGTGCGGGCGCCGGAGCGTGTCACGCGGGTCCAGCCCCACGAGGCCGAACAGTTCCCGCACGCGCGCCTGCCGCTCGCGGGGCGAGCCCAGCCCCTGGATCACCAGGCCCTCCTCGACGATCGCGCCCGCCCGCATGCGGGGGTTGAGCGACGCCTGGGGGTCCTGGAAGACCATCTGCATCTGGCGCCGCAGCGCCCGCATCCGGGCCGGCGGGGCGCCGAACACGTCCTCGCCGTCGTAGCGGAACGATCCTGACGAGGGCTCCACGAGCCGCAGCAGGCAGCGGGCGGTGGTGGTCTTGCCGCAGCCCGATTCGCCGACCAGCCCGAAGACCTCTCCGCGCTCGATCTCGAAGCTGACGCCGTCGACCACCCGCGACACGCGACGCGGCCGCCACGGGGCCGGACGCCGGCTGTAGGTCTTGACGAGATCGCGGATCTCGACGAGCGCCATCAGGAGGCCCCCCGGTGGAGGTGACAGCGGACCGAGCGTCCGCCGTCGATCCGCACGTCCGCCGGGTCGGCGCCGCACGCGTCGAACCGATCCGGGCATCGCGGCGCGAACGCGCACCCGGGCGGCAGCCAGGCCAGGTCCGGCACCGCGCCGGGAATCGCGGGCAGGCGCCGACCCGGCAGGTTGCCGGGCATCGACTGCAGCAGCCCCCGCGTGTACGGATGCGCCGGGTTGTCCAGCACCGCCCGCGCGGGGCCCTGCTCGACGATGCGGCCGGCGTACATGACTGCCACGCGGTCCGCCATGCCGGAGACGACCCCGAGGTCGTGGGTGATCAGGACGAGCGCCAGGTTGTCGGCCGCACGCATGTCGCGCAGCAGATCGAGGATCTCGGCCTGGATGGTGACGTCGAGCGCGGTCGTGGGTTCGTCCGCGATGACGAGCGGCGGCCGGCAGGCGATGGCGGCGGCGATGACGGCGCGCTGGCGTTGTCCGCCCGACAACTGGTGCGGGTAGTCCCGTGCCCGGCGGGCGGCCTCGGGCATCCGGACGGCCTCGAGCAGGGCCACCGCCCGCCCCGCCGCCTCCCGGGGCGTGGCCAGGCCATGCACGATGAGCGTCTCGGCAATCTGGTCGCCGATCGTGAACACGGGGTTCAAGGCCGTGGACGGTTCCTGGAACACGAGCCCGATGCGGGCGCCACGCACGGCCCGGCGTCCGCGCCCGTCGAGCGTGAGCAGGTCTCGCCCTTCGAACTCGGCGGTGCCGCCGGTGACCCGGCCGGGGGGCGGCACCAGGCCGAGCAGCGACAGAGCGGTCATCGACTTGCCGGACCCGGACTCGCCGACCAGGCCGAGCACGTCCCCTGCGTCGAGGTCGAAGCTGACGCCGTGGACGGCCCGCACCACCCGCGCGACGCCATCGCGCTCCACGACGAACTCCGTCGTGAGATCGCGGACGCGGAGCAGCGGTGGCATGGGGGCAAGGTACAGAAGACAGAAGACAGAAGCAAGAAGACAGAAGACAGAGGCAAGAATGAGCACGCCTCGACGAATCGGGCGCGGCGAGGTGTGAAAATACCTCGCCGCGCCCGTCGCCTTCTCAGCCTCTAGCCTCTAGCCTCTAGCCTCTAGCCTCTAGCCTCTACGTGAGCACCGCCTCCTTGTACTCGCCGAAGACCTCGCGCAGGGTGTTGGAGATCTCGCCGACGGTGACCTTGGCCTCGACGGCGGCGATGATCGACGGCATGATGTTGCCGCCGTCGCGGGCCACGCGGGCCACCTCGTCGACGGCCGCCTGCCAGGCGGACTGGCTGCGGCCGGCCCGGAGCTGCCTGATCCGCTCCACCTGCTCGCGCTCCACCGCCGGATCGATGCGCAGCAGATCCACCGCCACCTGTTCCTCTGACGTGAACTTGTTCACCCCGACCACCACCTGCGTGCCGGCGTCGATGGCCTTCTGCGTCTGGTAGGCGGCTTCCTGAATCGAGCGCTGGATGAAGCCGGCCTCGATGGCCGCCAGGGTGCCCCCCATGCGGTCGATGGCGGCGATCAGTTCCTTCGCTCCCGCCTCGATCTGGTTCGTCAGCGTTTCGATCGCGTACGACCCCGCCACCGGATCGACCGTATTGGCCACGCCCGACTCGTGGGCGATGATCTGCTGGGTCCGCAGCGCGATGGCGGCCGACGCCTCGGTCGGCAGCGCCAGCGCCTCGTCACGGCTGTTGCAGTGCAGCGACTGCGTGCCGCCGAGGACGGCGGCCAGGGCCTGCAGGGCGACGCGGACGATGTTGTTGTCGGGCTGCTGGGCGGTGAGCGTGCTGCCGGCGGTCTGTGTATGGAACCGCAGTTGCTGCGCCCGCGGGTTGGTGGCGCCGAACCGCTCCTGCATCAGGCGTGCCCAGAGGCGGCGCGCCGCCCGGAACTTGGCGATTTCCTCGAGGAAATCGTTGTGGGCGTTGAAGAAGAACGACAGGCGCTGGCCGATCCGGTTCACATCCAGGCCGGCGTCGATCGCGGCCTGCACGTACGCGATGGCGTTGGCCAGCGTGAAGGCCACCTCCTGGACGGCCGTCGAGCCGGCCTCGCGGATGTGGTAGCCGCTGATGGAGATCGTGTTCCAGTTGGGCACCTCGCGTTCGCAGAACGCGAAGATGTCCGTCACGAGGCGCATCGACGGCCTCGGCGGGTAGATGTAGGTGCCGCGTGCGACGTACTCCTTCAGGATGTCGTTCTGCACCGTGCCCGACAGGCTCTTCGCCTCCACACCTTGCCGGCGGGCGACGGCGACGTACAATGCCAGCAGCGTGCCCGCCGTGGCGTTGATCGTCATCGAGGTGGACACCTTGTCGAGGGGGATGCCCTCGAACAGCTGGGCCATGTCCTCGATCGAGTCGATCGCCACGCCCACCTTCCCGACCTCGCCGAGGGCCATCGGGCTGTCCGAGTCGTAGCCGATCTGCGTGGGCAGGTCGAAGGCCACGCTGAGCCCCGACACGCCCTGGGCGAGCAGGTAGCGGTACCGCTCGTTCGACTGTTTCGCCGTGCCGAAGCCGGCATACTGGCGCATCGTCCAGAGGCGTCCGCGGTACATCGTCGGCTGGATGCCGCGGGTGAAGGGGAACTGCCCGGGCTGGCCGAGCTGGATTTGCGCGTCCCAGCCGGCCAGGTCGGCTGGGACGTATGACAGGGGTTTGTCGCTCATGGTCGTCGGCTACGCGCGTCCGCGCAGCTGGTTGATGGCGTCGCGTCCCGCGTAGCGCGCGGCGGAGCCGAGTTCCTCTTCGATCCGGAGCAGCTGGTTGTACTTGGCGATCCGGTCCGACCGGCTCGCGGATCCGGTCTTGATCTGGCCCGAGCCCGTGGCGACCACGAGATCCGCGATGGTCGAGTCCTCGGTTTCGCCCGAGCGGTGCGAGATCACGGCGGTGTAGCCGGCCTTGTGGGCCATGGCGATCGCGTCGAGCGTCTCGGAGACCGAGCCGATCTGGTTCAGCTTGATCAGGATCGAGTTGGCGATGCCGCGCTCGATGCCCTGCTTGAAGATGCCGGGGTTGGTCACGAAGACATCGTCGCCCACCACCTGCACGCGGCCGCCCAGCCGGTCGGTCATCGCCTTCCAGCCGTTCCAGTCGCCCTCGGCGTGGCCGTCCTCGATCGAGACGATGGGATACTGGCGGACCCAGTCCTCGTACAGGTCGACGAGGCCGTCGGACGAGCGCGGGGCGTCGCCGGACTTCTTGAACACGTACCGGCCCTCGCCGGTGGCGGGCGGGTCCCACGGCGTCGAGCGCGGCGCCGCGTCGTCCCAGAGCTCGCTGGCGGCGACGTCGAGACCGACGCAGATGTCGTGCCCGGCCTTGTAGCCGGCCTTGCCGATGGCTTCCAGCACGAGGTCCACGGCCTGCTGGTTGGAGCCGAGATTGGGCGCGAAGCCGCCCTCGTCACCGACGCCGGTGGAGAAGCCGCGCGACTTCAGGATCGCACGCAGGGCGTGAAAGACCTCGGCGCCGGCCCGCAGGCCCTCGGCGAAGGTCGGCAGGCCCAGGGGCAGCACCATGAACTCCTGGATGTCGACCGTCGAGTCGGCGTGGGCGCCGCCGTTGAGGATGTTCATCATCGGGACCGGGATGGTCCAGACGCCGGTGTCCGGCGCGCCGAACAGGTCGCGCAGGTGGCGGTAGAGCGGCGCCCGACGGCTGGCTGCCGTCGCCTTGGCGAAGGCCATCGACACGCCGAGGATGGCATTGGCCCCGAGTCGGCTCTTGGTGGGGGTGCCGTCCAGCTTGATCATCAGCGCGTCGAGGGCCCGCTGGTCCAGGTCCTGGCCCACGACCGCCGCCCGGATCTCGCTGTTGACGTGTCCGACGGCCGTGCGGACGCCCTTGCCGAGATACCGCGTCTTGTCGCCGTCGCGCAGTTCGAGGGCCTCCCGTTCACCCGTCGATGCGCCGGAGGGCACGGCGGCCCGCCCGAACGATCCGTCGCCCAGCGTCACGTCCACCTCGATGGTCGGGTTGCCGCGCGAATCGAGAATCTCCCGTCCCTGTACCTTCGAAATCTTCATTGCGAACCTCGATCGACTGATGTGATGACCACGAACAACCGACGCGGTGGCCGCGGCCGGCTCCGGCCCGGCGGTGCCGCTCATCCCCGCGCGTCGGCGGCGCGCTCGCGCTGGAGCGCCGGCGGCGGGATGTCTCCGACAAACGGTGTTTCACCGACGCTGACCACCACCACGCCGTCCTCGCTCACCGTGTGGCGCCGCCGGTCCTCTTCCTCGTTGTAGCCGATGAGCGCGCCCCGCGGAATCTCGACGTCGCGGTCGATGATCGCGCGCCGGATGCGAGCGTGGCGGTTCACCTTCACGCCCGGCATCAGGATGCTGCGCTCGATGTGGCAGTAGCTGTGGACCCGGACGTTCGGGCTCAGGACGCTGCCGACGATGCGGCTGCCCGAGATGATGCAGCCCGCCGAGATGACCGAGTCGAGGGCGTGGCCGCACCGCTCGCCCTCCTCGGCGAACACGAACTTGGCCGGGGGCGCCTGGGGCTGGTACGTGCGGATCGGCCACGAGGCGTCGTACAGGTTGAACTCGGGGTTCACCTGCACCAGGTCCAGGTTCGCCTCGTAGAACGCGTCGAGCGTCCCGATGTCCCGCCAGTACTTCGCCGCCTTCCGGTTCTCGTCGTAGAAGGGGTAGGTGTAGATGGGCACCGTGCCCGCCGAGACCAGCGCCGGGATGATGTCCTTGCCGAAGTCGTGGGACGTTTCCCGCTGGCGGTCGGCGTGCAGGGCGTCGACGAGGACGCTGGTGTCGAACACGTAGATGCCCATCGACGCCAGCGCCACGTCCGGCATCCCCGGGATCGGCGCCGGGTCCAGGGGCTTTTCCTGGAAGCCCACCACCCGGTTGTCGCCGTCCAGTTGCAGCACGCCGAAGCGGGTCGCCTCGTCGCGCGGCACCTCGATCCCGGCGATGGTCAGCCCGGCCCCGTGGTGCAGGTGGGCCTTGACCATCTTGATGTAGTCCATCTTGTACACGTGATCGCCGGCCAGGACGACGACGTGGCGGGGGGTCTCCCGCTCGATGGAGTACAGGTTCTGATACACCGCATCGGCCGTCCCGAGGTACCAGTCGTCGCCCACCCGCTTCTGGGGCGGCAGGATCTCGATGAACTCCCCCAGTTCCTCCGACACGACGCTCCAGGCCTGCCGGATGTGGCGGTTCAGGGAGAGGGACTTGTACTGGGTGGCGATGAAGACCCGGCGCAGGCCGGAGTTGATGCAGTTGCTCAGGACGAAGTCGATGATCCGGTAAGGACCACCGAAATAGACCGCCGGTTTGGCGCGGTCGCGGGTGAGCGGCGAGAGCCGTTCACCGGCGCCCCCAGCCAGCACGATAACCAGGACGTCGTCGAACATGGGAGTGACCTGCCGCCTTGCGGGACCGGGGGCTGGGGAGCCGTCGACAGCACGCCAATCCTATCACAGGGCCCGCCCGGGCTGCGGCCCGTAAACTTTGACAGCATCGGGGGTTGGGCCTATTATGGGCATGTGGCCTGCCATGGTGGGAGGCATATTGGGAGAGTTGTCATCATGCATATCCGTCGGTGGGTGCTGACGCCGCTCACCGTGGCGCTCTTCGTGGCGTCCGCGGCGTCAGTCAGCCCCGTTCTGGCTCAGGAACAGAAGAAAGACAAGAAGCTCGAGAAGGCGCAGCAGGAAGAGATCAAGATCGCGCTGAAGATCGCCGACGACGCGCAGGCCGGCCTCCCGACGCCGACCGACGTGACGATGACCTTCCAGAACGATTATTTGAAGGCCCAGGAAGGCCGGACCTACGTGCCCTTCACCATCTCGATTCCCGCCGAGCACCTGCCGACGCCGTCGGCCACGGTGTACCTGCGGGTCGTGGCCAAGGGCGCGGCGGCGGCCGCCGCCGCCGCGGCACCGGCGGCAGGCGACAAGAAGGACAAGGGCAAGGACAAGAACCAGAAGCCCGAGTTCGCGTTCGAGGACGTGTACTTCGTGGACCTCAAGGCCCCGGCCGCCGGCAAGCCCTACCAGCTGAGCCGTGCGTTCTCGGTGCCCACGGGCGACTACGACGTGATCGTCGTCACCAAGGAACGGCCGCCGGTCGGCAAGGACAAGAAGGACAAGAACGCCACCGTCAAGACCGGCGTCCTGAAGCAGGCCGTGACCGTCCCGGACTTCTGGAACGGCGAGCTGGCAACCAGCTCCATCATCGTGGCGTCCAACGTGGAGCCGCTCGCGGCCCCGCTGACGCGCCAGGAAATGATCGAGCAGCCCTACACGCTGGGCATGACGAAGATCACGCCGGCGATGTCGACGAACTTCAAGAAGGCCGACGAGCTGTCGATCGTGTTCATCGTCTACAACACGCAGCAGGACGCCAACAAGAAGCCTGACGTCTCGGTGGAATACGGGTTCTACCAGAAGGACGAGAAGGCCGAGAAGGGCGAGAAGTTCTTCAACAAGACGAACCCGCAGAACTTCAATGCGTCCACCCTGCCGCCGCAGTTCGACCCGGCGGCCGGACACCAGCTGGTGGCCGGGCAGTCGGTCCCGCTGGGCAGCTTCCCCGAGGGCGAGTACCGGCTCGAGGTCAAGGTCACCGATAAGCTGTCGGGCAAGACCATGACCCGGAACATTCCGTTCTCGGTCGCGTCGTAAGAAGGGAGCGGCACCGGGTGCCGCCTCCCCGCGGTTTCCCCAGACGGCACGGGTGCGCGGGCCGGACCCACCGGCCCGCGCGGCCTCGCCGGGGAGTCGAGCACAGATGACACGCCTTTCCACGTTCGTGGCCTCGGCGGCCGTCCTCGTCCTCGTCGCTCCCGTACCTGGCGCAGACGCCCGGCAGGAGCGGGTGCAGATCCCGCGCCTGCAGACCACTGTCGCCCGCGCCGCCACCCAGGGCATGATCAACGGCGTCGTCCTCGACGACGCCGGCCGTCCGCTCGCGGGAGCGATGGTCTCGGCCCTCGGGTCCACCGTCGCGTTCGCCCTGACTGACCGCCAGGGGCGCTTCTCGCTGGAGTCCCTCCCCCTGGGCGCCTACACCGTCCGCGTCCACCTCGAGGGCTACGCCCCGTCCCGCCGGCAGGTCGTGGAGGTGCGCGGCACGGCGGCCGCGCTGGTCTCCGTGGCGCTGCAGGGGGTGCACGCCCGCCCGGCGGCCGCGGGGCCCGCTGTGCTGGTGGCGGGCATGTCGCCGTTCGACGCGGCGCCGGTCTCCGCCGCGGCCGGCGACCCGGCCGACGCCGACCACGACCACAGCGAGACGGCGTGGCGGTTGCGGCATCTCAAGCGCAGCGTCCTCAAGACGGTCGACGCCGCAGCGGTCCTGCCGGACGAGCCCCCCTCGGACGGCGAGGCGGCGCGATTCGGCCAGGCCTTCCAGTCCTCGATGCGCGCGTCGTCGTCGCTCTTCGACGCGTTCCCGCTGAGCGGCCAGGTCAACTTCGTCACGACCGGCGCCTTCGGCGCGGACTCGGACTTCCTCTCGTCGTCGACCTTTGCGGCTGCCAGCGTGACGTATGTGGCGCTCGGGGCGCCCGTGGCCAACTGGGGCGCCTGGAGCGTCCGCGGCGCCATGCGGCAGGGCGAACTGGGATCGTGGTTCCTGTCGGGGGCGTTCGACGGCCGCGTGGCCGGCGCGCACCGCTACTCCGGCGGCCTGGCCTATGGGACCCAGCAACTCCAGAGCGCCAACGTGCTTGGCCTCGCGGCGATCACCAACGGCACGAGGTCTATCGGGTCGGTGTACGGCGTGGACGAGTGGACCGTCGGCCGTCAGCTCGCGTTGAGCTACGGACTGGCGTACGCGTGGCAGGACTACGTCTCGACGGAGGGCCTGTGGAGCCCCCGTGTGGCCATGACGCTGATGCCCGGGCGCTCCTTCCGCGTGCGGACCATCATCTCGCGCCGGGCCACGGCCCCCGGCGCCGACGACCTGCTGCCGTCCGCGGCCGTCCCGGGCAATTCGTGGCTGCCGGCCCAGCACAGCTTCTCGCCGTGGTCCGACCGCGACGGCTTCCGCGCCCAGACGACCGACCACTTCGAAGTGGCGGTGGAACGCGTGTCCAAGCAGTTCGTGGTGGGGTTCCGGACGTTCTACCAGCGGGTGGATGATCAGATGGGCGCGGTGTTCGCCGCGCCGTCCTACACGCGGCCGACGGCCAGCCTCGGCCACTACTACGTGGCCACGGTCGGCGACATGAGCGCGCGCGGCTGGACGTTCAGCGTGAGCCGGCCCCTCATCGCCGGCATCCGTGGATCCGTGGACTACTCGCTGACCACCACCCGGTGGTCGTCGCTGCCAGCCGGCGGCGCGGCGACGCCGTGGTTCGTCGGGAACCCGGCGAGCCTCGATCGGTTCCATGACCTGACCACGTCGGTGGAAACCGATATCCCGTTCACCGCGACGCGCGTCTTCGTCCTCTACAAGATCAACACCGCGTTCGCCCGCGAGGACGACAGCCTCCAGAACCCCGGGCTGGACGCGCGGTTCGACGTGCAGGTGTACCAGTCGCTGCCGTTCATGGATTTCACGTCCACGGAGTGGGAAGTGCTCGTCTCCGTGCGCAACCTGTTCCGTGATCCGATGGGCGAACGCTCGGTTTTCGACGAGTTGATGGTCGTGGATCCGCCCAAGCGTGTCGTGGGCGGCGTCCGGGTGCGGTTCTAGTCCCCCGTCCTTGGCCCGCGGTCCCTGGGCCGGGATTCCCTGCACTTGTCCCCCGATCCGGTTCCTTGAAGCAGTGGTCCGGAATCCCGGATGACGGGACTGCCATCCGTGCAGGAATGTGCAGTCAAGTCCTTGTCAGACCGATACTTATGGCAGCGCCAGCTCTCCGTTCCTGTGGTATGGCGATTGCTTTGGGATCCCTGTTGCACCGTGAGCACTAAACTGATGCCTGACAACCAGATGCGGGTGGATGAGGGCCGGCGCCAGGGAGCGTCTGGCCGCATCAACAGCACCTGGGGCTGGTTTGCCGCGCTCGCGGTGGTCGTCGCCCTCCTCGTGCTCGGCTTCGCCAACGTGGCGGTGCGGGCGACGTGGCGGGAACTCGAGGATGGCGTCCTGTGGGTGTCGCGCGCGCAGGGCGTGACCGCAGGGGAACTCAGCGCGCAGTCGACCGCCGCGCGGGCTGGCGTGCGCGTCGGGGACGTGCTGCTGGCGATCAACGGACAGCCCGTTGAGAGCCCGGGCGACGTCGTTGCTGCGGCGCACGCGGCCACCGCCGACGAGCGGTTCACCTACACGTTGCTCCGCCTGGGGAGCCGGGAAGTCGTCCAGGTGCAGCTGGCGCCCATCCCGCAGGGCAACAGCGTCCTGTACTTCGTCCTCGCGGCGGTGGGCATCTTCACGCTGCTGGTGGGCGCGGCCGTGCGGTTGCGCCGGCCGGGCGACCAGGCGTCGCTGCACTTCTTCTGGCTCACGGTCGCGTTTTTCGGGGTCTTCACGTTTTCGTTCGCCGGGCGGTTCGATTTCCTCGACTGGGTCTTCTACTGGGCCGACGTGGTGGCCACGCTCGTCCTGCCGCCGCTGCTGCTGCACTTCACGCTGGTCTTCCCGGATCGGAGCCGAGCCTGGGCACGGACGCCGCTCGGCGCGCGGCTGCTGCCGCTCGTCTACGTGCCCGCCCTGCTGATGGCGGCGGCGCGCATCATGGCGGTGGCGCGGCTCGACGCCGACTCGTCGCTCATCCGGGTGGTGGCCCTGCTGGATCGGGCCGAACCCGCGTACCTGTCACTCTGCATCGGGGGCGGCTTCCTGGTCCTGCTGGGCGCCCTGGCCCACGTCCGGTCGGTGACGGCCCGGCGGCAGCTGCGCTGGATCGTGTGGGGCACGCTGCTGGGCGGCGCGCCGTTCGCGGCCGGGTATGCCGTGCCGTTTGCGCTCGGAGCGACCCCCTCGGTGCGGATGGAACTGCTGGCCCTGCCCCTCGGGCTCATCCCGCTTGCCTTCGCGTCGGCCATCGTCCGGTACCGGCTGATGGACGTCGAGGTGATCGTCAAGCGCAGCCTGGTGTACGTGGCCGCGATTTCGGCGGTCGTCGCGGTCTACGCCGTGCTGCTGCGCCTGGCGGGGTGGGTGTTCGTGCAGGGCACGCCGCGCTACAACACGATTGTCGCGGTGCTGGCCACCACGGTCGTGGTGCTGCTGGCCCGGCCCATCAAGGACCTCATCCAGTCGGCCCTCGACCGGGCGTTCTACCGCGACCGGTACGACTACCGGCGGGCCCTGGTCGGCTTCGCCCGCGATCTGAGCACCGACCTCGACATCACGCGTCTCGCCGAACGCCTCGTGACGCGCGTCTCCGAGACCCTGGTGGTGGATCGGATGGCGGTGATGCTCCGGGCCGACGGCCCCGAGTCGTACCGGCCCCTGCGGGCGAGCGGATTCGTCTCCGATCCGCCGGCCCTGGCGTGCGCGTCGGGCATCGGCGCGCGGCTGGACGCGGGGCAGGTGGTGGCTCTCGACGACCCGTTGATCGCGCGGCGGTTCGCGAACGACGAGGTGGAGTTCTGGCGCGATCGGGGCATCTACTACTTCGTGCCCTGCGTCTCGAAGCAGACCACGATCGCGCTGCTCGCCATCGGCCGCAAGGACCGGGCGGAGCCTCTGAGCAGCGAGGACATGGCGCTGCTGGTGGCCGTGGCGGCGCAGCTCGGGACCGCGCTCGAGAACGGGCGGCTCTACCGCCAGCTGCGCCAGCAGGCGGACGAAGTCGAACGGATGCGGCAGTTCAACGAGAACATCCTCGAGTCGCTCGACGACGGGCTGGCTGTCGTGGACGAGGGCGACCGGGTGGTGCGGTGGAACCGGGCCCTCGAGGCGATGAGCGGGCTCACGCGCGAGGACGTGTTGGGCCGGCCCCTGGGCGACGTGCTGCCCGCCGCCGTGGGCGATGCCCTGCGATCGGCGCGGCGGGACTCGCCGGAGGGCGCCGAGCTGTACCGGGTGCCGTTCGCGGCGCCCCGCAGCCGCGCCGACCGGGACCTGCTGGTGAACGTCGCGGTGGTGCCGCTGCAGGGGCAGCTGACCGGCGTGGCGCGGGGCGGCTGGATCCTCGCGTTCGAAGATGTGACGGCCCGGGCGCGCCTGGAGGAGCAGCTGCAGATCGCCGACAAGATGGCGTCGATCGGCCTGCTGGCCGCGGGCGTGGCCCACGAGGTGAACACGCCGCTGACCGGCATCTCCAGCTACACGCAGATGCTGCTCGAGCGCGCCGATCCCGAGGCGCCGGATACGAAGCTGCTCGAGAAAATCGAGCGCCAGACCTTCCGGGCGGCGAAGATCGTCAACGGCTTGCTCACCCTCGCGCGGGGCGGCCACGCGGCGCAGGAGCGGGGCCCGGTCGATCTCAACGCGGTCATCAACGACGTGCTGTCGCTGCTCGAGCACCAGCTCAAGGCGGTCAACATCCAGGTGCGGCGCGACCTGAGTCCGGCTCCGGTCATCGTCGCCGGTGTGGAGCACAAGCTCCAGCAGGTCTTCCTGAACCTCTTCATCAACGCCCGGGACGCGATGCCCAAGGGCGGGTGGCTGTCGATCGCGACCCGGGGCGCCCTGGACGGCGCCGCGGTGCAGGTCGGCGACACGGGCCCGGGCATCCCGCCCGAGCACCTGTCGCGGATCTACGATCCCTTCTTCACCACCAAGTCCCTGGGCCAGGGCACCGGCCTCGGCCTGTCGATCACCTACGGCATCGTCCGCGAGCACGACGGCACGCTCAGCTGCGAGAGCCGCGTGGGCGAGGGCACCACGTTCACGCTGACCTTCCCGGCGCCGGCGGCGGCCCGGGCGGGCGCGTCGGGCGCCTGAGGCGGAGCGCGGCACGGCCATGACACGAATGGGATCCGTCCTCGTCATCGACGACGAAGAGATCATGCGGGAGGTGCTCGAGGCCCTGCTGACGCAGGAGGGCTACGAGGTGCGCCTGGCGCCCGGCGGTCCCGAGGGCCTGGAACTGGCCCGGTCGATGCCCTTCGACGCGGCGATCGTCGACGTGATGATGCCGGCGATGGACGGCCTCACGGTGCTCGACGAGCTGAAGAAGATCGACGACGACATCTCGGTGATCATGATCACCGCCTTCGCGTCGGTGGACACGGCCGTGGCTGCCATGAAGCGCGGCGCCTTCGACTACATCACCAAGCCGTTCAAGAACGACGAGGTGCTGGTGGTGCTGCGCAACGCCGTGGAACGCCAGCGCCTCGAGACCGAGAATCGCGTCCTGCGGCAGAACCTCCAGGAGCGGTACCACAAGTTCGACAACATCATCGGCCGCAGCCCCCGCATGCGTCAGGTGTTCGACCTGATCATCCAGGCCGCGCCCAGCCGGTCCACGATCCTGATCCAGGGCGAGAGCGGCACGGGCAAGGAACTGGTGGCGCGGGCCCTGCACACCCACTCGGCCAGGGCGGACCGGTCGTTCGTCACGGTGAACTCGGGCAACCTGCCTCCCGACCTGCTCGAGTCGAACCTCTTCGGCCACGTCAAGGGCGCGTTCACCGGGGCGGTGTACCCGAAGAAGGGCCTGTTCGAGATCGCGGACCGGGGCACGATCTTCTTCGACGAAATCGGCAACGTGCCCCTCGAAACCCAGCCCAAGCTGCTGCGCGTGATCCAGGAGCGCGAGTTCATGCGCCTGGGCGGCGTCGACACGATCAAGGTCGACGTGCGCATCATCGCGGCGACCAACGTCGACCTGCGGCACATGGTGGACGAAGGGCGGTTCCGCGAGGACCTCTACTACCGGCTCCACGTCATCACGATCCCCCTGCCGGCCCTGCGCGAGCGCAAGGAGGACATCCCCCTGCTGGTCCAGCACTTCCTCCAGAAGTACGGCGAGGAGAACGGGAAGACCGGCCTGGAGATCCTGCCGGACGCCCTGGACCAGCTCGTGCAGTACGACTGGCCCGGCAACGTCCGGGAGCTCGAGAACGCGATCGAGCGGGCCGTCGTGCTGTCGCCCAGCCCGCGCATTAGCGCGGACCTGATCCCCGAGCAGGTGCGGCGGACGTCGATGTTCCAGATGCCCGACGTGGTGGTGCCGCCCGAGGGCATCTCGTTCCGCGACGTGGTGACGGATTTCGAGAAGCGGCTGATCGAATCGACGCTCGAGAGCGCGGATGGCGTGCAGAAGCGCGCGGCCGAGCTGCTGCACATCAAGCCGACGACGCTCAACGAGATGATCAAGCGGTACGACATCCGGCCCCGCCGCAAGCGCAACGGGAATGGGGCGGGCAACGGAGACGACAGAAGATAGAAGACAGAAGATAGAAGACAGAAGACAGAAGGCACACAGGGCGGGGAAGCGTCAGGAGGAGGAGAACGGGTCCGTCGGGTGGGCAACCACCCGGCGGGCCCGGTTTTTTCGTCAGCGTCGACGTCCCTCTAGCCTCTAGCCTCTAGCCTCTAGCCTCTAGCCTCTAACCTCTGATCCGCGCCATGAGCCGGTCGTACTTGCTCATGATGATGTCCCAGCGGTAGTGCTCGCGGACGTAGGCGCGGCCGTTGCGGCCCATGGCGGCCCGCAGCCGGTCGTCAGCCATCAACAGCCGAAGACCCTCGCCGAACTCGTCGCCGTCGGCGTAGTACAGGCCGGCGTTGCTGCGCCGGCAATGATCCACGAGGACCTCGCTGCGGGCGTTCGCGAGGATCGGCGTGCCGACGGCGAAGGCCTCGAGGGCCAGCAGCGACAGGCTCTCGAACGGCGACGGCGTCACGACGACGTTGGCGGCTTCCAGCGCCTGGAGACGTTCGCGCTCCGAGAGCAGACCCGCGAAGCGGACGTACAGCTCCTCCGGGAGCGGCATCAGCTTCACGCCCATCAGGACGAGCGTCGCCTCGCCGCCGTCCGCGTGGTACCGGCTGAAGTACTCGACCAGTTCCTCGCAGCCCTTGCCCTTCTCGATCCGGCCGCCGTAGAGGACGAACGGCCCGTGCAGCCGGTGGCGCCGGCGGAAGGCCGCGCCGCGCACCTGAGGCGCCGAGCGGGGCCGCATGGCCCGGTCGAGCAGATCGGCGTCCCCGTCCGGCGCCTCGGCGTCGGGGGCGGCGGCGTCGCCGGCGTCCTGCCGGCGGCGCGGCGGCTGCGGCGGCAGTTCGACGCCGCAGCCCACGGTCTCCTCGGCGATGGCGGGGATCTCGAACTCGCCCCGCAGGAACTGACGCTCGACCGGGGTGTTGTAGGCGATGCCGGCGGGCGCCCGGAACACGTCCTGGTAGATGCCGAGGTGAATGGCCGGTTCATCGTGGGCCGTGGGCACCAGGATGCTCTTCTCCGGCGCCACCTGCACGCCCAGCACGGTCGGCGCGTAGAGGTAGGTGAAGAAGATCAGCGCGTCGTACTCCCGCGCGTGCTTCTCGAGGTACTCGATCAGGGCCGGGCACCATGGGCCCTGCTGCCGGAGCCACTCAATCTCGTCGTCGCGGGTGTGCGTGTGGTGGAAAATCCAGTCGGAGTACCGGTTGAACGCCTCGATGTCGCGGGTATGGGCATTGGCGAAGCGGCGCACCGTGACGCCCCTGACCCGATCCGATCCCTCCGGGTACTCGTTCTGCCAGGTGATGTAGTCGCGCGCGCAGGTGGTCAGCACATCCACCTGGTGGCGCTGGGCCAGACGCTCGGCGATCAGGCGGCAGTGGTACTCGGATCCGCCCAGAATCTCCGCGCCGTACCGCTGGACGATGAAGGCTATCTTCACTGGAATCGACTCACGAGCCGCCGCAGGTCATCCTCGATGCGGCGGCCCTGGAAGTGGGACAGGCGATCGCGCTGGCCCTGGATGACCCGGGCCCGGAGGCCGTCGTCGAACGCCAGCATCCCGAGGAGTTCCGCCGCGTGCTCGTAGTCCTTCGGCGCGAACTGGATGCCGGCCCCGCCGAGGGTGTCCGGGATCGCGGTGCACGAGTAGGCCAGGATCGGCAGGTCGGAGGCCATGGCCTCCACGAGCGGCACGCAGAAGCCCTCGTGCTCGCTCATCGAAATGTAGACGCTCGCGTAGCGGTAGAACACCGCCAGGTCCTCGTCAGGCACGGGACCCGTGAACCAGAACCGGTCGGGCAGCCAGCCCAGGGCGTTCAGCTGGGCCCGCAGCATGTGGTAGTAGCGCGGCACGCCGGTGTACCGGCCCACGAAGATGAACCGGTAGTACGCATCGACGTACCGCTTGTAGTGCTCGGCGAGGCGGATGATGTCCTCGATTCGCTTGTTGGGCACCATGCGCCCGACGAACAGGAAATTCGTGAGACCGTCGTCCAGGATGCGCTGCAGCGCCGGGTTCTCCGGTGCCTGCTGCAGCCGTTCGAGGTCGACCGCCACCGGGAACACGTCGGTCGGGCCGAACCCCAGCGACTCGAGTTCGCGGCGGTTGTAGTCGGAGTCGCCCAGGGCCAGGTCCACGCGGCCGGCCAGGGTGGCCAGTTCGCGTCGGCCGAGGGCGGCCAGGCGGAACAGGCCGGGGTCGTACGGGGCGAAGAAGTGCGCGGGCGTGATGTTGTGGTACTGGAGGACGCGCCCGCGCGGCAGCGCGGCGAAGGCCTCGGTCATCGGAGAGGGCAGCGCGAAGTGGAAAATCGTCACGTCGCCCGTCCCGGCGGCCGGGTCGGCGAAGGGGCGCACCTCGTCCCGCACGTCGTCGTCGATGGTGAGGGCGAAGAGATCGGACTGGTGGCCCAGGGCCCGGAGCAGGTCGCGGACGCGCCGGGCGCTGTCGCCCACGGCGTCGCCCCGATGCGCGGCCGGCACCCACTGGTTGATCACCATGGCGGCTACCAGTTGATGTCGCTGGCGCGCGTCGCGGCCGGGAGGGCCTTGTAGAGCGACGGCCGCATCACGCGGAGGTACTCGAGGCGCTCGGTGGCCTCGAACTGCTCCCAGAAGTCCGCGGTGACCGCCGGGTGCGACCGCCGGGGCATGGCCCGGACCCGATCGACGAACTGGAGCAGGGTGCCGCCGAAGTCGCGGGCACGCAGCCGCGCGAGGGCCGCGTCCTGCCCGGCCAGGATGCGCTCCTGGAGCCCGGTGTCGCCCACCACGAGATCGATGAGGGCCGCCACCTCCATCGGGTCGGGGCGGTCGAACAGGACGCCGGCGCCGTCCATCGTGGCCGGCACGGCTGTGCGTGCCCAGGCGATGACCGGGATGCGTTTGTAGAACGCTTCGATCAGCGGGACGCAGAACCCCTCGTGCTCGCTCGCGCACAGGAACACGTCCGCCACGTCGTAGTACGCCGTCAATTCCTCGTTCGAGACGTGGCCCGTGAAGTGGACGTCCGGCACGCGCAGCGCGGCCACCAGGTCGCCCAGCATGTCCTGGTACCGTTCGAAGCCCCCCGACGATCCCACGACCAGGAGCCGCGAACGCGGGTTGAACCGCTGCTTGTAGGCGGCGAAGAACCGGACGAGGTTGTCGATGCGCTTGTTCGGGATGACCCGCCCCACGAAGACGATGTTCGTCCAGTCGTCGTCGAACGACCGGGCCATCAGGTCGTTGGGCGGCACCTCGAGGTGCGAGAAGTCCGGCACCACCGGCAGCACGTCCGTACGCGGAAAGCCCAGCGACGCCAGGTCCTGGCGGTTGAACTCGGAGTCGCCCAGTGCCAGGTCGCAGCGATCGACGTACGCGCCCAGTTCGCGCCGGCCGTGGTAGCACAGGCGCACGAGCAGGCGGTGCACGCCGACGAAATACTCGGGCGGCGTGATGTTGTGGTAGACGAGCATCATCCGGTCCGGCAGCGCGAAGGCGATCCGCGACGCCTTGGACCCGATGGAGAAGTGGTGGATCAGGATGTGGTCGGGGTGGCTCGCATCGACCAGTTCGCGGAAGTCGCGCGTCAGGTCCTCGAGGCGCGGATCGGCCGTCTCCACGAAGATGTCGGACGCGTAGCCCGCGGCGCGCAGCACGCGCTGGATGCCCAGCACCTCGTGGCCGATCGCGTCGCCGTAGCCCAGCGTCGCGAGCACCTGGTGGACCTGGGGGCGGCTCACCGGCGCCGCTCCGGCTTCACCACCGGGCCCTCGGGGATCGAGGCCAGCACGTCCAGGGCCGGCCGTTCGGTGTACTTCCGCCGGCTGAACCAGCCCGGCAGCGGAGCCACGCCCGCCGGCCTCCGGCCGGCCTCGTCGTCCTGCCGCAGCCGCTGGAGCATGTCGAGGTACTTGCGCTCGATGACGGGCCACGCGTAGTGGCGCTGGTAGTACGCGCGCCCGTTGGCGCCCAGGGCGCGTGCCAGCCGCCGGCTGGTCTGCAGCAGCGCCAGCGTCTCGATGAACTCCTCGAGCGACTCGTAGTAGAGCCCCGCGTTGCTCCGGATGCACTGGCCCTTCAGGACGTCGCACCGGCCGTTGGCCAGCACGGGCTTGCCCAGGGCCCACGCCTCGAGCGCCACCATGGAGAGGCTCTCGAAGAACGACGGCATCACCAGGGCCTCGGCCGCCGCGACGCCGTCGAACTTGTCCGCGTCCGGGACGAACCCCAGGTGGCGGATGCGCGGGTGGTCCGGGATCGGCAGGATCGACTTTCCGAGCAGCACCAGCGTGAGGTCGCCCGACGTGCAGCGCAGGTAGTGCTGGAAGTAGTCGAACAGCTGCCGGCAGCCCTTGTTCTCGTCGATCCGGCCGACGTAGATCACGAACGGGCCCCGGAGACCGTACGTCCGGCGGAACCGATCCGGCGCTGTCCGGTCCGGCACCTCGGACCCGATGCCGACCACGACGTGGGGCACCTCGGTGTTGCCCGACACGGCCTGGATCATCGCGCGCTCCTCGAACGAGTTGTACATGAGCGCGCGCACGCCGCGGAACACCGGCGGGAAGATCCCGAGCCCGATGGCGCCGTCACGTTCGGCCGTCGGCACCAGCAGCGCCCGGTCGGGCACCGCGCGGACGCCGTGGTACGCGTGGTAGTACCGGAAGCTGAAGAAGATGAAGTAGTCGACGTCGCGGCGGCCGGCCAGGTGCCGCACGAGGGCCGTGGAGGTCGGGCCCTCGCTGTCGAGCCACCGCAGTTCGTCGGCCATCGAATGCGCCCGCTCGAAAACGTGGCGCGACTGCTGCCCGAAGTCCTCTTCGGTCCGTTCCCGGTCGACCGGGAACCGGCGTACCACCACGCCGTTGAGGCGCTCCTCGCCGGCCGGCAGTTCGTTGCGCCACGACACGTAGTCGCGGGCACAGGTGGTCAGCACCTCGACCTCGGCGTGCCGGGCGAGGTGTTCGGCCACGTACCGCGCGTGCAGCTCGGCCCCCCCGTTGATGTCGAGGCCGTACCGCTGGACGACGACCGCGAGTTTCACGATGCCTGGTCTGAGTCGGGGCGTTCAGGCACCGGCGCCGGTGCCTCGTCGCCGCGGTCACGCTCCGGTGCGGGGGAGGCGTCGGCGGCCGGTTCGTTCCCGGCGGCCTCCCCGTCCATGGCGTCGGCGAACAGATCGTCGCCGGGTTCCTCGTCCGGGCTGCCGTCCGCCGCAGGGGCGCCGGCGGGCTGACCGGGTTGCGCGCCGCCCGCGCCGCCCCGTCCCCGGCGCCGGCGCCGGCGCCGCCGCTGGGCCTCG
>CAYNDV010000041.1:0-31375 GCA_964396055.1 uncultured Vicinamibacterales bacterium | reverse complement strand
CTTCTGTCTTCTGTCTTCTGTCTTCTGTCTTCTGTCCCCCTACCTCCCCACCGCCACCCGCAGCCTGCCGAGGTCGGCGAGCAACTCAGAAACCGCGCCGCGGGCCTGGCTCGTCGGTACTGCGTCCGCGTCCTGCAGGATGTCGTAGACGGCCGCCATCTCGGCGCGCAGGCGCGACAACGACCGCGGCGCACCGGGCGCGGGAGCCTGACCGACTCCACCGCGGACGCCGCCCGTGCCCTCGAGCACGGCCAGGCTGGCATCCACCTTCTTCAGGCGCTCGGCTTCCGCGCCGGTCGCCGCCTTCAGCGCCGAGGCCGTCTCGGCTCGGCGCGTCCGCACGCGATCGAGCAGCCGGCCGGCCTCCGCCAGGCCGTCGTACATCTGCTTCGACAGCGTGAACTGCTGCAGCAGCCCGGCCGCCGCCGTCTTCACCCGCGGGTCCATCTTCACCTTCAGCGGCCGCTCGTAGGCACGGCCGTCGACGGTCAGCCGCACCGTGTAGACGCCCGGCATCACCCAGGGCCCGCGCGGTTCGCGCCAGGTGTCCCGGACGATCGCGGAAATCGGGTACGAGAACGCGTCGACAGCCGGCGGCGGATAGTGCAGGTCCCAGACGAACCGGTGCAGCCCGGCATCGGTCCGCAGCCGTTGCGGCGGCCGGATCCAGTAGTCCGGGATATTGCGCCCCTCGATGGGCTGCTCCGGGGGATCATCGCTCGACCAGGTCCGGACGACCTCGCCTCCCGCCGACAGGATCTGCAGCGTCACCGGCCCCGCGGCCGCCGCTTTCAGGTGGTAATTGACGATGGCGCCGTCGGGCGGGTTCTGCCCGGCCGGCTCGTCCGGCGGCAGGGGCGTGTCGGTCCACTTGTTCCAGCGCCACCGCCAGGCCTCCTGCGGTTCGAACAGGTGCGCGTCGGCGGCCGCGACCCGCTCGTCGATCTGGCGCAGCGGCGTCACGTCGTCCAGGATCCAGAAGCCGCGGCCGTGCGTCGCCACCACGAGGTCGTCATCCTTGACCACGAGGTCGCGGATCGAGGTGGCCGGCATGTTGTGGCGCAGCGACTGCCACCGATCGCCGTCGTCGAACGACACGTAGACGGCGTGCTCCGTGCCGGCGTAGAGCAGGCCCCGGCGTTTCGGATCTTCGCGGATGACGCGCGTGATGGTGCCCGCCGGGAGGCCCGCCGTGATGGCCGTCCAGGTCCGACCGCCGTCCCGCGTCCGGTAGAGGCGCGGCCGCCAGTCGTCGAGCCGCATGGTGTCGACGGCCGCATAGGCCGTCTGCGCGTCGAAGTGCGACGCGTCCATGATCGACACCTTCTCCCACGCCTGCATCTCCGGCGGCGTGACGTCGGTCCACGACACGCCGCCGTTGGAAGTCACGTGGATCAGCCCGTCGTCGGTGCCCACCCAGATCCGGGTGAGGTCGAGAGGCGAGGGCGCGATGGTGTAGATGACGCCGCGCTGCGTTGGCCGCGACGACGGCGCCTCCCGGTACGGGCCGACGCTGGCCGGAACCTCCCAGGTGGCGCGCGTCAGGTCCGGGCTGATGGCGGTCCAGCTCCGGCCGCCGGTCGTGGTCTTCCACAGCGTGTTCGAGGCGAAGTAGAGCGTGCGGGGATCGACCGGCGAGAACACCACGGGCGCCGTCCGGACCGTCCGATAGTCCGCGCTGCGAAGCGGTTTCGGTCCGACGTGCTGCACGCTGTGCGTCCGGCGGTCGTAGCGCGTCACCTTCCCGCCGTAGACGATGTCCGGATCGAGCGGGTCGGGTACGGCGTACCCGTATTCCTCGACGCCCACCGGCCGCCATTCGCGAAACGTGATCTGCCCGTCGTCGCCGCGGCTCTGCACGCACGCCGACCCGCTTTCCTGCTGCCCGCCGCACACGCGGTACGGAAACGCATTGTCGGTGTTCACGTGGAACATCTGCGCCGTCGGCTGGTTGTACCACGAGCTCCACGACGCGCCGCCGTTCACCGTGACGATGGCCCCCTGGTCGGCGGCCATCAGCATCACGTCGGGGTTGTCGGGGTTGATCCAGAGACGCTGGTAGTCGTCGCCGCCGGGCGCGCCTCGCCAGCCGGTGAACGTCCGGCCACCGTCGACCGACTTCCACGCGACGATCGTCGGCACGAAGACGATATCGGGGTTCGCAGGATGGACACGAACCTCGGCCGCGTCGGCGGGCCGGGCCACCACCCGCGGGTCGGCGTTGACGCGGGCCCACGACGCGCCCGCATTGTCCGACCGGTAGATGCCGGCGACGCGCGGCAACGCGTCCACCGTGGCGTACAGGCGGTTCGAGTCGGAGGGCGCCACCGTGATGCCGATGCGCCCGAGGCCGCCGTCGGCAAACGTCGGCAGCCCCGTCGTGAGGGGCACCCACGTGCGACCGCCGTCCGTGGACTTGTAGAGCCCGCTGCCGGGCCCCGTCCACGCCGCGTTCTCCCACGGCCCCTGCTGGGCCTGCCACAGGACCGCGTAGACGATGTCCGGGTTGTTCGGATCGAGCGTCAGGTCCGCCGCGCCCGTGAACGGGTCCTTGTAGAGCACCTTCTCGAACGAGGCGCCGCCATCGGTCGAACGGAAGACGCCGCGTTCCTCGTTGGGCCCGTACGGGTGCCCCTGCACCGCCACGAACAGGCGGTTCGGGTCCCGCGGGTCGACGGCCAGTTGCGTGATCTGCTGGCCGTCTCTCAGCCCGAGGTGCGTCCAGGTCTTGCCGCCGTTGGTCGACTTGTAGACGCCGTCCCCGACCGAGAGATCGGGGCGCTGCATGCCCTCGCCGCTGCCGACGTAGATGATGTCCGGGTTCGACGGCGCCACCGCGATCGCGCCGATGGACCCGGTGGGCTGGTCGTCGAAGATGGGCGCCCAGGTCCGGCCGTAGTCGGTGGTCTTCCAGACGCCGCCGTTGACGACGCCGATGTAGAACACGTTCGGCTGCTGGCGGACGCCGACGGCGGCCTTGGTGCGGCTGGCGCGAAACGGGCCGATCGATCGCCAGCGCAGTTCCTGGAAGAGCGCTGGGGGGTACGCGGGCACGGCGGCCGAGGCCGGCGCCGCCGCGGGCTGCTGCGTCGCGGCCGGCGCGCCGGCGCGAAGGCCGGGCATGGTGACGAGGGCCGCCACGGCGACCAGGATCAGACGAACCAGACAGCGACCACCAGCCATGTCGCCTCTCCTGTCCCGTCCGGCTGAAGCCGGACGCCACGACGCCACTCGTCCGGCTGAAGCCGGACGCCACGACGCCACTCCTCCGGCTGAAGCCGGACGCCACGACAGACCTAACCCAGCTCTTCGTACAACCGTCTCTCTGCGGCCTCCGACCCCAGACCGTGACGCAGGCGCATGGTCGCGACGCCAACCGGCGAAGGGTACACCTTGCCGGCGCTGCGGCGGGGCTCCACGTAGTCGATCACCTCGAACAACGTGCGGCAGGCCTCCTCGTAGGACACGCCGGACAGGTCGCGGATGTACCGCGTCGAGCGGTCGATCAGCTTCAGGTTGCTCGGCACCAGCCAGATCATCCGGTTGCCGAGCACCCGCCCGAGACGGACCATGACACACGTGGAGAGGGCGTTCAGCAGGAACTTCACCCCGATGCGCGTCAGGGGATCGAGCAGGAATCCCGTTGACGGGACTGGCAGTCCGACGAAGAGCCCGGTCGGGCACCGCCGGGCCCGCTCCAGCACGTCCGGCCTCCCGACGGCAATCAGGACGGTGCCCGCGCCAGCCTCCCGGGCGGCTGTCAGCGTGGCGGCGAACGGGCCGCCCGCGTCGATCAGGGCGAGATCGGAGGCGGCCACGACGGCCGTGGCGCCGTCGCCCGGGCGGAAGGGCCGATCGGCCAGGCCGTCGAGACCGATGCGGAACCGCATGAGTTCCGCGTGGTGGATTTCACCCAGCACGGCGCCCTGCTTGGCGGCAGCGTCCTCGTCGAGCAGGGACCGCAGGTCATCGTCGGTCCACTCAATAGTCTGCGGGTCGCGGCGCAGCAGCCGCGGCCAGGCCCGCTCGGTGTCGGCGTCCGCGGTGAAGAGGTACGCCCACGACTCGGCGGCTTCCGTATCGCCCCGTTTGCGGAATGACGGCGTGCAGAAGGTGGGACTGCGTTCGGTGGTATCGGTCAGCACGTCGACGCCAAGGGCGCTCGCGAAGTAGGACGTGCGGGCTCCGCCGCGGTAGAGGCGCTCTTCCGATTCGACGACGGCGGCCAGGCCGGCCCGGAATCGATCGTCCGACAGCGACGCGTGAACCGACGCCAGGCCGGCCCGCATCTCGGCCGGCACGGATGCCGATGTCCCGGTGGTCGTGTCGCCGGCTCCGTGCGCGGCCAGCAGGTCGCGCAGCACCATCTCCAGCACCGTGAGCATCGCGGCCAGCTGGATGCTCGTCGCCTGCATGCGCGTGGACCCGGTGACGGCCATGGGCCCCGTGGTGAGGTTCACCTTCTCGATGCGCGGCTCGTCGATCACCTCGCGGCTGCGACGCACGTGCGCCCGGAGGATGTCGTCGGGGTTGTTGTAGACGAAGAACACGCGGGCCCCGGCCTCGAGTCCCTGCCAGGCCGTGCCAATGACGAACGACGTTTCGCCGCCTTCGGTGATGGCCACGACAACGTCGCCCGCGGCGAGGCCGAGGTCGGCAATCTGCTTCCGGCCGAAGGGCGCGAAGTCCTCGAAGCCCTCGACGGACTTGATCAGTGCATAGTCGCCGCCCGCCATGACGCTGCGCGTCCGGTGCTCCCAGACGTCCGGGTCGGGGATCGCCAACCCCCGCGCGCGCCGGTCCTGCCAGAATGCGCGCCAGATCGAATCGAGCTGGATGCTCAGGCGGCCCGTGGCGCCGCAGCCGGTAAAGAACACGCGCCCGCCACGCCCGAGGGCCTCGGTGATGGCGGCCGCCAGCCTGGCAGGCTGCGGGGTCCGGGACCAGGCGTCGTAGGCGGCGAGCACGTCGCGATCGACGTCGAAGAGCATCGCGAGGCCAGCCGCCGTGTCGGCGCGCGCGGTCTGGCTGAGCTGGAGCGACCGGGGATGGGCGTGTTCGGTGATGAGATCGCCGAGGCTGAAGTCGGCGGCAATTGCGAGGAAGTCGTCGGCGCGTTCGCGGGGCGTCCGGGCACGGTGTGGCATCGCGTGCCCATTGTGTCGCCGCCGGCGCCGCGCCGCAAGGGAACCCCGCGGCGCGGCGCCGGTGACGGCCGGGTTACGGCTCGATCGTGGCCTTCTTGATGTAGTCGAGCTTCGGGAAGTCCTTCAGCAGGTACGCGTTTCCTTCCTGCTGGATCCGGCTCTGCATCGGGCCCTTGCCGCTCGGCGCGCCTTCGCCGTAGGCGCTGTAGATCTTGTCCACGACGTCCATTCCAGACGCCACCTTGCCGAAGGGCGCGAAGCCCATGCCGTCGAGGTTGGCGTTGTCGCCGAAGTTGATGAACACCTGCGTCGTGCGCGTGTCGGGCGAGCCGCCCATCGCGTAGGTGATGTAGCCGCGCTTGTTGCTCTGCTTCACCGGATCCACGCCGATGCGGGCGCCCCGCCACACGTTCATCAGGGCCGGGTCCCCGTGGATCCCGAACTGCACCATGAAGCCCTGGATGACGCGGAAGAAGCGGCACTCGTCGTAGAACCCGTTCTTCACGAGGTTGTAGAAGCGGTCGGCGCCCAGCGGCGCCCACTCGCGTGTCACGTCAATCACGAACACGCCTGCCGACGTGTCGAATTTCACCTTGTACTTGGCCGGCGCCGTCTCGGTGAGCGACGCGGGGTTCTTCAGGGCGGCGGTCGGCTGGGCGGCGGCGGACGACGCCACGGCGAGAGCCAGGGCGCCGGCCAGGCAGACAACGGCGATGCGGCGAATGGTCATGATGCGCTCCTCGAAGTCACGGACAACGACGGATCATACCTCAGCAGCGGCGGCGCGCACCGAAACCGGGCCCGCCTGCCGGGCCTTCGTGCCATACTGGCCCGTAACGGCCGACACGATCGGGTCTTCGCGGGCAGCGGCGCTGCTGCCCGATCGAGGTGACGCATGGACCAGGATCAGATGGACGACCTGCCCCTCGACCCGTCCCCGCTCCCCCCGGAGCCCGAGGAGGACGCGCGGCCCGTCTGGCCGTGGATTGTCGGGTTCGTCATCGTCGTCGTCGTCATCGCCGCCGTCGTGTACTGGAGGCGTGCCCCCGTGCCGCCGCCGCAGCCGGCACTGGAAACGGAGGCCCCGCCCGCGCCGGCCACCCCGTTGGCGGCCCTGGGCCCGGCCGTGGACGCCGTGGATCTGCCCGCGCTGGACCTGAGTGACCCGTTCGTCCGCGATCTAATCCGGAAGCTGTCGTCGCGGCCGGAGGTCCTGGCCTGGCTGGCCACCGACGGCCTCATCCGCAACATCGCCGTGTGCATCGAGAACGTCGCCGACGGCAAGACGCCGGCCCGACACCTGCGCGTGCTGGCACCGAAGGAGAAGTTCAGGGCGGCTGGGCGGATGGAGCAGTTCACCACGGACCCGGCGTCGTTCGCCCGCTATGACGGGCTGGCGGCCGCGGTGGGCGGCCTCGACATGTCGGCCGTGGCGCGGTTTTATTCGACGATCAAGCCGAGGCTGGACGAGGCGTTCCAGGAACTCGGCCACGCGCCGGGCGACATCGACACCGCCACCGAGAAGGCGATCCGTCACCTGCTCGAGGCGCCGGTCCCGGCGGGCAACGCGCCACTCACGCTGGCCGTGTACTCCTACCGGTATGTGGACGACGACCTGGAGGAGTTGTCGGGGGCGCAGAAGCAGTTGCTGCGCATGGGCCCGCGCAACGTCCAGACGGTGCAGGCCAAACTGCGCGAACTGGCGCGGGCTCTGGGCGTCCCCGAGGGGCGCCTGCCGACGCCCGTGGCGGGAACCGGGAACTGAGCGTCACGCGGCCCGGGCGCGCCCGGGTCCCGCCTGTGCCGGGGAGAGCGGGCGGTCGCCGGCACGATCCTCGCCCGGCTGAGCGGCCGCGCCGCCTGAAATCAGCGCCGTCAACTCGGTGACCGCCAGGCGCGCGCCGCGCGCGAGATTGTCGAGTTCGTCGGTCGTGGCTGCCGTTTCTTCGGCGGCCGCCGCCGACGCCTGGGTCGTCTTTTCGAGATCCACGACCGACGCAGCCACCTGCGAGATCCCGGCGGCCTGCTGCCGTGACGCCGAGCTGATCTCGTCGATCAGGCCCTTCACAGTCGCCGCGCTGGTGGTCACCGACGTCACCGCGCCGGCCACCGCGTCCACGCTCTGGCGCCCGGCGTTGGCGCGCTCGGCCGCTTCGTCGATGAGCACCGCCGTATCCTTGGCCGCCTGCGCCGACCGCTGCGCCAGGTTGCGCACTTCTTCGGCGACCACCGCGAAGCCCATGCCCGCCTCGCCGGCCCGCGCCGCCTCCACGGCCGCGTTGAGCGCGAGGATGTTCGTCTGGAACGCAATCTCGTCGATCGTCTTGACGATCTTCGCGATGCGCTGGCTCGACTCGTGAATGCCCTCCATCGAGGTGACCAGGCCTCCCAGCGTGGCCTGCGCGCGATCGACCGAGGCGGCCGCTTCGCCCATGAGCCCGGCCGCGCGCGACGCGTGTTCGGCGTTCTGCGTGGTCGTCGACGCCATTTCCTCCATGGCCGCCGACGTGGTCTCGAGCGTGGCCGCCTGCGTGGAGGCGTTCTGCGCCAGCCCCTGCGCCGCGCTCGTCAGCTGCGACGACGCCGCTGCCACGTGCTCGGTGCTGCCGGCAATCTGGGTGGCCACGGCCTCCAGACGACGGCTCAGCGCCCGGGCAGCCAGGTACCACGTCGTGATGCCGGCCGCGAGCGAGAGGAAGCTGATGACGATCGACCAGAACGCGCTGCTCGACACAATGGCGGCAATCCGCGTGCTGGCCTCGAGGATTTCGCGCTCGGGCGCGCTGACCACCACCACCCAGTCCCACGCCGGGAAATGCACGGCCCGCATCACGACGGCGTCACCCGGGCCCGTGTCCGCGCCGGCTGTCACGTGCCGGGCGGACACCAGCGTGCCGGCGCCGGCGTCCTTCGCGCGGGTGATCAGTTGCTGCATGAACGGCTGTCCGTCGGCGTCCTTCAGCTCCGACGCGCTTCGGCCCTCGCGCCCGCGTTCACGCGCGATGACATAAGTGCCTTTCGTGTCGAGCACCTCGGCCCCGCCGGTCCGGCCGATCGTCGTGGTCAGCAGCGCCTCACGCACGCGATCCTCGCCGCCGATGGGAATGCCCACGAAGAGCATGCCGGACACGTTCCCGGACGCGTCGAGCAGCGGCTCGTAGGCCGTCTGGTACCACGCGTTCACGACGAACGCCCGGCCCTGGAAGGTCTTGCCGCCCAGTACCGCGTCGACGACCGCGTTCTTCGATCCGTCGGCCATCATCCGTGGAATAAAGGTCCCGATCCCCCGCGCGCCGTCTGCGCCGACAACCGTGGTCGCCGTGCGCAACATGTCTCCCTCGGTGTTCATGCGCTGGAAGATCGTGCACTGGGCGCCGGTGAGCTGTTTCACCTGGTCGACGACGGGTACGGCGGCCGCCGCGTCGCGCTCGGGCGCGATCGTCGTCGTCCCGACAACCAGCCCCGGCACCTGCACGCTGACGGCGGCCTTCGTGAACTGGTTCACGGCCTGCCAGGGCACGGGCGGAGCCGCGCCGAACCGTTTGTCGCCGGGCAGGAGGTGCCGCGCCGTGGCGAGGGCGCTCTGCAGCATGCGGATGTTCTGCTCCTGCTGCGTGTTGCAGATGCGGTACACGCCTTCGGCCACGCGGTCCATGGCCGCGCCGGCCAGCGCCGCCGTTTCCTCCTGGGCGATCGTGCCCATCCGGCGTCCCTCGACGAACCCGAGGACAGCCACGATGGCCAGTGGGGCCAGGGTGAGCGGCACGCCTATCAGGGGCAATCTCGCGCGCAGGGGTAAGCGGGACCAGGACGACATGACACTCCTCCGCCGCGGGCACCCGGGCAGCCCTGCGGCGCCAAGACTCGGCCTGGCGCGGTCGCCTGCGTGCTCATTCCGGGGTGCGAGGGTTGACGGCAGCGTGGGCGTACTCGACCAGGGGCGCAGGGACCGGGGCGACCGGCCAGCGGCGGCTGGCCGGTCGAACCCGGGAAACCCGCGTTCTGTCGGTAATAATCGGCGAGCGTGTAGGGGACTTGAGGACAGGCGGCCGGCTGGAGCCCGGCCGAGGTCAGGCCTTCTTCCAGTGCAGCGCGAAGGCAGCGCCCTGGGAGTCGAGACACACCGCCACCCGGTCGCCGCCGGGCACCTCGCACGGTTCCTGCACGATCTGCCCGCCGTTCGCCGTCACGCGCGCGGCCGCCTCGTCGAGGTCCGCCACGCGGACGTAGTACATCACGTGCGGCGGCGCCGGCATGTCGGCCGGCTTCACGTAGATGCCGCCGAGCGCCCGGCCCCCGACGCCGTATTCCTGGTAGACGCCCAGGGGGCCCATGTCATGGGCTTCCATCTTCTCCCAACCGAAAAGCGCCGAGTAGAAGGCGAAACTCGCGTCGATGTCCGTCGTGGCAATCTCGTGCCAGTCCACGTCACCCGGCTGCGGCGGCGGGACCGGCATCGGGTGCTCGGGCGTGTAGGCCGCCACCATGACACCCTGCGGATCCTGGAAGACCGACATCGTGCCCACGGTCGGGATGGCGAGGTTCCGCACGAACATCGTCGCGCCGCGCCGCTCGGCCTCAGCCGTGGTGGCCGCCACATCGTCGGTCCCGATGTAGCCGAGCCAGTGCGCCGGCATGGCCGCGCCTTCCGGGGGGATCTGCATGACACCGGCGATGGGCCGCTCCCCGAGGGTGAACATGTGGTAGGGCTGGTCCATGCCATCCCAGCGCTGCGTGCCCCACCCGAATACGGCGGTGTAGAACCGCAGGGCCTCGTCGACGTCCTTCGTCATCGCCTCGTACCACAGAAACCGGCCTCGAATCTCGCTCATGGGGACTCCTCTTCTTTGTGGGGTGTAATGCGATTAGACGGGAATCAGGCGGCGGTGGTTCGCGACAGCGTGACAGCGTGACAGCGTGATCCCTTCTTGCTTCTTGCTTCTTGCTTCTGCGTCCCCCCTTGGCGATGATCCCCCCATGTCCACCCGCATCCGCCTGGTTCACGGGAACGAGATCGAAGCGGCGGCGTGCGCGGCAAAGCTCGTGGCTGCCGGGTACGGCGTCGACGCGCGCACGTTCGATCGGGCGGGCCTCAAGGCCCTGCGCACGGACCCGCCGGCCGCCGTCGTCATCGATCTGTCGCGGGTACCCTCACACGGGCGCGAGGTGGCCTCGGCCCTTCGCAGTTCAGCCGCCACGCGTCACATTCCCCTGGTGTTCGTCGAGGGCGATCCCGACAAGGTGGCCCGCATCCGGGCGCTGCTGCCTGACGCGCACTACACCACGTGGGCCCGCATCCGGAGCGCGCTGCGGAGCGCGCTGCGCGCCCCGGTGCGCAACCCGGTGAAACTGAAGTCGGTGATGGCTGGCTACTCCGGCACGCCTCTCCCGGCAAAGCTGGGGATCAAGCCGGGTCATGTGCTGGCACTGGTGGACGCGCCTGACGGATTCGAGGCCACGCTGGGAGCGCTGCCCGAGGGGGTGACCGTGCGCAGGAACCCCCGGGGCGCCCGCGACATCACGCTCTGGTTCCTCCGCAGTCGCCGTGCGCTCGAGGGACAGATCGATGCAATCGTGCCGCACGGGCAGGGCGGAGGCCTGTGGCTGCTGTGGCCGAAACAGGCGTCGGGCGTCGTCACCAATCTCACGCAAGCCGTGGTCCGCCGCGTGGCCATGGACGTGGGGCTCGTGGATTTTAAGATCTGCGCCGTGGACCGTACCTGGTCGGGCCTGCGCTTCTCGTACAGAGGCCGGGAGCAAGGGGCCCGGCGGTAGGCCCCCGGCCTCTATTCTTCCGGCTCCTCCATGAACCAGAGGATGTGGCTGCAGTGCTCGCAGATGTACGTGGCCGCAGCGCGGTTGGCCCAGTCGAAGTTGAAGAACGTGGCCGCGCGCGTATTCAGCAGGTAGTCGCGCGTGTAGAACTGGGTGTGCCGGCAGACCGGGCACACCAGCTGGCGCCCCCGCACCGAGCGAGGCGCCGCTTCGTCATCTTTCGCCATCGGCTCCTCCAACCCGCGTTTCGAACCTCGAGTCCTACTTCCCCGTCAGTTCCCGCACCAGCGCGTCGGCGCCGTACAGTGTCTTCAGGCCCTCGATGATGCCCGCCGAGTGGACGCCGACCGCCCGCGAGCCCTCGGCTTCGTCGATGTAGAGGTAGCGGTTCGGCAGCTTCTGGACGTTGCTGTCGAAGTTGATGCCGACGATCTCGCCGGCGCGGTTGATTACCGGGCTGCCGGAGTTGCCGCCGATCGTGTCGGCCGTGTAGACGAAGTTGTACGGCACGGACAGATCGAGGCGGCCCCGGCCGTCGCGCCACCGCGCGGGGAGGTTGAACGGCGGCTTCTCGCCAAAGGCCGCCGCCCGCTCATACAGCCCGAAGAACGTCGTCTTGTACGGGACCAGCGTGGTGTCCTCCTCGTAGCCCAGCACGGTGCCGTACTCCAGGCGGAGGTTGAAGTTGGCGTCGGGATACGCGGTCTTCCCGTAGACCGCAAAACGCGCCTGGGCGATTTTCGTGCCGGCCGCGGCCTCGACGCTCTGCACCCGCTCCTCCTGCCACGCCCGCAACTCCCGGATGATCGGTTCCACCCGCCGCGCCAGCGCCAGCAGCGGGTCGTCGGACGCCCGGATCGCGTCGGGCCCGCCATCGACGAGCGCCTTGCGCACGGCGGGATCCGCCAGTTTCGTGACCGTCATGATGGCCTTCACCACCGTGGCCGCCGGCTGGCGGCCGAGGGCCGCCTGCACGAACGGGTCGTCGGGCCCGAGCGCCGCGCGCACCTCGTCGAGCCAGCCCGCCAGCTGCGCCTCCTCGAGATCCAGGTGGATTGGCGCGGAGGACGTGAGCGCGAACCGCTGGCCTTCGAGCCGCGCATCGGCGAACTCCGGCAGGCGTTGCGCGCTGGGCTTCGGCACCTCGTCGCTGTACCGCACCAGCGTGGACGCCAGGCCGGCCAGGCTGGAGGCCGTGAGATTCGAGAAGGCGATCCGCTTCGCGTATTTCGGCAGCTCGGCGTAGGCCGCGGCGATCTGGTCGAAGGCGGGCGCGTAGGCCTTCTGCCAGTCCGGGTTGGCGGCGATCTTCGCGCGCAGGTCGGCCTCGGCGCCAGTCTTCTTCGCGAAGATCCTGGGATTCAGCAGGCCGTCCTGCTGCCCCACGAGCCGTTTCATGGAGTTCGAGAGACCCAGGCGCGCAGCGCTCGACCGGCGCTCCTGCTCGGGCCCGAGCGCGGCGTAGCGCTCGAGCGTCGCGGCGCGCGCCTTCCAGACCTGCATCTGCAGCGGGTTGCCGAGATCGCGGTGATACGCCAACTGCGCCACCGTCAGCAGCCGGGCGGTGGAGCCCGGATAGCCGGGCACGAAGATGAGCTCGCCCTCAGCGGCGCCGTTCGCCGACCACGCCAGGAAATGAGGTGTCTTTGCGGGCTGGCCGTTCTCGTACGCCCGGAAGAACGTGATGTCGAAGTTCCAGCGGGGATAGGTGAAGTTGTCGTAGTCGCCGCCGAAGTACGCGATCTGCTCCTCGGGCGCGAAGACCAGCCGCACGTCGGTGTACCGCTTGTTACGGTAGAGCCAGTACTCGCCGCCGCTGTAGAGGGTGACCACCTCGCACTTCAGGCCCGTGGCCGCCACGCACTCTTTCTCGATAGCCGCCATCTCGCCGCGCCGCTGGTCGGCCGCGTCCTTGTCGGCGGCGCCCGCCTTCACCGCGCCCTGCACGCGGGCGGTCACGTCCTGGTAGGACACCAGCACGTTCAGTTCCAGGTCGGGGCACTTCAGCTCGGCGTCACGGGTGGCCGCGTAGTAGCCGTCACGCACGAGGTTGCGCTCGGGGGTCGAGAGCTTCGTCACCTGGCCCCGGCCCACGTGCTGGTTCGTGAACAGCAGGCCGTCGGCCGACACGAACGACCCCGAGCCGCCATTGCCGACGCGGACCGACGCCATCCGCACGTGCTCGAGCCACGCGTCGGTGATCTCGAAGCCGTACTTCTGCTTGATCAGCGCGCGCGGCACGTTGTCGAAGGTCCACATCCCTTCGTCGGCGGCGAGGCCGAGACCGGCGGCAAGAACGGCAAGGGCGATGACGACGGCACGGAATCGGATCATGAGTCAGGCTCCACGGCAGGGTGTACGGAGACGATGGTAGCACTGGGCTAGGGGCTAGGGGCTAGAGGCTAGAGGCTAGAGGCTAGGGGCTAGAGGGAGACGACGACGCTCCGTGACAGCGTGATCCCTTCTTGCTTCTTGCTTCTTGCTTCTGCTGCTATCGTCGTCCCCATGCTCGTCGATCCTCCCGCCCCGCGCCCCTGGTCCCTGGTCGCGCTGCTCATGGCCACCGCCACGGCCGGCTACCTGTGCCGCACGAACCTGTCGATTGCCGGGGCGCTGATGATGCCTGACTTCGGCATGTCGCAGGCGCAGATGGGGCAGGTGTTCAGTGCGTTCCTGCTCGGCTACGCCATCTTCCAGGCGCCGGGCGGGTTCGCGGCGGATCGGTGGGGCGCGGCACGGGTACTCGGGGTCCTTCCCCTGGTGTGGGTCGTACTCACGCTCGCGATGGCGGCCGTACCGGCGCGGCCAGGCGCGCAGGTGTGGTGGTCAGGCCTGATCGTCGTCTTTGCGCTCCGCTTCCTGATGGGTGCCGCGGCGGCGCCCACCTACCCCGCGAGCGCCCGGGCCGTGTCGGACTGGATTGCGCCGGGCCTGCGGGCGACGGCCAACGGCTGGGTGATCGGGTCGGTCGGCCTCGGGTCGGCCATCGCGCCGGTGTTGATGGCCTGGTCGATGGGCCAGTGGGGCTGGCGGATGGCAATGGTGGTGTCCGCGCTCCCCGCCGGCGCCATGGCGCTCGTCTGGCTCGCCGCCTCCCCCCCGAAAAGGGGCCAGGCCCCTTTTGCAGATGACCTAAAACGCATGGATCGTGCCGAGGTGGCAGATTCTGCAATAGGCTCGGCGCCGTTCGCCTTGTTGACGCTCAGTTACTCCCTCCAGGGGTACGTGGGCTACATCTTCGTGTTCTGGTTCTACCTCTACCTGGTGCAGGAACGGCACTTCGGCCTCGTCCAGGGGGCCCTCTTCGGCAGTCTGCCGTGGATCCTGTCGGTAGTCGCCATCCCGGCCGGAGGCGCGATCTCGGATCGCCTGACGAAAGGCGCGCTCGGTCCCGTGTGGGGGCGCCGGGCGGTTCCGCTGGCGGGCATGGTGGGGTCCGGCGTGTTCCTCTCGATCGGCGCCCACACCGGCAACCCGTACGTGGCGGCGGTGGCGCTGGCCCTGTCGACGGCCCTGGTCCTATCGGTGGAGGGCCCGTTCTGGGCCACCGCCAACGACCTCGCAGGGGCGCGCGCAGGCCTGGGCGGCGGGATCATGAACACCGGGTGCAATATCGGCGGCCTGATCTCTCCGGCGCTCACGCCCGCGCTCGCCGCCGCGGTAGGCTGGGAGCCGGCCCTGCACCTCGCCGCGGGACTGGCGATCGTCTCGGGACTGCTCTGGATGGGGATAGGCCGTTCGGCCGTTCGCCCGTCAGGCCGTTAGGCCGTGCCTCTGACGACTACGGGCGCGCCAGGTTGTGTACCCGGCGCGCCCGCAGCGTGACAGCGTGATCCCTTCTTGCTTCTTGCTTCTTGATTCTGTCCCCGCCTACCGCCTCCCCGCCTCCAGATCGTTCCAGTTCATAATCGCGTTGAACCCGAGGATGTAGCTGCCCTGCGTCTGCGACCGCCAGTACGGGCGGTTCGCGAACATCACGACGTGCCCCTTGCCAATCGGCACGTCCACCGTGACGGCCCGGCCTGCGAGGTTCTCACCGCCGACGAGCGAGCCCGACAGCAGCAGGTCGTCCGGGTGCGACGGGAACCGGAGGATCACCCGCGGCCCGGACACCGACAGTCCTGCCGCGAATCCCCCCATCCCGCCGGCGGCGCCTCGCCCCGGCGCGGCGGCTTCCGCCGCCGCGGGGGGCGCGGGAGCCTCCAGCGTGGCCAACCGCGGCACGACGGCGTTCGGCGTCGTGTTCTGGCCCACTCCCGGGATCTGCGGCCCGCCCCCGAACCCGCCGCCGCCTGGTCCGCCTGCAGCCATCCCGACCCGCATGACGGGGGCCTGGCTGAAGTAGATGGCCATCGTGTCGCTGTCGAACCCGTACAGCACCGGGCTCTTCCGGTCTGCCAGCACGGCTTTCAGCACCGACCCGCGGACGAACAGGGTGGACGGCTCCTCGATCGTGACGCCTCCAGCCAGCTGGTAGGCGGGGAAGATGGTGCTCGTCGCGCCCTCGGTGATCAGCAGGCCGCCGTCCTTCACGAACTGGAAGAGATGCATGAGGCCGTCGATGCCCATGCCGCCGCGGATGTCGTCGGCGCTGTCCTGCACGCCGAGGTTCGGCGTCGCATCGGTCTTCCTGTAGGGGATCGGCTCGCCCGTCATGGGCAGGCCGTTCACCATCGACTGTGGCGTGCCGCCGACGTGCGGGTAGACGATGACGTCGTACTTCGCGCGCAGGTTGCCCTCGCGCAGCTTGATGTCGCCGAAGTACGTGTAGGGCACCTTGTAGCGGTCGAACGCCATCCGCACCCAGCCTTCGTTCTGGGTACTGGCCCACGAGTGGACGTAGCCAATCCTTGGCACGTCGAGGTCGTGGGTGGCCACCTTCGGCGTCTCCGTCACGGCCCACGCGGCGAGCCCGTGCGCCTTCAGGGACTCGCCCAGCTTCGCGGCGTCGGCGCCGGGGATGATGAACGACCCGGCCGCGAACCTCCGGCCGCCGGCCTCGAACGCCTCCTCCGCGGCCAGCATCTTCACGCCGGCATTCGCAAAGCGGAACGTCACCAGCGCATTGTCGCCCGTGTGCTCCACGATCAGCACGGGACCCGTGCCCGACACGGCCCCGCTCACGGCGGCGTCGGCCGTCATCAGCGTCATCGCCTGCGTCAGCACGGCCGCATCGTCGATCTTCAGGGCCTTCACCCCGCGCAGCAGCGGCAGGCACCAGCCCGTGTCGTCGTACGGCCGCGGGTTGGCCGCCGGGAAGTACTGCGTGTCCAGCATGAGGCTCGCCTGCGTACTGTACGGCTGGTCCATGCGGATGATGAAGTCGCCGGCGGCGACCGCCGTCTTGCCCACGGTGAACGCCGCCGCGGCCGTGTGCACCTCGACGCCCGTGAGGCGGAGCAGGTTCACGAAGTCGGCGGTTTCCACACGCCGGCGCTGGGCGGCGGGGATCACCCACGCGTACGGCGCCGTCGTTTTTCCGCGCTCCACCGCGCGCCTGCCCTTGAGGTAGAAGTTCTCGAGCAGCGTCTCCCGGTTCTTCGCCGTGTACTGCAGGGCGAACAGCAACGCGCTCTGCTGCATGTTCACGTTGTTGCGGGGCCCCCACTTGATGGACGGCAGCGGCGGGTTGGGCCGGTACCACTCGCGGCTGGTCTGCGTGAGGCCGAGCTGGATGGTCGTGTTCTGCGGCCCGTAGCTCTGCGTCTCGTAGAAGCGCCCGATCGCGTTGTGGGTGTTGGCGACGAAGAACAGGTAGTTCGGCACCCACCCGTCGTAGAAGCCGCCGGTCCACACGCCAGGCACCCCGCGCTTGGTCATCTCGTTGACTTCGTGCTTGGCCAGCATCCACCACTCGTCGATGACGATGGGGTCGAGGGCGGCGTTGTAGGGACCGGTGCCGGTGGAGGCGTAGAGGTAGGGCACCGACTCGTGCAGGTCGTGCAGCACCTGCGGCTTCCACTGCAGGAACGTCTTCAGGACGTTCTGCGTCAGCTTGAGGCCGAAGCCCAGGCCGTCGCGGTTGTTGTCGTGGGCAACGTACTGCCCCCAGTAGATGAGCGACGGCGCGGGCTTCTTCGCCTTGCGGAGGTAGAACGTGTCCACCTGCTTCTCGCGCCCGTCCACCTCGAGCACCGGGGTGAACATCGTGATCACGTTGTTGCGGATGTTCCGGATGAAGGGCGACTCCTCCACCGCCAGGCGGAAGGTCAGCTCCATCAGCATCTCGGGCGCGCCGGTCTCGCCCGAGTGCAGGGCGCCGGTGGCCCAGTAGATGGGCTTCGCCGTCGCAATCAACTGCTTCGCCTGGGCCTCAGTCAGGTTCCGCGGATCCGACAATTGCGCGGTCATCTTCCGGTACCTGTCGAGGGTCTTCATCGTCGCTTCGTCGGCGATGACGACGATGACCATCTCGCGGCCTTCTTCGCTCTTCCCGATGGGCCAGACGGCGACGCGGTCCGAGGCCTTGTCCACCGCCTCGTAGTACCGGAGCATGTCCTTGTAGTAGGTCAGCTCGTCGGGCGTGCCGGGGATGCGCCCGAAGAACTTCAGCGGCGATGGCACCGTGGCACTCACGGGCACGTGATCCACCAGTTCGGTGATGACGCGCGGATCCTGCGTGTACTCCTTGATGAGCTTGCCGTACGCCTCGTCCATCTGCTGCGGCTTCGTGGACTGGGCGGGCAGCGTCGCGAGGGCCGCGACCAGCAGGACGCACGTGAGGGAGACGCGAACCGACAGGCGGTGTCGCAGGAGCGGTGCCATGGGTGGATCCTCCGGTGACTGGTGGAGCAGACCGGACGGCCGTCGCACACCGGCGGCCGCCCGGGTCCGGACCGGAGGGTTATAGCACAGGGACGGTCGGCCTCACATCGTGCCACCGATGATGCCAGCGCTGACGGGGCGGTGCGCACGACAAATGACGACGAAACGCGACGCGCGAACGACGGCGACAGTCGACGCGTCAGAACTGGCGTCACCGGACCACGTGTATCAGTTTCGCCACTATCGGCGCCGGAGCCGTTTGGCAGTCCGCAGACCGCTGGTAGACTCGTCAGCCGCGATGTCCCAGGATGCCCAGACCGCCCCCCCGCCACACCGTCTCGATGGTTGGAAGTCGATTGCCGCGTACCTGGGCCGCAGCGAACGTGTCGCCCAGCGATGGCACACCGAGCGGGGAATGCCCGTTCACCGGGTCCCGGGCGGCAAGGCCGGCGGCGTGTTCGCCTATGCGCACGAACTGGATGCCTGGCTGACGCAGGCGCAGACGCCGGCGGCGGCCACAGAACCATCGCCCGTACCGTCTCGTTGGAACCGGCCCCCGCGCACCGTCGCGATGGGCCTCGGCGCCGGCGCCGTCGTCCTCACACTCGCCGTGAGCGCCTGGTTCCTCCTGCGCCCGCCGGCGGCGCCGGTAGAGGCCGTGCTGACCGATCACGCCATCGTCGCCAACGACGCCGACGGGAACACCCTGTGGTCCTGGCCGGCCGGCCACCGGATCGCCCGTTACTCGTCGACACGCCTTCCGCGGGCCACACGAGCAGCCGCCCGCGCCGTCGTGGCCGACCTTGATGGCGACGGCCGAGCCGAGGTGCTTGCGGTTATTGGCAGAGAATCGGAGGGCCTCCCGATCCCGTCGCAGGAACTGGTTTGCCTGTCGAGCGACGGCCAGGTGCGCTGGCGGTACAGGCCGGACGATACGCGCCGCTTCGACAAGACGACCTATGGCCCGCCGTGGCTGTTCTCCGATGTCGTCGTGACCGGCCCGCCCGGGCAGCGGACGATCTGGGTGGCCCTCATTCATGCCGTGATGTGGCCGTCACTCGTCGTGCGCCTGGATCCTGCGGGACGACCCGGCGTGGCGCTGGTGAACAGCGGCAGCATCTACGCGCTCTCGGCCCTGCCCGATGGCGCGGCCGGCGACGTGCTGGCCGCGGGCGTCAACAACGCGTATCGGTCGGCCATGGCCACGGCGTTGACCCGGGACGCGCCGCCTGTCACGTCGCCGCCCACGACCGATCGCGCGTTCATCTGTGAAGACTGCCAGGGCGACGGTGCGTCGCCCTACGTCCTGCTGCCGCCGTCTGAATACACGTCGGGCGACCCCGGGATGCTGCCCTACAACTTCGTCCACGACATGCTCGAGGACGAGGGGCTCATCCGCATTCAGACGGTCGAGTCTGAGCACTGGAACATCCTGGCCTTCTACAGGCTCGATCCGCGATCCCTCACCGTCGTGGACACCAGCGTGTCCGACAGCGCCAGCAAGGCCCATCTCGAACTCGAGAGAGCGGGACGTGTGACGCATACCTGGGATGTGTGCCCGAGGCGGCGCGAGGTCGAGGTTCGCCGCTTCGAGGGCGCGGCCGGCTGGCAGACTCTCGCGGTGCCTGCGCGGTAGCGGTCACGGCCAGGGGGCCGAAGGGCCTGTCCTGAGCGAGCCCGTCGGGCGAGCCGAAGGGCCTGCTCAGTGTTCGTCGTCGATGGGCGCCGGGGCGGACTTCTTCTTCGCCTTGCGGGGCCGCGCCCGCGACGCGAGCACCTTGAAGCGCTGTTCGCCGCCGATCACGAGCAGCGGCTGCGTGGGGTCCTTGAGGATGTTGAAGAAGCGGCCGTCGTGCATGCGGGCGTACACTTCGCGCCCGTCGGTCAGCAGCGTGACGGGCCCGCCGTCACCCGCCGCCTCGTAGAGCCGCACACCGAAGTACTCGCGCAGCGTCGCGATGAGATCGCGCAGTTCCAGGATGGTGAACCCGCGCCGCCGCATGTCGGCGAGCACGAGGAGTTCGAGCAGATCGACGGGCGTATAGCGGCGCTCCGTGAAACCGCCGGCCGCCGTCCGGTGCGACGCCACCGCCGGGAACACGAGCTTCTGCCGCTCCCACCACCGCAACTGGTCGGCCGAGAGACCGGTGACTGCCGTCACCTCGCGCGAGCTGTAGTACTTCTTCAGGCGCATCTCGTGCGCCCCGGGCGCCAGGCGCTGCGCCGCCGGCCGCCTCCCGGGGCTAGGTCCCGCTGTCGTGGCACGCCTCCGTCATCCGGACGCCCGCCAGGTCCTGGTCGGTGACCCCGGCCTCGCTGTGCGTGGTCCACGACACGATCACGGTGCGGTAGCTGATCGACAGGTCGGGATGGTGGTCGGCCGCCTCGGCGCCCGGCACCAGCCGGCTCACGAAGGCGACGGCTTCGACGAATCCCGGGAACCGGAACGTCTTCACCAGGGCGTGGCCGTCGAACGACCAGCCAGGCAGGCCCGCCAGTTCCGCGTCGATCCGCTCACGCGACAGTTGCGGCATTCTAGCGCACTCCCGCCAATCGCCCCCCGGGCGCCCTTACTTCTTCTGGTCGGCCGGCTGGACCTTGAACTTCGTCGCCTTGGCGTTGTTGTCGACGTACCGTTCGTCCACGGTGCCCGTCGCGTTCGCCCGTGCGATGAGGTAGTAGTCACCTGGCTCGACATCCGCCTTCAGGGTGATCGACGTGTAATCGCCGTTCTTCTGCCCGGGCGCCACCGGGTTGACGCGGCGCCCCGCCACCACCAGGTCGCTTTCGTCCACCTTGTCGTCCTTCGACAGGTAGAAGTAGGTCACCGATTGCGTGGCCACGGCGTCGCCGACGCTCTCGACCTCGTCCATCACCTGGAACTTCTTCCCGATCTTGACCTTGCCCGGGACCGACAACGTCACCTGGACCAGGTCCACGGGGCTGTTCCTGATCTGCGCCGCGACGGACCCGGCCTGGCACCACGCCAAAGCCAGTCCGGCCGCCACGAGTTTTCGTGCCGCCGCCCGCATGCGCTACCTCCGATCCTCGAACCACCGCGTGCTCTTCTTCACCACCTGGCTCACGACGAACAGCGCCACCGACACGACGGCCAGCCAGGCCCAGACCGGATCGACCGACGCCGTGCCGTCCCGGCGCCAGGCCTGGCACGCGTCGAGCACGGCGACACTGGCCGCGATGACCAGTAGCCCGTGAAACTCCCCCCGCAGGATCTTCCGCCACGAGACCGGCGTGGCGGACGCCACGTAACCCGACAGGCGCGGCACGATGGCCGGCACACGAGCGGCCCAGTCGCGGAACGTCCCGCCGAACTGGCCCTCGAGGAAGGCCTCTTCGCGCGCGGCGATCCGCTCGTAGTAGACGATTGTCGCCAGGACCGTGATGACCGGCAAATACCACAGGCCGGGAAACATCGCGATGCCGAGCGCCATGAGCCCATTGGCGAGATAGAGCGGATGGCGGACGGTGGAATAGAGCCCGGTCGTGCGCAGCATGGCCGCGCGCGGGCTGCTGGTGCTGCGTTCGGATGTGCCCGCCGGGGCCGTGCCCACAGCCCACGCCCGCACGGCCAGCCCGGATAACGCGACCAGGACGGAGGCCGCTTCCCAGAGCCGTTCGAATCCTGGACCCGCGAACGGGCTGCCGTCGATGAGGATGCCCGCGACGAGCGCCGGAACCAGCAGGAGCGGGAAGTAACTGCGCCACCGGAACAGCCGGTCGCCATCCCGCACGAACTGGTCGAGAATCGTCATCGTGACGGTATTGTGACGTACAAGGGCCTTAAGCGGTTAGGACATCGAAGGCCGTTGGGCTATCGGCTGTTCGGCCGTTCGGCGGAGACAGGCCGCTGGGCTATCGGCCGTTCGGCCGTTCGGCGGAGACAGGCCGTTGGGCTATCGGCCGTTCGGCCGTTGGGCGGAGGCAGGCTGTTCGGCGGTTCGGCCGTTCGGCGGTTCGGCTGGTTGGCTGGTTCCTGCGCGTCCAACCTGGAGCCTTGAACCTGGAACTTGAAACAACTCCCCCCCATGTCTCACGCCCCACGCCCCACGCCCCACGCCCCGAAATGACCCCCTCCGATGACCAATCGTCCCATTCCGGTGTCCCGGCTGCCGGCGCCGGCCGCACGTGTATCTGCTAAACTACACGCTGACAGACGTTTGGCCATTGCGGCTCCGGTCCGCGCACCGGCACGGGACTTGCTCCCCTCACCGGTGAAGGAGTTGACCATGTCGAAGAACGCCATCCTCGGTCTCGCCGCAGCCCTCTGCCTGGTGGCGGCCGGTGTGGGCGCGTACATTGCGACTCAGCAGGCCTCCGTCCAGATTTCGGCCCCGGAAGCGGGTGTGTCGATCGCGCCTGAAACACTTGCCGCCAACGCGAACCCGGCCCAGCCGCAGAGCCCGATGGCGCCCGCGCAGGCCGTCTCGCCCGGCGTGCCGCCGCCATCGCCCGGCTACACGATGCCGGCGCCGACCGGTTCATCCGCTGGCACCCCGGTGTCATCGCCTGGAACGCGCACCGCGCCACAGGCACCGGCCGCAGTGCCGCCGGATGCCGGGTACCCCATGCCCGAGCGGCCGTCCGCGCCGGTCTACCCGACCACAGCGCCGGTGAGCACGGTGCCCGCGATGGAGGCCCCGGCGCCGCAACCGCAGGCCCCACCGCCGCCGCCCGAGCCGGCGTTCGACGAACTGGTCGTCTCGGCAGAGTCGGTGCTGGGCCTCAGCCTCGATTCGACGGTGAACAGCGAGACGGCTCGCGTGGAGGACCCGGTCGAAGCCCACGTGACGCGTGAGGTCCGGGTGGGTTCGCGCGTGGCGGTGCCCACCAGCACGCGGGTGCTCGGCTCGGTGGCCCAGGTCGAGAAGGGCGGCAAGATGAAGAACAAGGCGCGCCTGGCCGTCAGGTTCCACACGCTGGTCCTGGCCGACGGCACGCGCACGCCGATTCAGACCGACCTGGTGTTCCGCGAAGGCGATTCACCCGGCCAGGAAGCCGCGGGCAAGGTCGGCGCCGCCGCCGCGGGCGGGGCCATCCTGGGCGCGATTTTCGGCGGCGGCAAGGGCGCGGCCATCGGGGGATCGATTGGCGCCGGCGCCGGCGCGGCCACCGTGATGGCCGGCAAGCGCAATCCGGCGGTGCTGTCCGCGGGGACCGCCGTCACGGTGCGCCTGCTGCAGCCGGTGTCGGTGGTGGTCGAGCGGTAACGGGCCGCCTCAGAACCGCAGCCGGAGGTCCCAGCTTTCGTCGACGGGGGTGCGCTCCAGCGGCACCCCCATCTTCTCGAACACCCGCAGCATCTGCTCGTTCTCCTTCAGCACCTCCGCGGTGAGGCCGAGCAGTCCCTGGCGCTTGGCGACGTGGATGAGCGTCGCCAGCAGTTCGGTGCCGATGCCGCGGTTCTGGTAGGCGTCGCGCACCGCGAACGCCACGTTCGCCCACAGCCGCTCGTCGTCCAGGTAGTACTCCCCGAGGCCCACGACCAGTTCGCGGCCGTCCTCCTCGGCCGTGGCGAGGATGATCATCTCCTTCGTGTAGTCGATGACGACGAAGTCCTGCAGGCGCTCGTGGGACATCTCCCAGGTGGGCGTGAGGAAGCGGCGGTACATGCTGCGGTCCGACAGCGAGTAGAAGAAGTCCTTCAGCAGCGGCTCGTCGCTGATGCGCACCGGCCGCAGGAACAGCGGCTGGCCGCGGCGCGTCGTCTTGCGCATCTCCAGGTGTTCCGGGTACTCGCCGCGCTCGCCGGGCAGGTAGCCCTGGTCGCGGTAGATGAGCGCGTGCCGGCGGGCTTCCTCGACGAGCCAGGGTCGAAACGACGGGTGGGCGATGGCGATGAGGTCCATGGCCCGCTCGCGGATGCTCTTGCCGTGCACCTGGGCCATGCCGTATTCCGTCACCACGTAGTGCACGTCGCCGCGCAGCAGCGTGGCGCCGGCGCCCTCCTGGAGGAACGGCACGATGCGCGACGAGCGGCCGTCGTGCGACACCGACGGCATCGCCAGGATCGTCTTGCCGCCGGGGGCGAGGATCGCGCCGCGCATGAAGTCGGCCTGCCCGCCGATGCCGCTGTAGAACTGGTGGCCCAGCGACTCGGCCGTCGCCTGGCCCGTGAGGTCGATTTCGAGGGCCGAGTTGATGGCCGTCATGTTCGCGTGCTGCGCGATGACGAGCGGGCTGTTGGTGTAGTCGATCGTCCGCAGCTCGATCGTGGGATTGCCGTCGATGAACGCGTAGGTGGACGCGCTGCCCATGCAGAACGCCGCAACGGTCTTGCCCGGGTTCACGGTCTTGCGGCTGTTGTCGATGGCGCCCGAGCGGATGAGATCCACCAGCCCGTCGGTCAGCAGCTCGGTGTGGACCCCCAGGTGCTTCTTGCGGGCCAGCGCCGCCATGATCGCGTTCGGCACGCTGCCGTAGCCCACCTGGATGGTGTCGCCGTCCTGGACGATGCGCGCCACGTGGCGGCCGATGCGCGCGGCGATCTCATCGGGCACGCTCGGCCGGTATTCGAGCAGCGGCTCGTCGTGGTGCACGAGGTAGTCCACGTCGCTCACGTGCAGGAACCCGTCGCCCTGCACCCGCGGCATGTGGCGGTTCATCTGGGCCACCACGAGCGAGGCCGCCTTGATGGCCGCCTTGACGATGTCCACGCTGACGCCCAGGCTGAGGAAGCCGTGCCGGTCGGGCAGCGAGGTCTGGATCAGGGCCACGTCGATGTCGATGAGGCGGCGGTGGAACAGGTCGGGCACCTGCGACAGGAAGATCGGCGTGTAGTCCGCCAGGCCCTTGTTCACCGCCGCCCGCGTGGTGTGCCCCACGAAGAACGAGTTGTGGCGGACGTTGGCCTGCAGGCGCTCGTCGGTATAGGGCGCCACGCCCAGCGTCCACACCTGGAGGATCTCGGCGCCGAACAGCGCCTTCGGGTTGGAGTGCAGGTAGTCGGTGAGCGCCTGCACCAGGTGCTGGGGCTCGCCGCAGCCGGTGCCGATGAAGATCCGGTCGCCACGCCGGAGGTTGGAGAAGATCCGATCCTCGGACTCGAACTTGTCGGGGTAGCTGGCGCGCAGGTCCATGGGTCTCTCCGGGGTCCCGGGCGGGCGGCGCGGGGCGACGCCATTCTGGTCTCCACGGACCCCGGCTGGCAAATGGCCGGCCCGCAGCGGCCGGCCTCCAGCGGGCGCCTGTCGAGCCGGTCGGGCACAGGCGGTGGGCACAGGTGGTGTTGCGCTCGGCGGGCACCTGCCATAGGCTACGCAGGCCCCGGGCGTACGCTCGCCCGCATCCGGTGCCGCGTCCCATGTCCCAGATCGAACCGAAGCATGACGCCGACGAACTGCTCGCCCGCGCCGCCGGCGCCGCCGACGTCTTCCGGGCGTTCGACCAGGCACAGGTGGACGGCGTGGTGCACGCCGTCTTCGAGGCCGCCTACGAGGCGCGGGCGCACCTGGCCCGGCTGGCGATCGACGAGACGGGCATCGGCGTCTACGAGCACAAGGTCCTGAAGAACGCGTGGGCCAGCCTGCTGGTCTATCAGGACATCCGCCACCGCAGGACCGTCGGCGAGATCCGCCACGATCCAGGGGCCGGCCTCACCGAAGTGGCGCAGCCGCGCGGACCCGTGCTCGGCACCGTCCCGCTGACCAACCCCACATCCACGGCCATCTTCAAGGCGCTCATCTGCCTGAAGACGCGCAACCCGCTCATCATCAGTCCGCACCGGGCCGCGCGGCGCTGCGTGCGCGAGACCGCGCGCATCCTGCTGTCCGCCGCCGAGGCCGCCGGCGCCCCACCGCACGTCATCCAGGTGATGACCCGCGGCGGCACGGATCACCTCGAGGCGGTGATGCGGCATCCGTCGCTCGCCCTCATCCTGGCCACCGGCACGACCGGGATCGTCGAACTGGCGCAGCGATCCGGGACGCCGTCGTACGGAGTAGGACCCGGCAACGTGCCGGTGTACGTGCACCACTCTGCCGACCTCCCGCATGCCGCCTCGTCAATCGTTCACTCGAAGACGTTCGACAACGGCACGGTGTGCGCCAGCGAGCAGGCACTGGTCGTCGAACACGGCGTGGCGGCCCGCCTGCGGGCTCTCATGGAGGAGCGGGGTGCCTACTTCTGCAGCCCCGCCGAAACGCAGCGCCTGGGGCCCGTGTGCTTCGACATCGAACATGCGCGGATGCGGCCGGAGGCCGTCGGGCAGCCGGCCGCGGTCCTGGCCGCGCGGGCCGGCTTCGACGTGCCGGCCGGAACGCGGCTGGTGGTGGCCGAGTGTTCGGGCGTGGGCCCCGCGCATCCGCTGTCGCATGAGATCCTCATGCCCGTGCTCGCGCTCTACACGTGCGAATCGTACGCGGAGTCGCTGGAGGTGTGCCGCGCGGTGACGCGGCGGGGCGGCATCGGGCACACCGTGGCGGTGTACGCCGACGACGAAACCGTCGTCGGCGACTTCGCGCAGTTCGAGGTGTCGCGGATCCTCGTGAATCAGCCGACCACTCAGGGCGCCATCGGCGGCATCTTCAACTGCCTGCGCCCGTCGCTCACCCTCGCCTGCGGTACGGGCGCCGGTAACGTCACCACCGACAACATCACCACCGACCACCTGCTCAACATCCACCGCGTGGCGCGCCTGCGGCCGAACGCCCGTTGGCTCGACGTCCGCGAGGCGACCCTGGACGGAAGCCTGGGGGCCGGTGACGCGCTGAAGCGATACACCAGGACCTAGAGAGACAGCACCAGCAGGCGTCCAGCTGACTTGTCCCGAGCGACGTCGAGGGAAGTCGGACGCCACGAAACCGCGAACCGCAAGTGCCGTGCAGGGCCGCGCTGTGCAGAGCCGTGCAGGGCGGTGTGGTGGAGCGCGTGCCGTGCAGAGCCGTGCAGGGCAGAGCCGTGCAGGGCGGTGTCGTGAAGGAAATGTAGTGCAGGGCTTCAGCCCTGCCACGCGTCAATGAATCGCCAGCAGCCCCACCCAGGGAGCCACGGCCCCGGCCATGTACAGGGCGGTGAGGAACGCGACAATGCGATGCACCCCGAGCAGGTGCAGTGAGATGCCGCACACGGCGGCCAGGACCTTGGCGCCGAGCAGCGCGGGCGCGGCGCCGATGGTGACCATCAACGTCAGGATGAGCGGGTTGGCCTCGATGCCGAGGCCCAGCATCCGGACGCCGATGTAGGTGAATGCGCCATCGGCCGCCTGCGCGACCAGGAACAGGACGATGGCAGCATCTCCGAACCGCGACGGTCTGTGCATCCAGCGGCGTGTCACGGTGGCCTCCACAACGACCCGGGACGGCCCGGCCGATGGGCCGGACGGGTGCCCGAACCAGGCCGGACGACCTTCATGCCGTGTTGCCCCCGGCGATGCCGGGTTGACCCGCAGCCACGGCGCCGAAGCGTCCAGCCGACCCGACCGATCCCCTAGCAAGAACCGATCACAGGGCTGGCGTACCCCCGATCGCGCGAAATCAGGCCGGAATCCGCGTGATCGTGCCGATCCGTGCAGTGACGCGCAGCGGTCCTGCTACACGGTGTGTAGAAGTGGGATCTTCCGGGCAACGCCGCGTGTGGGATCCGCGGCTGAGTCCTGCCGGGTTTCGTGGGGCACCAACGGCCTGCGGCTCACCGCCTGATCACGGCCAGCAGGACATCTCCCCCGTCCCGCGCCAGTTCCCTGGCTCCGCGGGTGATGAAATCCCGGGTGACGCGCGCGCCCTCGCCGTTCAGGTAGATCCCCTCGTGGACGATGACGTGGGTGGCGGGGGAGGTCAGCAGGGCCTGCCAGGCGCCGTCGGGGTCGTCGAGTACCCGTCCGAGTCTGGCCCGGTACCTCATGTACGTGGTGGGAAACCCTCCGCTGTACCCGTTGAGCAGGGGTTTGCCGTGCGTGAGCGAGGCCAGCATGTAGCGCAGTTCGTAGTCGTCGACGCCGAAGGGGAACTCGGCCAGGACGCTGCCGGCTGGCAGCGCGGCCACCCGCCGGTGGATCGGCTGCGCGCCGAGTTCCCCGCCGATGCGGCCCTGCGGAGTGACCACGCCCGCGAGCGGTGAGGTGCCGTTGACAAGCAGGGGCGCGGCGGTCGCTTCAGCCAGGAACGCGACGCACACCGCTGCGAGCGCCAGCCCCGATCCGCGGCGCAGCCGCTCGATGGCGGCCGCGCCGTACCCGGCCGCCGCCGCCGTGAACAGCGCGACGATCATCGCGAACCGTGCCGGGACGCGCAAGCCGTCGAAGCCGGGTACGCCGGCGTGCAGCCACGCATACGGCCCCCAGTCGGCGAACGGGCGTCCCATCGCCGACGGGCGGGGTCCGAGCGACAGGGTCCACGCGAGCCAGATGCCGGCGATCGCGAGGGCGAGCGGCGAGCGCCACGCCCGGCTCGCCAGCGCGCGCCAACCGGGCATCAAGGCGAGGGCCACACTTCCGGTGACGACGGCGATGAGCAGCGTCCGGCCGGGGCTCGACGCGCGCAGCGGAAACCCGGCCACCTTCACGGCCACGCCGCCGGTGAACACGAGAACCTTGAGCAAAAGCACGTGCGCGACGCAGACGGCGAGCGCCAGGTACGCCGCCCCCCGCCGCCAATCAATCCCGGATTGATTTATACATTTCGGTGTTCGATTGCATGAATCAATCCGGGATTGATTCACGGCGGCGGCAAGGGCCACGAGCACCAGCAGCACGGGAATCGCGCCTGGAAACAACTCACCCTCGGCCCTCGGGAACGCCTGGGCGACCGAGCCCCATACGCGGTTCAGAGGATGGGCCGTGAGGTAGCCGTACACATCGGCCGAGAACGCTGCCACTTCAGCCATCGGTCTCGGCTCGAACCCCCGGGCGCGCACGGCCGCGTAGGGCAGCAGGAACGGCAGCGTGGCCGCGGCCGTCCCGGCCGCGGCGGCTGCCAGTTGCCCCCACATCCGCGCATCCCGCCAGCACGCGCGCCGCGACACCTCCCAGGCGATGTAGAGGCCGGCGAACGGCGCGAAATACAGCAGGTAGTAGCCGCACGAGAGGTTGTTGAGCACCAGGGCCGTGGCAGCCAGGGCCAGGGGCCGCCATCCGCCGGCGGCGAAGTAGCGGGCCAGCCCGAACAGGACGAAGGGCATCCACTGGGCCGACAGCACCTGCAGGTGCGAGAACTGACCGATGCGGTACGGCGCAAACGCGAAGATCAGCCCCGCGACAAACGCCGCGGCGGGCCGGCCCGTCCACTCGCGCACGAGCAGGAACAGGCCAAGGCCGGACAGCACGAACGTGGAGAGGAAGAGGAGGTTGTAGGCCAGGATACCGTTGCCGGTGACGGCCAGGACCGGCAACGCCTGCAGCATCTGCGGCGTGAGGTGCTCGGACCACGCGAGCGCCAGGGGTTCGGGATGGAACAGGCCCGGGTGCCAGTAGCGCGCCAGGGCCTGTCCGTCGCCGGCCAGGAACGCCAACGCCTGGTCGGCGGTCCACCGCAGGATGTAGATGTTCAGCAGCGGGTCGCCCAGGTCCCACGGCACGTCGCGCGTGAGCCCGGCGGCGAGCGGCCACGTCATCGCGACGGCGGCCAGCAGGTAGGCGGCGGCGACGCGCAGTGGAGTGAACACGCCAGCCTCCCGCCCCCGGCCGCTAGCCCCTGGCGAGGTACTCCCTCGTGAACGCGGCCATGGCCTCGTAGATGCCCCGCAGTTCGGCCGGCGACGCGAGGAAGACGACGCGGAAGAACCCGTCCTCCGGGACGGTGCCGAACCCGGAGCCGTGCACGCAGAGCACGCCCGCCTCGCGCAGCAGGGACAGCACGTAGTCTTCGTCGGTCCGGCCGGGCGGCAGCGTCACCCTGGGCATGGCGTAGAACGCGCCCTGCGGGGCAACGCAGGTGATGCCCGGGATGGCGTTGAGCATCGACACGGTCACGTCGGCCCGCTCGCGCAATTCGCGCCGGAAGACCTCCTGGTGCGACTTGTCGCCGCGCAACGCGGCCGTGATGGCGTACTGCATCGGCACGGTCGAGCACAGGCGGCCATCGGTCAGCTTGCGGATGGCGGCAATCACGTCGGTCATCGACGGGCTCGCGCCCACGGCCATCCATCCCGCGCGCCACCCCGGTGCGAGGTAGGCCTTCGACAGGCTGCCGAACGAAATCACGGGCGCATCCAGGTCCAGCGTGGCCATCGGCGTCGTCGGGCCGTGGTAGGCGAGATCGCCGTACACCTCGTCGGCCAGCAGCACGAAGCCGTGGGCGCGCGCCAGCGCGATGAGCTCGCGGCGGACGTGGTCCGGGTAGATCGCGCCGGTGGGGTTGTTGGGATCGATGACGACCAGGGCCCGCGTGTTCGGCGTGATGAGCGATCGGATGTGATCCAGGTCGGGCAGCCAGCCGTGATTCGGGTCCTTGCGGTAGTAGGCCGCCTCGGCCCCGATCTTGGCGGTGACCGCCGTGTACAGGGGATAGGTCGGCATCGGCACCAGCACCCGGTCGCCCGGGTTCGCGAGGGCGTTGAGCACCAGTTCAATGCCCTCGGACGTGCCCGAAGTCAGGAACACGCGTTCGGGGCTCATGGGCACGCCGCGGGCCGAGTAGTCGTCGGCCACAGCCTCGCGCGCTTCCTGGATGCCCGGCGACGGACCGTACCCGTTGTGACCCTCGCGGATGGCGCGGGCGACGGCCTCGATCATGTGGGCGGGCGTCTTGAACCCGAAGGGAATCGGATCGCCGATATTGAGGTACTTGACGGTGCGGCCTGTGGCTTCGACCTTTTTCGCCTCGGCCACGATGTTGCGGATCGCGTACGTGAACCCGGCGACGCGGGCGGCGACGGGAATCTGAGCAGGGACGGCATTCGGCATGACGGGACCTCGCGGGGGCTACCGGTATCTTATAGGGGCCACGGGCCAGGGGCCAGGGGCTGGGTGTAGAATCCCGAGCATGGCCATCCGCACAGAACTGAACCTTCGGCTCCAGAACGTTCCGGGGTCGGCCGCCCGGGTGTGCATGTTCCTGTCGGGTGAGAAGGTGAACATCCTGGCGTTCCAGCTCGAGGCCGTCGGGATCCTCCGGCTGATCGTCGACAACCCCCTGCACGCCGCGTCGCTCCTGCGCGAGCAGCGGATGCAGGTCGAGCAGCGCGACGTGCTCTATACGGTGGTGCCCAACGACCCCGGGTCCCTCGGCCGGCTGGCGCGCCTGTTGAGCGACGCCCGCATCAACGTGGAGTACCTGTACTGCACGGCCGTCGAGGGCAACGCGATGGCGGCGGTCGTCATTGGCGTGCCTGACGTGCAGAAGGCATCGGCTGCGTCGGGCATCTGATGGAAGGCCGTTCGGCCGTTGGGCCATTGGGCCGTTCGGACAGCACGGGGCCGTTGGGCGGACACGATCACAGGAGAACGATGATGCCATCGCGCCGCGCGTTCCTGTCTTCCACATTGCGCAGCAGTCTGGGCGGGTCGGCGGCGTTCGCCGCGTTCGGGGCCGACGGCCTCACCCGCGTGCTGGAAGCGTCGCAGGCGGTGGCGGGCCGGACGGCCGACGACGTGGCGCAGGACGAATCGTACTGGCGGGAGATCCAGAGCGCCTTCACGCTGGACCGCACGCTCATCAACTTGAACAACGGGGGCGTCTGCCCGAGCCCGCGCGTGGTACACGAGGCGTTCAAGCGGTACGCCGACATCCAGAACC